>LUZK01000009.1 GCA_001603595.1 Bacteroidales bacterium Bact_19
GTAGTTTCGGATATGAAAAAGAGCATTATGAGATTTCAATGAAGATCGGAGAGCTTGTTTTATTTCCGGCAGTTAGAAAAGCTGTTGATGATGACGAAATTGTTGTGGCAGCCGGTACAAGTTGCAGATGTCAGATTCAAGACGGAACGGGAGCATATGCTTTACATCCAATCGAAGTATTGTTTAATGCTTTAAAACAACAATAAAGTATAATTTTATATTATCTTAAGATAAAACCATATTTTATTTGTAAAAGCAATTGTATTTTTGCAAAGAATTTTTGATTGAAATGACTGATATAGAAGCTATTAAAATACGCAAATCTGTTCGCAAATACGAAAAACGAGAACTTAGTCCCGAAATTATAAAGGAAATTATTCATTTTATTCAAAATCCTTGTAAGGGACCTTTTGGTAATGAAACAAGATTTATTTTTATTGAAAAACCTGTTGCTAAAGCAAAGGAAAAAGTTCGACTTGGTACTTATGGTTTTATCTCTAATGCTTTGTATTTTATTGGCGGATGTGTTGAAAAATTTGAATTTTCAGAAGTAGATTACGGTTACTGCCTCGAAAAAATTGTAATACGTCTTACATCAATGGGGCTTGGAACATGCTGGATTGGAGGAACTTTCAATCGTAAAGACTATGCTAAATTATTGGATTTAAAACCCAACGAAACAATTCCGGCAATAACGCCGGTGGGATATAAAGCCGAAGATAAAACTTTAAGAGAAAAATTAGGACTCACATTCACAGACGGAAGCAAAAGATATAACTTCGACACATTATTTTTTGAGGAAAGTTTAAATAAGCCTTTGATTTTCGATCCTGATGATCCTTATCATAAAGCACTTGAGTGCGTTCGACTTGCTCCCTCAGCAGTAAATAAGCAACCCTGGAGGGTAATTAAGGTGGGAAGTAAATATCACTTTTACCTAAAAAGAGAAAAAATTACTGGAGCTCCTAAATCTACAGATCTTCAAAAAATTGATATGGGAATAGCACTATCTAATTTTAAAATGGCTCTAAATGAGTTAAACATCCGCGGGAAGTGGCATATTCATAATCCGAATATTTGTGATCTTGAATACATCATAAGCTGGATTGACGAAATTCATTTCATGCAATAATCTATTCTTCTCCTGTTTTATTTAGTATTTGGGGGTAGTTTTGTTCACATTTGTTTGGTTTTTCATCACAAGCCGTTTTCCGAATTTGCAGTAAATTGCTTTTATTAGTTTTTATTACAAGGCAACCTTTAGGATCTATCATTCCAAGTATAACAGCAAATAAAATCATTAATGGAACAATACAATAGATTAATGCCGGTAACCAAAATTCTGCAAAATTATAAACAATCCCATCCTCTGGGTGTTTTGGATTATAAATTATTTTTATGTAGCTGTCTTTTTCTGCATCAAGAGTTGAATTTCCTTTAATTTTATATTCTTTTCCATCAATTTCATACTTTATTAAGGGAATAGTTTGCAAAACTTCTTTTGTTTCCTTATCCGAAATAATTTCTAACTCAATAATTTTTCCTGTTGTAAAATTGCTTTTACGAATTTTTTCAAAGCGATTTATTAAATAAAAAGTAATAATCAAAAGTATGCTTAATAAAAGCAGATTACCGCGACTAATTCTTATTTTCATCTTTAACTTTTTTACAATACTATTATGTTGTAAATATATTTTTTTAATTGATTGAATTGAATATATTTGCCGAAATTTAATTAAAAACTAAATAAATTGAGATATGACAATAGTAAAACCGTTTAAAGGGCTTCGTCCGCCCAAGGAGATTGTTGAAAGAGTTTCGTGTTTACCTTATGATGTAATGAATAGTGAAGAAGCTGCTCAAATGGCAGCCGGAAAACAGGAATCCTTGTTACACGTTACAAGAGCAGAAATTGACTTACCTGCCGGGACAGACATTCATAGCGAAGTCGTTTATGAAAAAGCTGTTGAAAATTTCAAAAAAATGCAGGAAAACGGATGGCTTAAGGAAGATCCTGAAAGAAGATATTATATTTATGCTCAAACTATGGAAGGCCGTACTCAATACGGTATTGTAGGATGTGCACATTTCGAAGATTACTTTAACGGCGTAATCAAAAAGCATGAATTAACTCGTCCCGATAAAGAAGAAGACAGAATGATTCTTACAAAATATACCAATGCCAATATTGAACCTGTATTCTTCTCTTACAAAGCTATTGCTGAACTCGACCAAATTGTTGAAAATATAGTAAAAAATCAGGCTCCGGAGTATGATTTTGTCGCAGAAGACGGCTTTGGACATCATTTCTGGGTAGTTTATGATCAGGAAACAAATAAGAGAATCGAAGAATTATTTGCAACCAAAGTTCCTTATGTTTATGTTGCTGACGGACACCATCGTACAGCAGCAGCTTCAAGAATCGGTAAGGAGAGAGCAGAAAAAAATCCTAACCATACTGGCAACGAAGAATATTGCTATTTTATGGCTGTTTACTTTCCCGATAATCAATTGAAAATTATTGACTATAATCGTGTTGTTAAAGATCTAAACGGACTTAGTTCAGAAGACTTTATGAATCGTTTAGTACAGGATTTCTTTGTTCAGGATATGGGAACGGAAATTTACAAACCATCTGCTCATCACGAATTTAGCATGTACCTCGATGGTCACTGGTATAAATTAAATGCAAAACCACATACTTACAACGATAATGATCCTCTTGAAACATTAGACGTAAATGTGCTTTCAAAATATGTTCTTGATAATATTCTCGGTATTTCAGATTTGAGAACAAGCAAACGAATTGATTTTGTTGGAGGCATCAGAGGTTTGGGAGAATTGAAGAAAAGAGTTGACAGCGGTGAAATGAAAGTTGCTTTTGCGCTTTATCCGGTTTCTATGGATCAACTCATCAAAATAGCTGATACCGGTAATATCATGCCGCCAAAAACAACCTGGTTTGAGCCAAAACTACGTTCAGGCTTGGTAATTCATAAATTATAATATTTCAAAATTATTTCAAAAGTTCGTTTTCGGAAACTTCCTGAACGAACTTTTTTTATTTATATGGACAATATTATTCTATATTTTTTAATTGCCTTTACAGTAAACTATGTTTTACTGTTCATAATTTTTGCGGTTTTTTTTGCTACACGTAAAATTATAAGTACTGAAAAACAAAATATTATTTCATCTCAGTATTTTGTAAGTGTAATTATTGCCGTAAGAAACGAAGAAAAAAATATTGAGACTCTTATACAGAGTCTTAAAAACCAAAAAGGGATTAATAACTACGAAGTTCTTCTTATTGACGATCATTCAGAAGATAGAACTATTGATATAGCTAGGCGTTCAATAGACGATAAATTTCGAGTCTTACAATTGCCTAAGGAAAGGATGGGGAAAAAAGAGGCTTTAAAATTCGGATTTTTTAATTCGAATGGAGAGATAATAGCTTTTACTGATGCAGATTGCATTGTACCCGAATATTGGTTATATACTTTGCTTAATCAGTTACAAAACACTAACTCACAAATGGTTTGTGGGCCTGTTGAGTTTTATGGAAATAAAAATCTTTTTGCCGAGATTATTAATCTTGAATTTTTAAGTTTAACAGGAATTGGGGCAGCATCTTTTTTCGTTAATAAACCTTTTATGTGTAACGGTGCGAATTATGCAGTTTATAAAAGTATTTATCAAGATTCGATGCCATTTATCAAGTACGAGTTTACCTCCGGAGATGATGTTTTTTTGCTGCATAAAGTAAAACAAAACCATAAAATTACGTTTTGCAACTCGTATGAGGCTATTGTAAAAACTAAAGCACCTGCATCGTTAAAAGAATTTTTTACTCAACGCTTAAGGTGGGGATCAAAAATTAAAGGATATAGGGATTTTTTTGCTATTTATGTATCCATTACGGGATTTATAATGTCATTTGCAATTTTATTCTCTATAGTAATGATTTTTTTTACAAATAATCCTGATATATATATATGGCTAATTTTTTTAAAGTTATCTACAGACTTCTTATTTCTGTTAACCGTAACTGATTTTTATAAACAGAAAAAACTTTTGCGGGTTTTTATTTTGCTTGAATTGTTACATCCGATATACATTATCAGCACGGCATTAATTTCTATATTTTACAAGCCTTTGTGGAAGGGCAGAAGAATCAATTAATTGAAAAAGGCAGAATTTCTTTATATTACTATAATTACTATCCTTTATCAATCAAGTTAAAAGTATCCAGATTTTTAATTGCTAAATACTTTTTGTTAAACTATTGGGAGAATAAAAATTTTTTTAATCTCAAGAGTATTCGTCTTAGTAAGGTATTCGGGTTTTTCTCAATTTATCGGAAAAAAAGAAGAGTAAAATCCTTTAAAACAAACAAACTACACAAACTATAGCGAACATAGTATCACTTAACAACTTTAAAAAATTAAATCACAACTTAAGTAAATGGGATTAAACATATAAGTGTTAAAACCTTTAATTAAATGTAATATTTTTGCGTTACAGGAATTATTGTATGAGCTTTAGATTAAATCAAAAACAAACTAAACATCTGAATCATTTTCTTTACAAAAAAAACAATGCTACCCCAAATATAGAAATAATGGTTCCGATTACTTCAAAGGGTTTTATTTTTTCTTTGTTGATTAACATTGATGGATAAATTATTATAACTGGAGCAAGTGAAGTTAAAGTAGCGGCGATTCCTGCCGAAGTGTGTTTTAGTGCGATTAACGAAAAACTAACTCCTATAAAAGGTCCAATGAACGAACCAAGAGATACGGCTCCGATTGCTGGTTTGTTTTTTAATCCCTCAAAAGTTTTTCGCCATAGTTTAAATGATGAAATTATAATTATATAGCCGATTACTCCAGCAATTATTCTTATCTGAGTTGATTCAAAAGCATCATATCCTGACATTCCTTTTTTACTGAGGACTAATCCGCCGGCCTGTCCGGCTGCTCCTCCAAATGCAAGCAAGAATCCTTTTAATCTTTTGAAAAGATTTTTTGCTATGGGTTCTGTATTTTTGTGATTTCTTCGACCAAAATACACTACTATTGCAATACCTGAGATTGTAACAAACATTGCAAAAACTTGAAAAAAACTCATTTTCTCTTTAAGTAGCAAAATTCCGAAAATTGCAGCCAAAGGAGGTACTAAAGACATCACCAGCATCGAAAGGCGAGCACCTATTACAACAAATGATTGAAACAACATTATATCTCCAACAACAAAGCCTATAAGTCCGGAAATAAGCAACCAAATCCAATTATTTAGCGGAATATGTGCAGGGATAATAAATCCTCGTGTTATAAACAGAAATAGACTCATGTAGCCAAGAGCAATAAACATCCTGATCATATTCATCGGTACACTGCCTATTCTTTTGCCCGCGTATTCGTAACTCAAAGCACTTATCGTCCAGCAAAATGAGGTAAGAATTGCAAAAATTTCACCGTAATAATTATTAAACATAAATAAATTTTCGGCAAAATTAAAATTATTTGATTACAGTTAAAGACGAGATTGTGTAATATTTATGGACTTGTTTAAATATCTCGCTGTAAAGTAAAAGCTATTGTTGTTCCAACACCAAGAGTACTTCTTGCGTTTACTTTTTGTCCGTGTGCTTCGATAATATGTTTTACAATAGCAAGTCCTAATCCTGATCCTCCGCTGTTTAACGATCTGCTTTTGTCAACTCTGTAAAATCTTTCAAAAATCCGAGGTAAATCTTCGGCAGGAATACCAATACCATTATCTGTAATTTCTACAAGTATGTTCTCATCCATATCAAAAAATTCTGCTTTTACGAAACCTCCTTCGTTGTTATAATTTATGGCATTGATAATTAAATTTGAAAAAACCTGACGAATGTACTCTTTATCGCCAATGCAATAATAATTTTTGTCGTAATGTTTAATTATATCGATTTTTATTTTTTTCTCCTTGCTGATTTCTTCCACTGCTTCGATGCAATCTTTGCATATCTCCACCGGATTGAAGGATTGCATACGTAGTTTAAGTTGACCTGATTCTAACTTTGTAATTGCATCAAGGTCGGTTACAATATTAATCATTCGATTAATATTTTTTTCTATCTTTCGTAGATATTTTTCGTTAATGGAATCATCTTTTAATCCTCCTTCGAGCAGTGTGATAGTGTATCCTTGGATGTTAAAGATAGGAGTTTTTAACTCATGAGAAACATTTCCCACAAATTCTTTACGATAATTACTTAAGTTTATGATTTCGTTCATTTTTTGTTCTTGTTCTTCCATCCAGCGATTGACATCTGAATTAACCTGTCTGATGAGGTCTGTTCTATAATTAAATTTTTCGGGATTACCCGGTTTTCCTGTTTTGTGCTGATTAATTGTTTTATAGATAAGCCTGATTCTTTTGTAAAGAAATGATAATATCATTGTTCTTAATAAAAGAAAAGAAAAGACAAAAGCTATCAGAAAGAAGATAATTGCAATATTCCAATTAACATCGAAACTAAAAATCAAATCTCCAATAAATAATAAAATTCCTATGAATATACTTAAAAACAATGAAAAGTAGAATGAGATATTATTTGCACTATATTCTTTCATTTTATTCTAAATTAAATTTGTATCCTACAGCTTTTATGGTCGTTATGTAATTGTTGCCGATTTTTTCTCTTAACTTTTTAATGTGAACATCAATAGTTCTGTCTCCAACAATAACATCATTGCCCCAAACTTTTGAATAAATTTCTTCTCGCGTAAAAACTTTTCCAGGTTGAGAAACAAGGAGTTTTAGTAATTTAAACTCTTTCTTAGGCAATGAAATTTCTTTTTTTCCAACATAAACCTTTCTTGACTCGAAATCAATTTTTATATCTCCTGATATAAAAATTTTATTTTCAAGATCATCTCTTTTGATTTTTCGTTTCAATAAAGCTTCTATTCTTTTTATTAGAACTGTGGATTTAATTGGTTTGGCTACATAATCATCTGCCCCGGACTCAAATCCTATAATTTGACTGTAATCTTCATTCCGAGCTGTTAAAAGACATATAATTACATCATCTAGTTGGGGATTTTCTCTTAATTCTTTGCAAACATCCATACCATTTTTTTTTGGCATCATTACATCCAGAAGAATTAAATCCGGTTTATGTTTCAAGGATTTTTCAATAGCCTCTTCTCCATTTTCAGCTGAGTAAACTCTGTAGTTTTCTTTCTTTAGATTATACGATAAAAATTCTAGGATGTCGGGGTCGTCATCAGCTAAAAGGATTTTTGCTTTATAATTTTTATCCATATTGGCAAAATTACTATTCTATTGTTATTTCAAAAATTTCTCCCACATAATCTTTTGCGGGGAAAGGTATATTTTCTTGTAAATAAGGAGAACCGGGCCACCAGTTGGTGTTGTGAAATTCCTGAGTAACGATTAAGAGCATTTGGTTATCCGGAATCATTGAAACGGTATAATCTACATATCCAACTTCATAAAGTTTATCTTTTTCGGGACCAATCCTCCATATAATTTTATCGGGTTGCCAATCAATCTGAAAATAATAGTAATCTCTACCGAATAATTCTTTGTCCAGAGCCATGTACTTGGTTGTTATCGCTCTGTAAACATCTTCCCAGCGATGAGCTAAATAGGTTTTATTCTCATGCTTTACGGGATGACAGCCAGTACTAAAATTTTTTGGTTCCCAGCAGGCCATATCCCAATTGGTGCAGCATACAGCAATGTTTTTATCGTCTTTCAGAACATCGGCCGGAAGTTTAATATTCCAAGCATTGATTTTTGTAGGTATGCCTTCAAAATTTTTATAAATAGGAGGATAACAATTATCAGGACAATAAGGTACAGTTTTTAAAATTTCAAAATCTATTTCGCTGTAAGCAACTCGTTCAACTCTATCATCGAGGCGTCCGCCCCAATAAGTTTTCATATAACCTTTTTTCCTACATGGACGACGAAGATTCCATCCTGTTTCATTTTCGCCTATTCCTCCTTGATATATTAACCAAATTGCATTTGTTATTCCATTCCAAACACCATCATCATTTAGTAGTCGTGTAAGTTTTGCTTTAACCGTAAATTTTCCGTAAGCAAATCCATGCCTAGTAATCATACCGGCATTTTGTTTTTGCCAATTGCCAAATTCAGATTTTGGATTTCGAATAGTAATTTTTTTATTTACAGTATCGCAATGTATTATTTCACAAGGTTGTGGAGCAGTTTTTGGCAAAACTCTTATTCTATCTTTTGTTTTGTAAAAGGCTCTTACCCAATTATATTCTTCTTTAGTAAAGTTGCCGTCAAAAACATCTGCAATAACCGGAATGTTGTCAAATTTTGAGCTTTCATCAATATAGTGAATAAACTGGCTTACCGGAGCATTTCTGTATAATTTTTCATCAGTGCCGCAAGTGCATGAATAAAACTTTCTGAAATCTTTGGAATTATTGTTTACAAATTTCCATTCCTGAATATAAATACCTTTACCCAGATCAGGAGAGGCTTTTACATTTATAAATTTTGGAATATATTCTACTTTTAGGTTTTCAAATTTCTTCCCATCTCCGAATCTAAAGTAGTAAAACGGATTTATAAAAGTATTGTCTTTTGTGAGTTTAATATTTTTTATGTATTCGGGGATTTTTTGATAGTCGCTTTTATTTACTACAACAATCATAAAACTATAATCTCCGACTCGCGGATTTCTTTTCCATCTGTCGTTTTCTCCTTCCCAAAAATATTTATCTTCGTTTCTCGGATTTCCTAAAATCCTGAAGCTATCTCTTATATTAACTGTTTCTCCGGGTTTTATTTTTCCGGCAAATTTAAATTCTATATTTGTATCTTCCCAACTCCCGTAAAAATTTTCGTGAGCAAATTCGTGTTGCAAAATAGGATTTGATTTAGAAACTTCAGGCCATTTGTATGATTCGTTTTGATAATAAATTTTGTAATAATATTCATCTTCTTTTGCCGAATTGTTTTTTAATGTGAATGCAAAATTGAAATATCCGTTGGTAGTTTGTTTTTTTGATGGAATAATAAATCCGGTAATAATTGCATCTTCATAATCCATCCATATTACAGAAGACGAATAATTTGCCGGAACTTTAATGTCTTTAATAATTATTGTATCCGAAATTTTAGTTTTGTAGTTTTTACAAGAAAATGCGAAAACTATTGCAATAATTAAAATGTAAATCAAATTATTTCCTTTCATAATCAATCTTTAAAATAATACAACTCAGCTTTTTGAACTAGCCAGTCTGTTTTGGTTTTGTTATCCTGAAAAATAAAAATCTGAGATTTTCCATCTCCTAAAAAATCTCCGGTTAAGTATTTTGTTATTTCATAATATTTAGGATTTTGTCGGTGTGGAAACCCTTTAAATTCAATAAGTTTTAGAATTTCGAAAGTTTCTCGGGAGAATTCAATCATTTTTAATTCAAATCTTTTATTTCTGTTTAACTGTAATAAGAAATCTTTTTCTTTTTTTATCCCCGACAATACATGGAAGTCGCTGTTAAAATCCAAATTATCTTTAAATATGACTTTGTTATTTGAGTGATAAGGAGATAATTGCCAATTCTTATTAAGATAATCAAGCAATAAATGAAAAGTGTGGTTATTCTCTTGATAAATTAATAATAATTGTTTTTTCCCATTACCAAGAAAGTTGGCTTTTAAAACTTTTAATCTGTTAGTATTTGATGAAAATGTTTTATAACTTGATTGATATTTCAGTTCTCCATTTTGATTTTGAATGTAATTTTGTATAACCCCGTTCTCAAAAACAATACTGTAAGAATTATCGGAATTTTTACTGATAAAAATTATGTTTGAATTTTCTGTTTTTTCAATTTTTAATTGATTATTTAATCCAAATTCTTTTTTAGAGGGATTGTAAGTATAAATATTCAATAAATCGGGTTGAGTAACAAATTGAGTAAAAACAATATCTTCATCATTGAAAATCTTTGAGTTTGGATTGACTTCCGGGGAAAATGTAATTTTATAAGAATAACAATTCCCTTGATTAAAATAAAACAATTCGTAATTATTTTTGTAATTATATAAAATCTGGTCGAAGTCTATTGTTTTGTCGAATCTGCCACAATTAATACTTTTCCCGTTAAAAATCTTAATTTGATTACCTTTATATTTTGGATTAACTTCATAATTATAAACAAAATCAAAATCGTAAGGAGGAGCATTTTTTTCTTTGCGGTATTCTTTATCCTTTATCAAATCTAATGCAGGGTTTTCTTCGATTCCATATACATTTCTTTCTTTAAAAATAATATAAACATCATCGAGGAAAACTTCAGCCTTTTTTCTGTTCCAGAGATAAAACGCAATATAATTATTTACTGAACACATTTCTTCCGGAACGCTTATTACCGCATTATACATTTTCCATTCTCCAGGGGAAAAATTGGTTTTAATGATTTGAATCCCTTGCCATAATAATTGATTACCAACGGAGTCATTTATTGTTATTACAAAAACAGCGTCAATATCTTTTTCTTCGGAATAAATGTTAAAATTTAATAAAATAGAACCGAGGTTTTTGTAATTTAGTTTGTTCATCGGAATTTTTATTTGGGCAGAAAAATCATTTTCATTTTTTACAATACTAGAATAAAAACCGGTTTTTGCTTTTTTCGAACTTATTTTTTCTCCTGAATATTCCTCAAAACTTTCGAAAAATGTTCCTGGCCTATTATATTGATTGTCGGCAAAACTGATTGAGATATCATCAATGAAAAGTTTTTCATTATTATGATTTTTTTGCCATAAATATATTTTAAGATTATTTTCCTTCGACAAGCATTCTTTCGGGATGATAAAATTTTTCTCAAAATATTGCCAATTCTTTGCTATAAAAGTATTATTATTTATTTTAAACCCTTCCCAGTAAATTTGTTTGTTATTTTTGTCGAAGATAGAGAGTACAAAAACAGCATTAATATTTGAGCTTTCGGGAAATAACCAGAATCCAATCTTAACATTTGCTGAGGAACTTGTATCTAAATCAGGAAGGGGCAGAAAAATAGATGTGCTGAAATCATTATAATCTTTAACATAACTGCTGTATCTTCCTGAAAATGCTTTTTCGGGGCTAAGTTTTCCTGTATTTTGAAGATACATTGTAGTTTCAAAATCAAAAATATAAACGCAGGAATCTTGTTCGGAAAATTTTAATTCATTAACATTCAGGTTTTTTGTTGGCAATTTATCAAGTTTGCGACCCACAAAAAATATTGCAAAAACTCCTAATAAAACAATAAAAGTAAAAACCGAAATTATAAATTTATTTCTTGTCTTCATCCTTATTCTCCTCACAGTTTGTCTCATTAACGATGTATAAAGGTCTTTTTCGTATATTTCCGGCTATTCTGCTTATGTATTCTCCTATAATACCAATGCTAATTAGCTGTATGCCTCCGATAAAAAGAACGCTCAAAATTAAAGATGTCCAACCTTGAACATATTCTTTGACTATTAATCTTTGATAAAGGGCCCAAAGCATTAAAATAAAAGCAATAATACTTACAAAAAATCCCAGGAAGGTTGCAAATTTTAATGGGAAGTCAGAAAAAGAGGTTATTCCGTCAATAGCAAATTTCATCATTTTCCCATAAGAATAATTACTTCTGCCTTTTGTTCTTACCGGACGATCGTATTCTATCATTTTTTGTCTGAATCCAATCCAGGCAATCTGACCTCTTAAAAACTTTTGTTGTTCAGGCATCTGTTTTAAAATATCGGCAACTTTCCTGGAAATTATCCTGAAATCACCAGTATCAAGTGGAATTTTACAATTTGTAATCAGGTTTAAAAATCTGTAAAAAATTTTAGCCGTCAGTTTTTTCAGAAATGATTCGCCTTTACGGCTTTTTCTTTTAGCATAAACAACATCATTACCTTCTTCTGCCAAAGAGACAAGTTCGGGAATTAATTCAGGAGGATCCTGAAAATCAGCATCCATTAAAATTATATAATCTCCTTTTGCATAATCAATTCCAGCCGAAATAGCTACTTGCTGACCGAAATTACGACTGAAATCAATGTATTTTACTTTAGAATCATTTTGAGAAATTATTTTTATTTCTTCTAATGAATGGTCGGTGCTGCCATCGTTAACAAATACTATTTCATAATTAAAAATTTCGAGTTTCGAAATTTCTAATAATAAAGATTTATATAATGCAGAAATATTCTTTTCTTCGTTAAATACCGGAATAACAATAGATAAAGTTTTTTTTAGAATCTCCTGCATAAACGATGATAATAAATTTTTAGATTTTAGTTTCTGTTTTGGATTTTTCTTTTAAAATATCAAAAATAGCATTAATTTTGAATAATCCGGTAACAAATGCAAGAATTAAACATAAAATTCCTGTTAAAAATGCTTCTTTAATCCAGTGATGGACATATATGCTAAGTGTTTTTGAGATAAAAAAACTTACTCCTACAAAAATGATTAAGGAGACTATGAGTTTATAATCAATTTTCATATCAAAAACTTTTTTGGCAATAAAAACTTGAGACAAAGCAGTGAAAATTTGAGTTGTCATACTTGAAACAGCAGCTCCCAAAACATTGTACTTAGGGATTAGAATAAAATTTAGAACCACGTTTAAAAGCATACCAAAGCTTGCCATGATGTTTAAATATCTTAGATTCCCATTTGCAGTTAGTAAGGTGCCGAAAATGTAAGTTGTGGAAATTCCTGAAAACCCAATTATCAACAAATGTAAAATTGTGGAACTTGAATCAACATGTTCTACATACATTAGATCCATGATGTCTTCGCTATGGGTAATGCAAATATTGAATAAAATTATTGCAGGAATAATAACAAGTAAAAATGACAATTTTATAAGCGGCAGAATATTTTCTTTCTTCTTAATCATTCTGGCAAACATTGGCAACAGTAAAATGGAAAAAAGATACGGATACATTGAGGCGGCTTCCAAAATACGATAGGCTTGTGCATATATTCCGGCTTGTTCTTTTCCGTTGGGGAGAAGTCTCTCGAGCATCACGGAATCAATTCTGTTGTAAAAGCTCATTAACAATATTAGCAAAGCATAAGGATAGCTCTTGTAAAGAAATATTCTAAAGAATCTAAAATCAAAATTCAATTTAAAGAATTTTGTTTTTCGCAAAACAAGAATAAAAGCAACAAGAGCTGTTAACAAATATGAAAAAGTTTGGATGAGTACAAACCATTCTATTTTGAAGGGCGTAGAAGTAACATTTCCCCAAATCAGGATGCTGCACAAAATAATCATCAAAAATCTGTCGAGTACAGAAACAAAACTGTCGGTTTTGAAAAGATGCAACCCGCTCAAATTTGATCTTAAATATAAAATTAAACTTAGTAAAAATTGATTAACAATCAGCAACGATAATATCCGGAACTGTCGCTCGTCATATCCAACTATTAAAGCAATACTCAGAGTTAAAATTGCATAAAATATTGCTAAAAGAAGTTTTAGGGAAACTATATTAGAAACATGTTTAGTTAACAAAGCAGGGTTTTGTGATATATTGCGATTGTTGAAATTGGTAATCCCAAGATCCAGCAATATATTTAAAAGCAAAGAAAAATTAAATAGCGAGAAATATAACCCAAACTCTTCAGCCCCGACAATGTTCTGAACAGACCTTTCCACTCCGAAAATCCAAAAAGGCTTAATCAGAACATTTAGAGATAATAAAAAAATTAAATTTATTATAAAATTTTTTCTCAAAACCTTAATTTTTTGCAAAGATATTTATTATTCAAAAAAATTATTCAAAAAATTCTCGAATAATAATATATCTGTAAAACATGTGTAAATATTATCGTTAAAACAAAAATGCCGATAAAAATCTTTGCAGTCTTTTCTTTTAGATTTATAAACATGTACGACAACAAAATTGAAATGAACGGATAAATTATTATTACTGCTTCCAATTCTGCTAAATGACTTACTAAATATGCTAAAATAAAAACAGTTATCAACGTGATAACAGTTAAAAATCTTCTCGAACTTACTTTGGATGATTTTTTAATTGTAAATCTGGAAATTACAGCTATCAATATTATTAATAATTGAGGAACAAATATCAAATATTGAAAAGTTAAATATGATTTTGCCACCGGAATGACTGCATTATAAAATAAACCTCTAACTTCAAAAACTGCATGTGTGTAATCCGATTTAAAAAAATAAAATGCAAAATAATATAAAATGGGAATTAGGAATCCTGATAAGAAAAAAAGCGGTTCTCTCCATAAAACAGTACGAATCATAAACATTGAAATTACAATAATGGGAAACATTACAATAAGTTTTGGATAAAATAATATTCCCAATCCCCAAAATAACCCTGCATTAAAAAAGTTGCCATAAGCTTTGTAATCGTTAATAGACTTGAAAATTCTGGAAAAGGTTAAAAATAAAAACATACTGCCCAACAACACTCCTGTTATTCTTTGGTTATTTATGTAATACCCGGTTAATAATGCGAAAATTACTCCAGGCGATTGATATCCGTTTTCTACAATGAATAAATCCGAGTTTATTTTAATTATTAAAAATGCGATTATGAAATATACAATTAATCCCAAAAAAGTTTGAAGCCTGTTAAAAAAAAACGATTCGGGGAAATCAGGTAATAATGGGCTAATTATAGGATACGACTCAATATCTGTTGGAACATAAATAATTTTATATCCCCAAAAAATCAAAAATATTATGAGTATCAGAATATAATTAAAAGGACTGTTTGTCTTAAATGTGTTTAACATAAAATTATCATAAATCAAAACCAATATCTCTCCTGTAGTATTTATTTTCAAAGTTTATTTTTTTGGCAGAAGTATAGGATTTTTTTAGGGCTTCTTCCATAGTTTTGCCCAAAGAGCTTACTGCAAGCACTCTTCCTCCAGATGTAAAAATTCTACCTTGAACTAATTTTGTTCCGGCATGAAAAATTATGCTGTCGCTAATGTTTTCCAATCCTGAAATTTCAATGTTTGTTTCATAATTGCCTGGGTAGCCTTTCGATGCTAAAATAACTGTAGTACAAATGTCTGAATATATATCTATGTTTGTATCCTTCAAATTTCCTTTAGCTGCAGCAATTAGAATTTCGACTAAATCGGATTTTATCCTTGGCATCACAACTTCGGTTTCGGGATCGCCCATACGAACATTATATTCAATAACATAAGGTTCGCCCTTAACGTTGATAAGTCCGAAAAAGATGAAGCCTTTGTAATTCATTTTTTCTTTTTGAATTCCTTTTATTGTTGGGATAACAATTTTTTGTAATACTTTATTTTTGAAATCTCCTTCAAAAAAAGATACGGGAGAGACAGCTCCCATGCCTCCGGTATTAGGTCCAGTATTGCCTTCTCCGATTCTTTTGTAATCTTTAGCTTCGGGCAGAAGAACAAAGTCTTTTCCGTCGGTGATAACAAAAACCGAACATTCAACTCCGTCTAAAAATTCTTCAATTAAAACTTTTTCAGAGGCATTGCCAAATTTGCCATGTAGCATTTCCTTCAATTCTTTGCAGGCAGTTTCAAAATCAGGTTCAATAATAACTCCTTTTCCTGCAGCAAGTCCATTGGCTTTTAGAACATAAGGAGGATTAAGATTCTTCATGAATTTTACCGCATCATCATAATTGCTTTTCTCGGCTTTAAAGTATGCTGCTGTAGGAATATTATATTTGAACATGAATTCTTTGGCAAAATCTTTACTACCTTCAAGCTGTGCGGCACTAGCATCCGGTCCAATTATGAGCAAATTTTTATACTTGTCGTCTTTTTCCAGAAAATTACGTATTCCTTTAACAAGAGGATCCTCCGAACCTACAACAAGAAGATTAATTCCTTCATTTAAAATAAATTCTCCTATTTTTTCAAAATCATTTACCGAAATAGGAATATTTTCAAAATCAATGGATGTTCCTGCATTGCCCGGGGCAACAAATATTTTATCAACTAATTTGCTTTCTGCAATTTTTTTCGAAATCGCATGTTCTCTTCCTCCTGAACCTAAAACAAGTACCTTCATGAAAATGAAATTATATTACGCTTCAAAAATATAAAAAGACAGCGGCTTTTAAAAATTTTTTGTAAACAAACCCTTTGCTTGTGTTTTTCAATAGGATAGATTTTTTTGGTTTTAGTTTTTTTTAACAAAAATTTTTAATCAGGCTAGTCTATATCTCATTTAATTTATACTTTTACAAAATCAAATTTTTAAAATTATGAGAAAGGCAATATTATTTTTGATTTTATTCATTTCTTTGAATTTATTTTTGTCAGCTCAAGGTTCAAGGACCAAAACTGCTGTTGATGAAAATGGTTACAAGTACGAGTATGTAATAGGCGATCCTGCAAATGCAAGGATTTATACCCTGAATAACGGATTGAAGATTTACATTTCTGTAAACAAAGATAAGCCAAGAATTCAAACTCTTATAGCAGTAAGAGCAGGAGCTAAGAATGATCCAAGAGAGACAACAGGACTGGCTCATTATTTTGAACATATGATGTTTAAGGGAACTGACAAATTCGGTACGATTGATTGGGAAAAAGAAAAAGTGTATATCCAACAAATAATTGACCTGTTTGAGGAAAGAAACCTAAGCAACGATTTTGCAGATAAAGAGAGAATCTATCGCCAAATAGACAGTATATCACAAATTGCATCAAAATATGCCATTGCAAATGAGTACGATAAAATTTGCTCTATGCTCGGAGCAAGTGGTACAAATGCATGGACTTCTTATGAGGAAACTGTTTATGTAAATGAAATCCCTTCCAACGAAATGGAAAGGTGGTTGATGATGGAACGCGATCGTTTCGAAAACCTTGTTTTACGATTATTCCATACTGAATTGGAGACAGTTTTTGAAGAATTCAACATGGGGCAAGATAAAGACGGCCGTAAAGTTAGTTCTCGAATGATGGCTACTTTATTTAAAAATCATCCTTATGGTGTAAGTGTTATTGGCAAAGGGGAACACCTCAAAAATCCTTCAATGAAAAATATTTTGAATTTTAAAAGTCAATATTATGTGCCAAACAATATAGCGATTTGTCTTGCGGGAGATCTTGATCCGGAAAAAACTGTTAAAATGATTGATAAATACTGGGGAGATTGGGAAGCAAATCCAAATATTCCTGAATTTACATATAAACCTGAAGAAGAAAGAACAAGTATTGACAAAATTGACGTTTATGGCCCCGAACAAGAATATGTTACAATTGCATGGAGAACACCAAACGAAAAGACAAAAGAAGCAAAAATGCTTTATCTGATTGCCCGAATTTTGTATAATGGAAAAGCAGGATTAATTGACTTGAATTTAGTAAAAAAACAAAAAGTTATGTCAGCCTATGCTTCGGCTTGGACCATGAATGACTACGGAGTTTTCCAGTTAGGGGGGTATCCTAGAGCTGAACAAAGCCTCGA
This sequence comes from Bacteroidales bacterium Bact_19, assembly GCA_001603595.1. Taxonomy (GTDB): domain Bacteria; phylum Bacteroidota; class Bacteroidia; order Bacteroidales; family ML635J-15; genus Bact-19. The sequence continues at coordinate 17,523 of LUZK01000009.1, forward strand.
AGATGTTGAAAAACTTTTGTTTGTCGAACTCGAAAAAATTAAAAAAGGCGAATTTGAAGAATGGCTCATAGAAGCTATTATTAACGAGATGAGACTTAATCGTATTCGTTCAATAGAGGGTAATTCTATTGCTTATTCTTTTGTTCGCAATTTTATTCAGAACAGAAATTGGGAAGATTGGGTTTATGAAATTGATGAGTACGAAAAAATCCAAAAAGATGAACTAGTGAAATTCGCCACCGAATTTTTCAAAGAAAATTATGTTGTTATTTATAAACGCTTAGGAACTGATAACGATGTATTCAGAATTGAGAAACCACACATTACTCCAATAAGCATAAACAGAAATGTAGAATCTGATTATGTAAAAATGCTCAGAAATATTACTCCAAATTCTATTGAACCTGTTTTTGTGGATTACAACTCTTTAATTCAAAAGCAAAATTTGGGTAAAGTTCCTGTAAATTATATTAAAAATACTACCAATGAGATTTTTAGTTTGTATTACATTTTTGATTTAGGTAAAAAACATGACAAAAAAATTCCTGTTGCTGTAAATTATATGAAATTTTTAGGGACAAAAGATAAAACTCTTGATGAATTACAGCAGGAATTATTCAGATTGGGTATAAGTTTTAATGTTTCTGTCGGTGATGACAGAGTATTTGCTTATGTTAGCGGCTTAGACAAAAATTTCGAAGCAGCAGTCAGAATCCTTGAAGATATTTTTAAAAATATAAAACCTGATGCAGATGTTTATAACGAATATGTAAATTCTATTCTTAAACAAAGAAAAGATGACAAACTCAATAAAAATAGAATTTTATGGGGAGCGATGTATAATTACTCGGTTTATGGAGAAAAATCGCCTTTTACAGACATTTTGTCAGAGTCAGAATTGAGGAAAATTAAACCTGAAGAATTAACCTCAATATTTAACAATCTTCCGACTTATGAACATAAATTGTTTTACTACGGTCCGCGTGAATTGAAAAATGTAAATAGCATTTTGAAGAAGCATCATAAAACTCCTAAAAACTTAACCCCAATACCTTCAAGTGATGAATTTAAAGAAAAAGATTATACCAAACCACAGATTTTGTTTGTAAACTATGATATGGTTCAGGTTATGATAGCCGTTGTTAGTAAAGATGTAATTTTTGATGCCTCACAAATTGCTCCAGCAACAATGTTTAACGAATATTACGGAGGATCCATGTCGAGCGTTGTATTTCAGGAAATTCGTGAGGCGAAAAGCCTTGCTTATTCTGCAAATGCCAGATACAGATTGGCAGCAGAAAAAAATAAACCAAATTTTGTAACCGGATTTTTAAGTACTCAACCCGACAAAATGAAAGAAGCTCTCGACGCACTCACAAGTCTTTTAAATGATTTAGCTTTGTCCGAAAAGTCATTCGAAATAGCAAGGGAATCCGTTTTAAAACAAATCGAAACAGAAAGAATAATTAAAGATGATATTTTCTGGACTTACGAATCTAATCTAAAGCGTGGCATAAATTTTGATTATCGCAGCGAGGTTTACCAAAAAGTGAAAAAATACGATTTAAATGACGTGAAAACGTTCTTTGACAGGCATGTTAAAGGTAAAAATTATGATATTTTAATCCTTGGAAACAAGGAAAAAATAGATTTTGAACTTTTGAAAAAATATGGTGATGTAAAAGAATTAACACTTGAAGAAATTTTTAATTACTAAATATATTATAAACATTTTTGCAAAAAAAATGTTAGTTATGATTAAAAATATTAAATTTGTAGAAAATAATTTATAACTAAATTTTTAGAACTATGAAAAAAATGAGAATTTATTTTGCCTTATTGGCAGTAGCTTTCGGAGCTGTAATATTCAGCAGCTGTAATAAAGAATATGCAGAACCTACAATTAACTGGACAGGTTCAGTGTCTCGTAACATCAGTTTTGATGATGATTCAAACTGGAACCTTGATTTAAACATTACTTTTGCTGCAGAAGCAGGTCTTGAAGAGATTCAAATTTGGAAGAATATTCACAAAGGTCTTGATGTTATAGAAGTAAGACTCTCTGATCCAACGGGTTATGCTGGCTTAACTACTTTTGAATACAACTTTACTATGAACCACACTTTAAGTGATTTTACCGGTGGTGTTACAAAGATTGTTTATGAATTTATAGTAAAAGATAAAGAAGGACAAACTGCAACCAAGGAATATACTTTCTTTGTGATCGAAGCATTTAATGTAACTTTTGTTGTAAAAGACGGTTTCAATAACAATATTACAGATGCAGTTATTACACTCGGAACAAAAACCAATGATGCAGGAGTTTATTTATTTGAATACATCAAACCAGAATTAGAATACAACTACGAAGTAGTTCGTAACGGTTATGAAACTGTTTCCGGAACATTTACAATGCCCGGAAATGACACTACAATTAACGTAGTAATGACAACTAAACTTGCTGCTGAATGGTCAGCTGATATCGTACTTGCTTTATCTTCTCAAGTAAGCTGGGCTACATATAATGGAGTATTAGTTGGTCAATACCAATCAAATGATTTAGGTATGGCATATACTTATACAAACGCAGGTATTGGAAGAATTACTACTACAAGCAATTGCTCAGGCTTTGTTGAAGTAAATGTTGAGAATATTACAAGTTATGATGCATTGGTAAATGCTTATAATAACGGAACTGCTGTTACTCAGTACGACCTGAATGTTGATGAAATTAGAGCTTACCAGACTAAATATTTTGCAGTTAAATTTACTGACAATACATATAAATTGGTATGGTATAAATTTGGACATCGTTCACCTACCACAGGAAATATTCTAGGTTTTGCATATAAAGGCAAAGCATAATATTTAAAAGGATTATAAAGTAAAAGGCTGTCAATTAGGCAGCCTTTTTTATTTGAATGATTTTTGAAACTTTCGTTTGAAAATGGTATTTTTGTAAAAAAAATAATATGGGATTTAGCTTTTTCAGATTACCTTCGCATAATGTTTTTGATTATAAACCCAGATTTTACGATCCGGAAAAAGAAGAACGCCGTGAAAAACTTAACGAACTTCGGATTAGTCAGGGAAAAGAACCTTTGTATGATAATGCAGAGGAAGAATATAAACCGGGTAGCTTAATAAAAGGCAATTTCCGGCCTAAAATGAAAAGAAGATCGTATCGTGACAGAAATAGAACCTTGAGATTAATCCTAATAACAATATTTCTGCTTTTTATGGCTTATATAATTTTAATTGCAGATTTTTCTTCATTGGTTAAATTATTTATGAAATAATGACGGATGTAGTTAAGTTATTACCGGATTCGGTTGCTAATCAAATAGCTGCAGGTGAGGTTGTTCAGCGTCCTGCTTCTGTGGTTAAGGAATTAGTAGAAAATGCAATTGATGCCGGTACTAAAGAAATAAAAATAATAATAAAAGATGCAGGAAAAACCCTTATTCAGGTTATTGATAATGGTAAAGGAATGACTCCGATTGATGCCAGAATGTGTTTTGAACGTCATGCCACATCAAAAATTTCCAGTGCTGAGGATCTTTTCAAAATTCGCACTATGGGCTTCAGAGGCGAAGCTCTTGCTTCTATTGCTGCCGTTGCTACTGTTGAGTTAAAAACCCGACGTCCCGAGGACGAAATTGGAACTCATATTTTAATTTCCGGTTCAGAAGTTAAAAGTCAGGAACCTGTATATTGTCCTGCCGGGGCAAGTTTTAGCGTTAAAAACATTTTTTTCAATATTCCTGCCAGAAGAAAATTCCTTAAATCAGATCAGGTAGAATATAAACATATCCTAAACGAAATACATAGAGTTGCTCTGGCTTATCCGGAGATTGCTTTTGAATTAATTAATAATGGTAATATAGAACTAAACTTAAAACCCGAACAACTAAAACAACGAATTGCCGCAATTTTCGGGAAAAGCATTTTAAATAGTTTAATACAGATTAATGTAGATACATCAATAGTTAAAATTTACGGATACATCGGAAAACCTGATAGAACAAGAAAAACTACATACGAACAGTTCTTCTTTGTTAATAATCGCTTTATGATACATCCTTATTTCAGGAAAGCTGTTCTGAATGCTTACGAAAAACTAATTCCAGAAGGAGAATATCCATCTTTTTTCATATTTTTTGAAACAGATCCATCTGGGATTGATGTAAATATTCATCCCACTAAGACAGAAATAAAATTTGAAGATGAAAACTCAATCTTTCATATTCTGCATGCTGCTGTTAAAGAAAGTCTGGGAAAGTTTTCAATCGTTCCTCCACTGGAATTTGAAGAAGATATTACTAGAGATATTCATCTAACATCAAAAACAGAGTTTAAACCACCTTCAATAACAGTAAACCCCGATTATAATCCTTTTGGTAAAGAAAATACATACAAACGAAATCTCGTTCCGAGAAATTGGGAAAAATTATATACGGCTAATTCCGAAATTGAAAAGAATCCGGATGATTTTTTCTTACCGGGATTTGATAATCAAAATGATACTCAAACAAAAATAGATTTAGAGAATAATACAAATGAAGAAAAAATCCATAATAAATTTTTACAGATAAAACATAAGTATATCATAACATCCGTGAAATCCGGGATGATGATCATTGACCAAGATAGGGCACTTGAACGAATATTATTTGAAAAATTTATGCTTTTGTTAGAGACACGTAAAGGTGTCTGTCAAAAAACCTTATTTCCAGTAATATACGAACCAAGCCCGGAGGAAAGAGCAGTTTTGATGGAAATTATAATCGAATTGAACAACATAGGATTTCAGATTGTTTTAAAAGGGACGGATAAGTGCGAAATTCAAGGGATTCCGGGAGAACTTACAGATATGAATCCAGTAGAGCTGGTGAGAGATATGATTTATGTTATGGCAGAAGTTTCAGCAGATCCTAAATTAGTGCTAAACGAAAAAATTGCTCTGGCACTTTCAAGGTCAGCAGTGTCAAAGACAAATAGGATTCTTTCCGAAAACGAAATGCAAATGCTTTTTTATGATCTTATGAGTTGTAAAAATCACAATTATACTCCGGACGGAAAAAAAATTTTAGAAATAATAAGTTCAGAGGAAATAGAAAAAAAATTAAATTAATAAATTATGTACTATCAACGAAAAGGATTTTTTGATTTACCTCCGGTGGTTCAAACCTTATTGGGGTTAAATATATTTTTATTTATTTTAAGAATGATATTTCCGGAATTAGTAATGCACCTTGCTATTTTCAATTACAAATCAGAGTTTTTCAAACCATTTCAGTTTATAACTCACATGTTTATGCATGGAGATTTCTGGCATTTATTCTTTAATATGTTTGCCTTGTACATGTTTGGCCGAATTCTCGAAGAAGTCTGGGGACCAAAAAGGTTCTTTATTTATTATTTTGTTACCGGAATAGGAGCTGCTCTAATCCACATGACTGTAATGAGCGTCGAAATGAATATACTAATGTCTAAAATGAGCCCTGAAAAAATAGATTTGGTTTTGAGTCAAGGAGCTCAAGCTCTACTGACAGGTCGTAATTTTATAGATCCTCAAATGAGGGATTTAAATCTTATGCTTAATACTCCCACAGTTGGGGCATCAGGTGCAATTTACGGTTTATTGTTGGCTTTTGGAATGTTGTTTCCCAATGCTGTGATTTATGTTTATTTTGCCATCCCCATGAAAGCAAAATATCTTGTTTTAATTTTCATGGCGATTGAATTATATCTCGGATTCCTCAACAAAGCTGGTGATAATATCGCTCATTTTGCTCATCTCGGGGGGATGCTCTTTGGTCTTATATTTATTTTAATTTGGGGAAAATTCGATTATAACAGATGGAATTAAAATGAGCTTTACGCAAGAATTAAAATATAGCTGGAAAACAAAGAATAACTTTAATATTCTTATCTACCTGAATCTAATAGTTTTTATTGGCATTAAACTCATCGAACTTATTTATTTTTTTATTGGCGAAAATCCGCTCGAAATAGTTAGCTGGTTTGCTGTTCCTGCTGATTTGAACACTCTTATTGTTAGGCCCTGGACAATAATCTCTTACATGTTTACTCATGAGAATTTTCTGCATATTTTGTTTAATTTACTTGCATTTTACTGGTTTGCAAGAATGTTTTTGATGTATTTTTCACAGCGTCAATTGCTGAGTATATATATTATCGGAGGGCTTAGCGGAGCTTTGTTTTACATAGTAGCCTTTAATTTAATTACTGTTTTTAACAAATATTCCGAAATTTCCATTGCAATTGGGGCTTCGGCTTCGGTTATGGCTGTTGTTTTTAGTATAGCTCTTTTGGTTCCTAATAATAGTGTTTATCTTTTGTTTTTTGGTGAAATAAAATTAAAATATATTGCTTTTGGTTTTATTGTGCTTGATTTGGTGAGTATCCCATTAAGTAATGCGGGAGGGCATATTGCTCATATAGGTGGTGCTTTTTCTGGAGCATTATTTGTATATTTTTATCGAAAAGGTACAGACATTACGATTTGGCTGTCGCGATTGATTTATGGGATTAAAGAATTTTTTATTCCTCAAAAGAAATTACGCATTAAGGTTAATACTGCCAAAAATCAAGCAAGATACGAAAATGATGAAGAATATAATGCGAGGAAAAAGGCCGAACAAGAAGAAATAAATGCCATTCTCGACAAAATTTCACGATCCGGTTATGAAAGCTTAAGTGATGAAGAAAAAGTAAAACTTTTTAATATGAGTAATCGAAAATGAAAAAGTTTATCAAAATAACATTAATTGTTATCAATATTATTTTTTCAGTTTTATTGTTGCTTTCTTATGTCTCACTGAATATTGGCGGTATAAAGCATTTAAGTGTTATTATCCCTTTTATTTTTATTATTTTGTTTGTCGTCAATGTTTTTTTTCTGGTTTTTTGGCTCTTCATCAATTGGAAATACTCAATAATTACTGTTTTGCCAATCATTCTAGGAATAGAATATGTTTTTATGGTTATTCCGGTAGATTCATACTTTTCAACTCCCCAAAAAGAACCTGAATTTAAAATAATTAGCTATAATGTTGCAAACTTTGGTTTGTACAATTGGAAAAAGAATCTGGAACTAAGAACAAATATGATAAAATTGATATCTGATGAAAAACCCGATATTATTTGCTTACAAGAAGCATATTGGCATACTAAAAATAAAGACTTCAAAACAATATCAGAAATACTTAATTTGCTAAATCTTAAGTATCAAGCCAGTTTCCCTATTTTGCGTGGAGAAGACAAACAGGATAATTACGGTTTGGCTCTTTTGTCGCGATTCCCTGTAATAAATACCTATAAGCACCGCTTCGAGAATTCATACAATGGCTTTATGTTTGCCGATATCATTATTCAGGATGATACTGTCAGAGTGTTTAATTGTCATCTGGAATCACTTAAGTTTGATGAAAGTGATTATGAAACATTAAAACACATTTCTTCTGAAAATAAAATAGATAAAAGTCTTCTGAAAAAATATTTTCGTTCGGCAATAAAGAAACAAGAACAGGTGAATAATATACGCCAGGTTATGGATACTACTTCATATCCGATTTTTTTATGTGGTGATTTTAATGATTTCCCTCTTTCAAATACGCATGTCAAATTATCAAGAGGACTCAAAGATACCTATATCAGACGCGGAAAAATTCCGGGTTATACATGGAAAGCAGCAGGATTGAAATTCAGGATTGATTTTATATTTTACAATCCGACAAAGTTTGATTGTTATTCTCATAAGATTATTAGAGAGGATTTGTCCGACCATTATTGCATAAGTGCCGAATTTTTTAAAAACGAGAATAAAGAAAATGAGTGATATCGAAATTTTTAATAAAACTTTCACTATTACGCAAATAGTTCTGGCGACAATCTCACTATTTGCAATGTTTTTTTTGATTTATATTAATAAATTATTTTTTAATCGAAAAAAAATCAGGACAGTTCTAGGGATAAAAAATTCCAGAATATTATCGAATTTTTTTTTAGTTTTAATTTTTTTCTTGGAATATTGTCTTTTTCAGAATCATTGGGTTTTAAATTCAACAGGATTTTAAACATAAAAATTTTATTAACTCAAAATGTTAAAATATATCTATACCATTTATTGATTTTGTATCTGATAATTGTTGGCACCAAGGTTTTGATAATATTATTGGAATTTAGTTTTAATAAAAGGTACAAAAACGAAGATCTGGAAAAAGGAAAAGCTCACAGTTTTTATTTAATTGCAAAATATTTTATCTATGTAATTGCAATAACCATTTTTGTTGAATCTTTAGGTTTTAATGTAACCATACTTATTGCTTCATTATCAGCACTTTTGATTGGGGTAGGTTTTGGTATTCAGGATGTATTTAAAGATTTGGTTTCAGGGTTTATTATTTTATTTGAACGAACAATTAAAGTTGGAGACATTGTGGAGTTAAATAATGGTATTATTGGACGTGTTTCAAAAATAAGACTGAGATCATCGGTTTTAATTACACGAAATGATGTGGAAATAATTGTTCCTAACAGCAAATTTATAATTGATAATATTATTAATTGGACTCTAAACAGTCCAATAACTCGACATTATATTGACGTGGGAGTTGCATATGGCAGTGATGTAAGATTAGTTGAATCTCTTCTTTTGACAGCAGCAAAATCTTCTGCTGATGTTTCAGAAGAGGTTTCTCCCTCTGTTCAATTTATTGACTTTGCTGATTCTGCTCTGCAATTTCGATTATTCTTTTACTCTCAAAATAATTTCAGAATTGAAAAAACTAAAAGCGATATCCGTTTCCAAATTGATAAATTATTTAGAGAAAACAATATTCAAATTCCTTTTCCACAGCGTGTTATACATCTAAATACGAAAAATGATTAAACTTTTAATAGAGAATTTTGTTTTTGAGGAAAATTTACAAAAATGAATTTTCAGAATTTTAACCTTGCATATAGATACAAATCAAAGAAGGAGCTAAAAAATTCTTTAATAGTTTTTAAAATTATCACAAGTCCTTTTTTAGTAAGTCTAGGAAGTAGCCTAATTAAAATAGCACAAAGATTAAAATTGCCGCTTAAACCTTTTACTGCAAATATTTATAAACATTTTTGCGGGGGAGAAAGTTTGGATGATGTAATTGCTTTATCTGAAAAGTTGTCAAAATACGGAGTGAAAAGTATTCCTGACTATTCCGTTGAAGGTCAGGCTGAAGAAGAATCTTTTTCTAAACTCGAAAATGAAGTGCTTAAAACTATAAAAATTGCTCACAATAATCCTGATATTCCGTTTGCCGTTTTTAAACCAACCGGTTTAGTAAATCCGGAACTTTTGACAAAAGATTCTGATATCCAAAATCCTGAATTTAAAAAATTTATCGAACGATTTAACAGAATATTCAGCTATGCTCGTGAATTAAATGTTAGGGTGCTTGTTGATGCCGAAGATTTTGTATATCAACATAAAATTGACGATACTCTTCTGAATTTCATGAAACGCTACAACAAGTCTTTTCCTGTAGTATTTACTACTCTACAGATGTATAGAACAGATAGATTAGATTATTTAAAATTTTTGCTTACCGAAGCAGAAAAAAATGATTTTATTCTTGGAATTAAATTTGTTCGAGGTGCCTATATGGAAAAAGAAAGAGCAATGGCAAAAAAATCTAATTATCCTGATCCAATTTATAAAACTAAAGTAGAAACGGACAATGCATATAATTCTGCACTAAAATTTGCTGTTGAAAATATTAATCGGATAAATATTTTTTGTGCCACTCATAATGAAGAATCAACCCTGTATTTAATTTCTTTGATTGATACTTTAAGGATTTCGCATTCTGATGAGAGAATATTCTTTAGTCAGTTATATGGTATGCGTGATAACATTAGTTTTGCTTTGGCTTCTGAAGGCTTTAATGTTGCCAAATACATTCCCTACGGACCTGTAAATAAAGTAATTCCTTATTTAATTCGCCGGGCACAGGAAAATTCATCTGCTTCATCACATTCTAAATCAGAACTAGCAATGTTGAAAGAAGTCTTAAAAAATAAAAATAATTAAGTAGGTTATTTAGTCGAGTCTTAATACTGCTAAAAATGCTGATTGAGGTACTTCGACATTACCAATTTGTCTCATTCGTTTTTTTCCTTTTTTCTGTTTTTCGAGCAATTTACGTTTACGGGTAATATCACCTCCATAACATTTAGCAGTAACATCTTTACGAAGGGCTTTGACAGTTTCGCGGGCAATGATTTTGCTACCAATAGCAGCTTGGATTGCAACATCAAATTGTTGTCTCGGAATCAACTCCCTGAGTTTTTCACACATTCTGCGTCCAAAATTGTAAGCATTGCTAACGTGGGTAAGAGTAGAAAGAGCATCAACCATATCTCCGTTTAGCAATATGTCGAGGCGAACAAGTTTTGATTCTTTATATCCTGAATGATGATAGTCGAAAGACGCATAGCCTCTCGAAATGCTTTTTAGTTTGTCATAAAAATCAAATACTATTTCGCCCAATGGTAGATCGAAAGTTAGTTCTACTCTATCTGTACTTAAATATATTTGGTTTAATAAAGTTCCGCGTTTATCAAGGCAAAGTTTTATAATCGAACCAACATATTCTGACCTGGTGATAACCGTACCTTTAATATAAGGTTCTTCAACTCTGTCGAGGTGGTTCGGAGCAGGCATCCCCGATGGATTATGTACTTCTATGCATTCTCCTTTTGTGGTATATGCCAAATATTGAACGTTCGGTACAGTAGTTATTACATCCATATCGAATTCGCGATCGAGGCGTTCCTGAACTATTTCCATGTGTAATAGTCCGAGGAATCCGCAGCGAAATCCAAAACCAAGAGCCGCAGAAGATTCAGGAACAAATGTTAGCGAAGCGTCGTTTAACTGCAATCTTTCCAGTGATGCTCGCAGTTCTTCATAGTCATCAGCATCAACCGGATAAATACCTGCAAAAAGCATAGGTTTTACTTCCGAAAATCCTTCAATGGCTCTTTCGCATGGACGTTCAACGTGAGTTATTGTATCACCGACTTTGACTTCGGCAGCAGATTTTATTCCTGAGATTATATATCCTACATCACCAGCTTTTAAAACATCTCGCGGTTGATATCCAAGTTTTAAAATTCCGATTTCATCAGCATGATAATCACTGCCTGTATTAAAAAACTTTACATGATCTTTAACTCTGAGAGTGCCGTTAAAAATTCTGAAATAAGCAATAACTCCGCGGTATGAATTAAAAACAGAGTCAAAAATCAGAGCTTCGAGCGGAGCATTTTCGTCGCCAATCGGTGAAGGAATACGCTCTATTATTGCTTTTAAGATTTCTTCTACTCCAAAACCTGTTTTTCCGCTGGCATGAATGATTTCTTCGCGTTTACAACCGATTAAGTCAATTATCTGATCCTCGGTGTCTTCAACCATTGCCGCATCGAGATCAATCTTATTTACTATTGGGATTATTTCAAGATTATTGTCAATTGCCTGATACAGCACAGAAATAGTTTGAGCTTGTACTCCCTGAGTTGCATCAACTATTAGTAAGGCACCTTCGCAAGCAGCAATTGAACGGCTAACTTCGTAAGAAAAATCTACATGCCCTGGAGTATCAATAAGGTTTAAAATATATTTTTCATTATTATAGAGATACTCCATTTGAATTGCATGACTTTTAATAGTAATACCTCGTTCTCTTTCAAGATCCATATTATCGAGAACCTGATCCTGAAATTTTCTCTCATCAATAGTTTTAGTTTCTTGCAGTAACCGATCGGCAAGTGTACTTTTACCGTGATCTATATGGGCAATTATGCAAAAGTTTCTTATATTCTTCATATAAATTTAAATTGCCGCAAATATAAAATAAATTAAGGGAATTTTCAATAAAAAAGCCCTTCAAAAGAAGGGCTTTTCTATATTGTGTATTAAAAAATTACTTTTTTACGTATTTAGCAACAAATTCATCAATGAACATTTTAAGATTCGGAGTACCGATTTCTTGCAAATCGTAACCAACTTTTACTGTAGGTTTATCAATCTTAACGATTCTGTTAAGGTCAATAGGAGTCGCAATAACTACAGCATCACAAGGAGTGTTTGCAATAGTACGTTCGAGGTCTTTAATTTGTTGTTCGCCATAGCCCATTGCAGGTAATAAAGTACCGATGTTAGGATAAATTCTGAAAGTTTCAGCTAATTTACCAACCACATAAGGTCTTGGGTCAACGAGTTCTGCAGCACCACATTTTCTTGCAGCAACAACACCAGCACCAATTTTCATTTCACCATGAGTTAATGTTGGGCCGTCTTCAACGACTAATACCTTTTTACCTTTAATAAGTTCGGGTTTATCTATTGATAGAGGAGAAGCACCATCAACAACTGCTGCATTAGGATTAACTTTGGCAATGTTTTCGCGTACAATTTGAATTGCTTCAGGACCAGCAGAATCCATTTTGTTAATAACAACAATATCAGCAAGTCTTAAAGTTACTTCACCCGGATAATAGCTTAATTCGTGTCCCGGTCTGTGTGGATCAACAACTGTAACCATTAAATCGGGTTTGTAAAATGGAAAGTCGTTGTTTCCTCCGTCCCACAAAATAACATCACAACCATTAGGATCATTTTCAGCAGCACGAAGAATAGCTTCATAATCAACGCCTGCATATATTACGTTACCACGAGTTACGTGTGGCTCGTATTCTTCCATTTCTTCAATTGTACATTTGTGTTTTGCTAAATCTTCAACAGTGGCAAAACGTTGAACTTTTTGTGATACTAAATCACCATAAGGCATTGGGTGACGAACAGCAACAACTTTAAGTCCGGCTTCCATTAACAGCTCGATAATACGTCTTGAAGTTTGTGATTTACCACAACCTGTACGAATTGCTCCAACAGCAATAACCGGTTTTGTTGATTTTAATTGTGTTTTTTTAGGACCTAAAAGTGTGAAATTAGCTCCATTAGCATTAACTAAAGCACTTAGGTTCATTACGTATTGGTACGGAACATCACTATAAGAGAATACGCATTCATCAGCGTCTAATTCTTTAATTAATTTTGGTAAATCTTCTTGAGCATAAATTGGAATTCCTGCCGGATATAGTTCTCCTGCTAATTCTGCCGGATATTTTCTGCCGTCAATGTCAGGAATTTGAGCTGCCGTAAAGGCTACAACTCTATAATCCGGATTGTTGCGGTAGTAAGTGTTGAAATTGTGGAAATCTCTTCCCGCTGCTCCAATAATAATTACATTCTTTGCCATAATTGTTTATTTTTTATTTGACATTTATTTAATAAGCACAAAATTATATTTTTTATTCAGACAAAAAATTGATAAAAAATATGTTAAGAAGCATAATATTTATAAATTTAACGTTTCATTTTTCTGTAATTCAGTCAATTATGTTTTTAGACTAATATAGTTTTTATTCCTATTTTTTTAATTAAATTCGCAGCATTAAAACTTTTATTAACAATTTAACTTATTACATTATGAACATTCCAATGGTAGATCTTAAAAATCAATATTTAAAAATTAAAGATCAAATTGATAATGCAATACTTAACGTTATAGATAAAACTCAATTCATTAACGGTGATGATGTAAAACTTTTTAAAAACGAACTCGCTGAATATCTTAAAGTAAAGCATGTTATACCGTGTGGGAATGGTACTGATGCTCTTCAGGTTGCTCTTATGGCATTAGATTTAAAACCCGGAGATGAAGTTATTTCAAGTGATTTTACTTTTATTGCTACCGTCGAAACAATCGCATTACTTGGATTAAAGCCTGTGATGGTTGACGTTGACCCTGATACTTTTTTGATAGATCCTGATAAAATTGAAAAAGTAATAACTCCTCGAACGAAGGCAATTATGCCGGTTCACCTTTTTGGACAATGTGCCGATATGGACAGAATTATGGCAATAGCCGAAAAGTACAATCTTTTCGTGATTGAAGATACGGCTCAAGCTATTGGCAGCGATTTTAAATCTGAAAAAGCTTGGGTAAAGAAAGCCGGAACCATCGGTAATATTGGTTGCACATCATTTTTCCCATCGAAAAATCTCGGTTGTTACGGAGATGGAGGTGCTATTTTTACAAATGATGATGAATTAGCCCAGAAAATTAGTATTTTGGTTAATCATGGAATGAAAGTTAGATATTATCACGATCTTATTGGCGTTAACTCCAGACTTGATTCAATACAAGCTGCAATCTTAAGAATAAAACTGCCATATTTGGATTCCTACAATCAAGCTCGGGTGAATGCAGCAAATTATTATGATAAAGCATTTGCCGGGTGTGAAAAAATAATTACTCCAAAGAGATTTGAGAAATCAACTCATACTTTTCATCAATACACTTTACGATTGGTTAATGTTAACAGGCAAAAGTTAATGGAGCATTTAGCATCCAAAGGAATTGCATCTGCTGTATATTATCCTGTACCTTTGCACAAACAAAAAGCCTTTCAGCAGTTCGATTACAATCCTTCAGATTTTCCGGTAACCGATATGCTGTGCGAACAGGTTTTGTCTCTTCCTATGAATACCGAGTTGAATGAAGAAATTATAAAATATATTGCCGAAAGTGTTTTGGAGTTTGTTAATTCTTAATACTTGAATTAATATATGACTCGCCAAAAATTAGTTGTTCTTTCCGGAGCAGGAATAAGTAAGGAAAGTGGAATTCCGACTTTTAGAGACAATAATGGATTGTGGAAGCAATATCGTTTTGAAGATGTTGCAAGTCCCGAAGCATGGGGAAGAAATCCTGCATTGGTACTGGAATTTTATAATTCCAGAAGAAAGATTGTAAGAAATTCTAAGCCCAACTATGCCCATATTGCTCTTGTAGAATTAGAAAGAATTTTTGATGTCATAATAATAACTCAAAATGTTGACGATTTGCATGAGAGAGCGGGATCAAAGAATGTTTTACACTTGCATGGCGAAATAATGAAAGCTCGCAGTACTGACAATCCTGATATTATAATTGATATAGATTCTGATGAATTAAATATCGGGGACAGATGTCCGTTGGGATCTCAATTGCGGCCACATATAGTTTGGTTTGGAGAGCCTGTTCCAAATATTGGTAAAGCTGTTGAAATTGTACAGACTGCCGATATTTTTTTAGTTATAGGAACCGGTTTGCAGGTTTATCCTGCTGCAGGACTTATTCATTATACTCCCAAAAAATGCAAAAATTTTTTGATTGATCCCGGAACAGAATTCCTGCTTCCGGAAAATTTTGTACATATTAAATCAACTGCTGTTGAGGGAATGAAGGTTTTGATTGAAAAATATTTGATTAGAAATTGAAATTTTTTGTTTTAATTTGATGGTTTTTAAAAAAAACTATATAAATTTGTAAAAAAAGCGGGAGTAGCTCAGTGGTAGAGCATCAGCTTCCCAAGCTGAGGGTCGCGGGTTCGAGCCCCGTTTCCCGCTCAACAATCAACATTATAGCTCATTTAAAAAATTATCATGGTTTTTCTGGATTATTTACTTAGAACCATTTTGCAAACATTCAATCATATTTTAATTCTCTTTCTTCCGATTATTATTCTTGGTTTGATTTTACATTATTTCTCATTGGCAATTCAAAGTTCCGGAATAAAAATTTTTGGAATAAAGTTTTATCTATATGGTTTTGCAGCATTGAAAACTGCTATCCACGAACTCGGACATGCAATATTTTGTCCGGTTTTTGGACATAAAATAATAAAAATGAAATTATTTGAAGTAAATTATGAATCCGGAAATTTAGGTTATGTAAATCATTCATACAATCAAAACAATTTATGGTCACAAATAGGAAGCTTTTTTATCGGAATTGGACCCATAATTTTAGGATCTTTAGCTCTTTTTAGTATTTCATATTTTTTGTTTGAATTTGATGTTTTTGTTTATTTTAAAACCATAGATTTTCCTGATCAGTTTTATAGATGGTATTCATTACAAATATACTTAGAAAATTTCTATAATGCTTTTATTAGTTTTTTTCAGTCTCTAAATAACGTTGAACTATCACAAGTATGGAGAGTAGTTTTAATGATTTATTTTTTCATTTCCATAGGAAGTTCGATAAACTTAAGTCCATCTGACATTAGAAGTGCAGCCAAAGGATTGGGAATATTTATTTTGTTACTATTTGTATTAAGCCTTACTACAATGTGGCAAACAACAGTAATACATGATGGAGTAATTTATTTGAGCAAATGGCTGTCAGGATTTTACTTAATAATGTTATTTACAATTAGTTTTTTACTAATAATATATCTACTATTTTCAATTCTTGAGTTTGTTTTAGGAAGATAATCTGAAAAAAAAGCTATCTCTTTTTGAGATAGCTTTTGGCAGTCCATAGGGGAATCGAACCCCTGCTACCAGAATGAAAATCTGGCGTCCTAACCGCTAGACGAATGGACCGTTTCCCATTCTCTTTTGGGACTGCAAAGAAAAACAAAAAATTTATTTCTTCCAAATTTTTTTGAAAAATTTTTTCAAAAAAAAAGAGCAAAATTTTTTGCTCTTTTTTTTGTTATAAAAAACTTTTATTCCATAGCACTTGCAAGCTCGTCTGTCATTTCAAGATTATGGAAAACTTTTTGAACATCATCATCATCTTCCAGAGCATCAATCAACTTAAGTACAGATTTGGCTTCTTCAACGCCAAGAGTTTTGGTATCATTTGGGATTCTCTGAAGTTCTGCATTTGAAGGAGTGATTTTTAGTTCTTCAAATTTTTTATTCAAATTACCGAAGTCTTCCATTGCACAATAAACAGTAACCATATTATCTTCGACTTCAATATCTTCGGCTCCGGCATCAATAAGTTCGAGTTCGAGGTCTTCCATATTCATTGATTCAGGTTTTTCAAACTCAAAAACTCCTTTGCGGTCGAATAAGAAGCTTAATGAACCGTTTGTCCCTAATGAACCATTATATTTATTAAAGGCTGCTCTAACATTAGATACGGTTCTGTTGTTGTTGTCGGTTAAGCATTCTACAAAAATAGCTATGCCATGTGGGCCATATCCTTCGAAAGTAACAGGCACAAAATTGTTGCCGTCTTGATTTCCTTTATTTATAGCTCTTTCGATATTATCTTTAGGCATATTGGCACCTCGAGCGTTTTGAATAGCTAATCTCAAACGGGGATTGTAATCAGGGTCAGGACCGCCTCCTTCTTTTACTGCAATAGTAATTTCCTTTGATAACTTTGAAAAAATTTTTGATCTTTTGGCATCCAATGCCCCTTTTTTACGCTTAATTGTTGACCATTTACTATGTCCTGACATAATATTATAGTTTTTGTTTCAGCTGCAAAATTAATTATTTTTCAAAATTATTATAAATTAATTCATAAATAACTAATATGGATCAACATCAATTTCAAAATTTGTCGAAACAAACCTGTCATCTTTTTTAGTTTCGACAATCAATTTACATATCAAATCTTTAATTTTTTTATTGTTAATAGTTCTGGGCATTTTTATTAATACATTATAAATAAAGAAATTACTAATTTTATTAATTACAGGTTCAAAGGGGTCGTTGACAATTACTTGGGGATTAGTTTTAATTGTTTTTGCAAAAAAATCAGCAGCATCATATGCCTTTGTTTTATCTTTATGTTTTACTTTTACGGTTATAAATGAAAATATAGGTGGATATTTGAAAGCAGTTCTTTCTCTAATTTGGTCATAAAACATTTCTTTGTAGTTATTATTAATCACCCAATTAATGATTTTATGATCAGGAGAAAAAGTTTGAATAACAACTTCGCCTCTGTCTGTTCTGCGTCCGGATCTTCCGCTAACTTGTGCCATCAATTGCCATGAACGTTCGAAAGCTCTGAAATCAGGAAAATTTATCATGTTATCGGCATTTAATATTCCGACGAGCTTAACTCTTTCGAAATCGAGTCCTTTACCAATCATCTGAGTTCCTATCAGAATATCAATGAGCCCTTCTTTGAAGTTGTTTAAAATTGTTTCAAATTTTGTTTTTGAACTTGCAGTGTCGTGGTCGAGCCGGGCAACTCGAGTGTGTGGAAACAAAAGTTTTACTTCATCTTCAATTCTTTCTGTGCCGAATCCTTTGGTTTTAACTTTGGTACTGCCGCACTTCTCACACGAATCAGAGTATTTATACGATTGGCCGCAGTAATGACAAAGCAATGAATTATTGTTTTTATGAAAAGTCAAACTTACGTTGCAAGATTTACATGTTGGAATATGACCGCAGTCTGCACATTCGATGTATGGTGAAAACCCTCTTCGGTTTTGGAATAAAATTATTTGCTTACCATCATTGAGATTACTGATTATTTTATCAAAAAGCAAAGGATGAAAATGCCCTTTCATAATTTTTCTTCGGTAAGCATCTTTAATGTCGACTACGTGTATTTCGGGCAAGAGTACTTCATTATATCTTTTGGTAAGTTCTACGAGCTTGTATTTTTCCCTAATAGTATTGTAATAAGATTCCAACGAAGGGGTTGCTGAGCCTAAAATTACTTTTGCTGAATGAAATCTTGCCAAAATCAATGCTACATCTCTGGCGTTATAACGAGGATCGGGGTCTTGCTGTTTATACGACGGGTCATGTTCTTCATCAACAATTATTAATCCTAAATCAGAAAAAGGCAAAAAGATTGAAGATCTAACTCCGATAATAATTTTAATGTCATTTTTTAAAAGGTCATTATACAAATCAATTTTGTAGTTTTGATTGAATCTGCTGTGATAAACTCCTACAATTTTCCCGAAGATTCGTTGCAATCTTGAAATGATTTGGCCGGTAATAGCTATTTCTGGCAGTAGATATAAAACTTGTTTCCCTTCTGAAATTGTTTTTTCTATCAGTTTAATATAAATTTCGGTCTTTCCGCTTGATGTTATACCATGTAAAAGCACAGCTTTGTTTTCCGAAAAATTATGTAAAATCTTATTGTATGCTTCTGCTTGATGTTCTGAAAGAACAATTTCCGTATTACTTGAAAGTTCAAAATCATTATTTTCTCTTGATCTTGAAATTTGCGTTGTTTTTATTTCAATGATTCCCTTGTCAGCTAATGTTTTGATTGTTTGCAATGATACACCAGTTTGCTTTTCGAGTTCGTCATATGCAATTTCAATGTTTTGAGTATTATTTGACAAAGATAATTCTGTAAGATAAGATATTAACTTGTTTTGTTTCGTACCTCTCAGTTTTATGGAATCTAAAAATGATAATTTTTCGGGATTGAATACTACTATTTTTTTCAATTTAGGGGAATATGTTTCAGATATTTCTTTTCCTACACTTAAAAGTTGATGTTGTTGTAAATTATTTATGTATCGCAGAATATTCTTGATCCTTGTTATTGATTTCAGCTTATTTACAGTTATTTTTTTATATTTTTTCAGTTCTTGAATTATTAAAAATTCATTATTGTTAAGAGAAACCAAATCAAAATTTTCTATATTTTCTTCATTTAAATAAATAATAGATTCGTCTCCGGGTAAAAGGTCACCGGGCAACATAGCAGTTAAAACTTCACCTGCGTTACAACAATAATAATCACGTATCCAAAACAACAATTGCAGTTGTTTTTTTGTAACGATTGGTGCTGAATCAACAATTTCGATTAATGGTTTTGTGAAATAATTCGGAGTATTATTATGTAATTCAGCAATAATGCCTGTGTATAATTTATTTTTTCCGAAATTAACAATTACACGAAACCCAACATCAACAATTTGCATGTATTGCGAAATTTCGTAGGTAAATGTATTATCAACGTTTAGCGGTAATAAAATTTCGGCAAAGCGGTATTTTAACATTAAAAAAATTAAGTATTAAGAATATCAACTATATCGAGCAGAGTTTGGTCAATTGATTTGTGGTGTTTGATTGTTTGATTAAAAGGTACATACACAATCTGCCTATTAATCATTCCAACCATAACACTGCGTTGGTCGTCGAGGAGGGCATCAATAGCAGCAACTCCAAGACGGCTTGCGAGGTATCTGTCGTAGGCAGTTGGAGAACCGCCTCTTTGGATATGACCGAGAACGGTAACTTTCATATCAAATTCATCGCCGTATTTTTCCATAGCTTTCTTAATCTCAAAAGCCCCTCCGGCATCATCCCCTTCAGCAACAATAATTATACTTGATGTTTTTTTTCGTTGCATATATTCCACAAGTCTGTTGTGTAACTGTTCAAGGTCAGTGGGAACTTCAGGAACAATAACAGCTTCGGCTCCGCTTGCAATACCAACTCTTAGAGCAATAAAGCCAGCATCTCGTCCCATAACTTCAATAAAAAATATTCTTTCGTGCGAGGCTGCAGTATCCCTAATTTTATCAATAGCCTCAACTGCAGTATTAATGGCTGTATCAAAACCAATAGTCATGTCTGTTCCGAAAAGATCATTATCAATTGTTCCGGGAAGTCCTACAATAGGGAAATTGTGTTCTTCTGCAAAAATTCTGGCTCCTTTAAAAGTGCCGTCTCCACCTATTACCACCAGAGCGTCAATTTCCTTTTCTATCAGATTATTGTAAGCTTGTTGACGTCCCTCAACAGTTCTGAATTTTTCGGATCTTGCTGTCTTTAAAATTGTTCCGCCCAATTGAATTATATTTCCAACACTTTTGGAGTTCATTGGAATGAAATCTCCTTTTATAAGACCTTCGTATCCTCTCAATATTCCATATACTTTAAGATTTTCACTTAATGCTTTTCTAACAACTGCTCTTATGGCAGCATTCATACCGGGAGCATCGCCTCCCGAGGTTAAAACTGCAATTTTCTTAATCTTTGCCATTTTATTTATTTTTGCAAATATATTAAATATTCAAAACTTGATTTTAATTAATCATTAACTATTTTTTTAATAGAATTTTTTACTTCTTCCATCAGCCACAATGGAGTTGAGGTTGCTCCAGTTATTCCGATTGATTTTATATTCTTTAACCATTCTTTTTGGATATCATTTGGTGAAGTAATAAAAAATGTTTTCCCCGGCTTTTCTGCTTTACAAATTTCAAATAAACTTTTCCCGTTTGAAGAACTATAATCTGAAACAAAAATGATTATATCATATTTTGAACAAAAATCTTTTAAGCCGGGAATTCTGTTTTTAACTGATGGACAAATTGTTTGATTAACTTGAAGGATATAGTCTTTTCCGTAGATTTCTTTTAATTTATTTTCAACTAATGTTATTAAATTTTGATATTCAAAATAATCAGATGTGGTTTGCGAAAAAAGTATAACATTATTTGATAATTTGAGATCTTCAATTTCTCTGGAATTTCCTACAACTATAGCTTTATTGTTGGTTTGTCCCATTAAACCGTTAACTTCGGGATGTCCGGCTTTACCAAAAATTATAATATTTGCTTCGGGATTCTGGATGAAAACATTTTTAATTTTTTGTTGTAATTTTATAACAACTGGACAGGTAGCATCGTAAATTTTATTATTATTTTTACTTGCTTTCAGATATGTTTCGGGAGGTTCTCCATGTGCTCTTATTAGAAAAGCTGAATTTTTAATTTCTTCGATATCTGATTTTTCTATTTTTATCATGCCTAGATTTTCTAATCTCTGAGCTTCTTTTTTATTGTGCACAATTTCTCCTATACAATAAAATTTAATTTTATTGTTAAGTAAAGTTTCTGCTTTTTGTATTGCCTGTGTTACACCAAAACAAAATCCTGCGTATTTATCAATTTCGATTAACATAGTGTTTTTGTAATGTAATATAAAGCAAGCTCTAATTGTTCTTTTCTGTTAAGGTTGGTATTGTCTATAAGAATTGCATCGGGAGCTTTAACGAGAGGGCTGTCCTTGCGATTTTGGTCAAGAAAATCTCTTTCCGTGAGATTTTTCTTTACTTCTTCGAAATTGGGATTTTGCCCTTTTTCAACAAGTTCCAGAAAACGTCTTTTTGCTCGTGTTTCAATGTCGGCAGTAACAAAAAATTTAATATCCGCATCAGGAAAAACAACTGTACCAATATCTCTTCCATCCATAACGACAGATTTCTTTGATGACATTTGTCGTTGTAATTCAACCATTTTTTTCCTTACTTCCGGTACAGAGCTAATTATGCTTACTTTAGAAGAAACCGAAAGAGATCGTATATCAGAT
Source organism: Bacteroidales bacterium Bact_19 (assembly GCA_001603595.1). Classification (GTDB taxonomy): domain Bacteria; phylum Bacteroidota; class Bacteroidia; order Bacteroidales; family ML635J-15; genus Bact-19. The sequence continues at coordinate 39,751 of LUZK01000009.1, forward strand.
TCTACGTTTTCTCCATTTAAGAGTGTGATTAGATTTGAATTTTTGTCGGTTATGAAATCTATGTTTACCTGATTAAGAGAATTGATTAATTCAACCGAATTTAGATTTTGATCCTCAAAGAAACCTTTGCGTATGGAATAAAGTGTTATTGCTCTATACATTGCCCCCGAATCAATGTAAATAAATCCTAATTCTGCGGCAAGGTCTTTGGCAAGTGTGCTTTTCCCGCATGACGAAAAACCGTCAACAGCAATTTTAATAATATTTTTTTTGAATTTCATAATTACAATAAATAAGTGAGTGTTTTAATTTAGTTTCCTAACTCACTTATAAATTTTATTCTTACCAGTCTTATTTCTTCTTCTGAATAGCCTTCGGGTTCGAGTTCTTTTAAGGCTTCATCAATAGAATCAGATTCGGCATCTTCCTTAAAATAGCTGTAAATATCATCCACTACATCTTCATCCATTACAGAATTTATGTAATAGTCAATGTTAATGCGTGTTCCTGAATTAACAATGGCTTCCATTTCTTCAATGAGGTCAATCATCTCTATTCCCAAAGAATTACATATTTCTTCGAGTGGCATTTTTTTATCAATATTTTTAATAATAAAAACCTTATTTGAAGATTTATTTACGGCTGATTTAACGACGAAATCCTGAGGACGTTCAATTTCGTTTTCTTCAACGTGTTTTTTTATCAATTCGAGAAATTCTTTACCGTATTTTTGTGCTTTACCTTGTCCTACTCCTGTAATAGTAGTAAGTTCATCCATGGTAATCGGATATTGTGTTGCCATTTCCTGCAAGGATGGGTCGGAAAAAATAACAAATGGTGGAACACCGAGTTTTTTTGATACATCTTTGCGTAAATCTTTAAGCATGGAGAATAATTCATTGTCGAGAGCTGTTCCTCCGCTGAACATTGCTTCATCGGAATCACCTTCTTCGTAATCATGATCTTTTGAGAACATAATTGTTTTAGGATTATTCAAAAAATCATGTCCGGCAGGAGTTATTTTTAATAATCCATAATTGACAATTTCTTTTTCTACTAATTTTGCAATAAGCATTTGTCTGATAACGGATTTCCAATGCAATGCATCATCTCCGCCAACTCCGAACATGGGTAAATCCTGATGTTTGTATGTTACAATGTCAGCAGTTTTTTTACCTATAATTATATTTACAATATGTTCGGGTTTGAACTTTTCTTTTACAGCAAGAATTGTTTCCAAAACAGTAAGTACATCTTCTTTTGCATCGAACTTTGGTTTTGGATTCAGACAATTGTCACAATTGCCGCAATCTTCTTTCAATTCTTCACCAAAATAATTCAAAAGCTGACGGACTCTGCAAGTGCTACTTTCGGCATAAGAAACAGTTTCGTAAAGTAACTGTTTACTTATTTCCTGTTCGCTAACGCTTTTGTTCTGCATGAACTTTTCAAGCTTTTGAATATCATCGTAACTGTAAAATGTAATACATTTTCCTTCACCACCGTCACGACCAGCTCTTCCTGTTTCTTGATAGTACCCTTCGAGACTTTTGGGGATATTGTAGTGAATTACAAATCTTACATCCGGTTTATCAATACCCATACCGAAAGCTATTGTAGCAACAATTACATCAATTTCTTCGTTTAGAAACATGTCTTGATTACGGTTACGAGTACTTGAATCTAAACCGGCGTGGTAAGGGAGGGCTTTTATACCGTTGATCGCAAACATTTCTGCAAGCTCTTCAACTTTTTTGCGACTTAAACAATATACAATACCTGATTTACCCGGGTTATTTTTTATGAATTTGATTATTTCTTTGGCAGCTTTTACTTTTGGGCGTACCTCGTAGTACAAATTTGGTCTTCGGAATGATGATTTATGAACAACAGCATCCATCATATCCAAGTTTTTCTGGATGTCATGCTGAACTTTTGGTGTAGCTGTTGCCGTTAATGCCATTATTGGAGCTCTTCCAACCTCATTAACAATCTCTCGGATTCTTCTGTATTCGGGTCTGAAATCATGTCCCCACTCAGAAATACAGTGAGCCTCGTCAATAGCATAGAAAGATATTTTTATTTTTCGTAAAAACTCAACGTTTTCTTCTTTTGTTAAAGATTCGGGAGCTACATACAATAATTTTGTTTTCCCTCTTAAAATATCTTCTTTTACTTTGGTAATTTCTGTTTTCGTTAATGAAGAGTTAAGAAAATGTGCTACGCCTTCTTCAGTGCTGAAACCCCTCATAGAGTCAACCTGATTTTTCATCAAGGCAATAAGCGGAGAAATAACAACTGCAACTCCCTCCAGAATCAGAGCCGGAAGCTGAAAACATAATGATTTTCCTCCACCTGTTGGCATCAGTACAAATACATCATTCCCTTCAAGCAAACTTAATATAACTTCTTTTTGTAAACCTTTAAAATTGTCAAACCCAAAATACTCTTTTAAAACTTTATATATTAGTTGTTCTTTATTTTCCATTTCCAGAATTTTATATTTATTCAAATTTAATAATTTTTTTTCACACAAAAAATTATTTTAAAAATTTCACACTAATAAATTTTTAAATATTTCTAATTTAGCAAAAAATTTTGGGATGCAAAGATATTTAAAAGAAAACATTTTGCAAGCAGCAAAAAATACTATCAAAATCGAAGGCGAAACAATTTTACGACTTTCGGAGAAAATAGATGATAATTTTGCCGAAATAGTAGAATTAATTGCTTGTAGTAAAGGAAGAGTTGTTGTTACAGGAATAGGTAAAAGTGCCAACATCGGAATTAAAATAGTTGCTAGTTTAAATTCTACAGGCACACCGGCAATATTTATGCACGCTGCTGATGCTATCCACGGTGATTTAGGTATCGTACAACAAGAAGATATTGTTATTTGTATTTCTAAAAGTGGGAATACTCCTGAAATAAAAGTATTAATACCGTTAATTAAAGCTAACAAAAACAAAATTATTGCAATAGTATCGGATTTGGATTCGTTTTTAGCAAAATCTTCCGATTATGTTTTGCATGCAGAAATTGAAAAAGAAGCCAGTCCCGATAATCTTGTCCCCACAGCAAGCACAACTGCTCAATTGGTGCTTGGAGATGCCTTAACCATAGCTCTTCTTAAATACAAAGGTTTTACTCCTGAAGATTTTGCCAAACTTCATCCAGGAGGTTCTATCGGCAAAAAACTTTATTTGCGAGTTGACGATATTTACATACTCAACGAAAAACCGAAAGTGTCTCCCGAAGACGATATTAAAAGAATAATTTCGGAAATTACTTCCAAACGTCTAGGTGCAACTGCTGTTATTGATTCAGAAAATAAATTGTTGGGTATAATTACTGATGGCGATTTAAGAAGAACTATTGAGTCAAAGCTTTCCATTATTACTAAGATAACTGCCAGAGATATAATGTCCTCTAATCCAAAAACAATTCAAAAAGAAGAACCTGCAATAAATGCCTTAAAGATTATCAGAGAAAATAACATTACTCAGGTAATAGTGGTGGATAAAAATAATACTTATGCGGGAATGGTACATCTTCACGACTTGATACGGGAAGGGATTGTGTAGAAACGTTGGTTTTAGTATTTCTCACCAGCATTTAACCTCATCAATGGTTAAACAAACTTAATTTCGGGCAGTGTTACTTTAATTATAATCACAGAAATATTATTGCTGTAAGAATGCTATCCAAGGAGGCTGTATTGTAAATTATTATTATTTTTCGGAGTTTGCAAAAAAAACTGCCCATTTCTTGGGCAGTTTTTAAGGGTGAAAGACGAGACTCGAACTCGCGACCTCCAGAGCCACAATCTGGCGCTCTAACCAACTGAGCTACAATCACCATTTCAGGCTGCAAATATATGAAAAAATTTAATGCAGCAAAAATTTTTTAAATTTCTATTACATGAAATTCGTAATATTCTATGATAGGGTTTATTAGAATCTTACGGCACAATTCATCTGTTTTAGTTTGAGCATCTTCTTTGGATGAAGCTTCGAGTTCAACTTCAATGTGTTTACCTACTCTTACATTTTCAACAAAATCAAAACCAATTTTTTGCGAAGAGTTTAACACTGCTTTACCCTGTGGATCTAATAAAGCCTTTTGAGGCATAATGTCAATCTGTGCTAAATATTTCATTGTTATTTTTTTTGCCAAAAATACTTTTAAAAATTGAAAGTACAATATATAAAATTATTGAAAATGAAATTCCGGTTAACCCAAAAATTGTAAAAAGTGCTATCCCGCTTAATATCAATATGATTTGAAATATATTTTCTTTGAAAACTAATTTTTTAATTTTTAATGAAAAAAAATCTAATGGCAAAACAAGTAATGCCGATAAAACTATTATTAATAAAACTATGAAAATATCGCTTTGCAATAATGTTTCTATAAATGAAATTTTTATTGAATCTGAATGGAATATTGTTATTAAAAACATTGCATTTGCAGGTGTTGGTAGACCTTTGAAACTGCTTTTTTGATTAGGATCAATATTGAATTTAGCAAGCCTTAGAGCCGAAAATATTACAATAAGACTAGGAATAAACTTTAAAAGATTTAAATTTAGGTATGTGGAAATATGATAATATAAAATACTTGCCGGAGCAAAACCGAAACTTATCAGGTCCGAAAGCGAATCGAGTTGCTTTCCGAAATCACTTACAGCATTTAACATTCTGGCAAAAAAACCATCTGCAAAATCAAATATTGCTGCAAACAAAACAAGATAAACAGCAAGATCAGTTTTTCCGTCAACTGCACAAAAAACCGCGACAGAACCCAAAAATATATTGGTTGAGGTTAAAAGTGATGGAATAAAGTATTTTAGGTTCATACATTTTTTTTATTAATTTTACAATAAATACAAAAACATGTTGTTATTTTGTAAGTATAATGTTGTTTTATGAAACTGAAGTCAAAAATAATAATTTTTTTAATATTATGTTATGTTTGGGGATTTTCTCAGAATGCTCCAAAATACAGTAATGAATTTCTTTCAATAGGTGTCGGAGGTAGAGCTTTTGCAATGGGAAACTCAGTAATTGCGTCTGCAAAAGATATTAGTGGCGTATATTGGAATCCGGCTTTGCTTACGGGTCTTGATAAGCAAATGGAAATAGGAGGGATGCATGCAGAGTATTTTGCCGGAATTGCGAAATATGATTTTTTGGGAGCATCTTATAGACTAGACGATAAATCAGTTGCAGGTTTTTCGATGATACGTTTTGGAGTAGATGATATTCCGAATACTCTTGATCTTATTGATAGTGATGGCAATATACGTTATGACAGAATCAGTTCCTTTTCTGTTGCTGATTATGCTTTTTTATTTTCATACAGTCGTTTGATGCCGATTGACGGACTAAGCATAGGAGGCAATGCTAAAGTTATAAGAAGAATAGTAGGTAATTTTGCCGATGCATGGGGCTTTGGAATAGATGCAGCTGCATCATATAAGATGAAAAATTTATATTTGGGCATTAATCTTCGTGATGCTTTTGGTACTTTTAATGCATGGTCATTTAATCGCGAAATGTTCGAAGATGTTTTTATTGCAACCGGAAATGAAATTCCTGAAAATGGCCTTGAAATTACTTTACCAAGAATGTTAATAGGTGCGGGATATAAAGTTAGTCTTGATAAAAACTTTGCAATTTATCCCGAAATAGGTATGGTAGTTACTTCAGATGGAAAAAGAAATACTCTTTTAAAATCAAACTTGTTTAGTGGAGATCCTTCTTTTGGAATAGAATTTTCATATAATGATATGATATTTGTTCGTGGTGGAGTTAATAATTTTCAAAAAATACCTGAATTAAACAATACTTTATCTTTCAACTGGCAACCAAACATTGGACTTGGAATCAAACTTTACGGATTTAATCTTGATTATGCCTATACTGATATCGGAAATAAGAGTATAGCTCTTTATTCACACATATTCTCCTTATCATACAGATTTGATACAAAAAACTTTTTCAAACAATCTGAATCATTGAATTAAGAATTTCTATATCTTTGAAGTAAAAGTGAAATATGCAGAAAGAATATAAAATACTTATAAATCTTATTCTTTCAGTGCTTATTTATTTTTCTGCTTTTACTCAGGCAAATTCCTGGATTGATTACAATAAGCAATATTTTAAAATTCATGTATCTTCTGACGGAATTTACAGAATAACCTATAACGAGCTGCTCAATGCCGGTGTTCCTGTAAATCTGATTGATCCGAGAGGGATACAGCTTTTTTATCGAGGCGAAGAACAATACATCTATATAAAAGGAGAAAGTTCCACAGGAATATTTGATCCGGCTGGATATATTGAATTTTATGGAATAAGAAACAGAGGAGATGACGATCTTGAATTTTTCGATTCACCGGATTCAAGGGTAAATAATGATTACAGTTTTTATAACGACACTTCTGTTTATTTTCTTACCTGGTCTTATTCTACCGGTAACAGAAGATTTGAAGTTGAAAACGACAATAATTTTGTTCTTTATGTGCCTTTTGGTCCGGATTATTGTTTAAGAAAAATCAGAACTAATTATGTTTCTACTTATTATTGGGGATCAACAAGAAATCTTTTTACAGAAGGCGAAGGTTGGTTTGACAATTCTGTAATTACCGAGACTAATCCTGTTACAAAAACTATAGCGGTCCCGAATTTTTATTCATCTTCCATACCGGCAATATTCGAAATTGCAGTGGCAGGAGTGCCTGCTAATCAGGTAACTTCTAGTGTTCCACATCATTTAAAAGTAAATTTTTTAGGAGAGGAGAGAATTAATAGAACTTATAATGGTTATCAATTTATAAGAGAAAGTGTATCAGTCCCGTCAAGCCAATTAACAAACAACATAAGTTTTCAGTTTACTGCTAATGACGCCACTCAGCCAAATATCCCCGACAGAAATTCAATTTCTTATATTCAGATTATTTATCCGCATACATGGGATTTTGAGAATAAAAATTATTTTGAATTTTATTTGCCTGCTAATTCTACTACTGCAAAAGATTATCTGGAAATCTCAAACTTTGCTATAGGTAATGAATATTTACTCTATGATCTTACTAATCACAAACGAATTGCGGCCGTTCATGATCAAGGTGTTTTAAAGGCTCTGGTTCCAAATACTTCATCTCAAAGATTTTTAATTTTAGTAAATGAAACTGGTTTTAAAAGTGTTGACCGAATTACAAAAGTTAGTAACGACAATAAATTTACGAATTATTATGATCAATTTAAAACAAGTGATTACATAATTGTTACAAATAAAAGTTTATGGAGTTCGGCACAACAATATGCCAATTATAGAGCATCAAAAGGGTTAAATGTAGCATTGGTTGATATAGATCATCTTTGCGATCAATACGCTTATGGGGTTGGCAAACATCCTGTAGCCATAAGGCGTTTTGTTGAACACCTATATAACTTTAATCAACGTCCGCGAATGTTGTTCTTACTTGGCAAATCTCTCCATACACGATTATATCGAAAAGATTCTGTGCGGTATGCAGAATGTTTGGTTCCAAGTGCAGGAAATCCATCAAGTGATAATCTTCTTACTGCGGGGATAGGAATCTCGCATTTTGAACCAGTTTTTGGAACCGGCCGTCTGAGTGCTCGTAATAATGAAGAAGTTTTATCATATCTGAACAAAGTTATTGAATATGAATCAAATTTGCCGGCAGAGTGGATGAAGTATGTAGTCCATTTCGGCGGAGGATCTAATGCCAACGAACAAAATACTTTTGCTTCTTATTTGAATAATTACAAAAATATAATAGAAGACACTCTTTTTGGTGCAAGGGTAAGTACTTTTCTTAAAACATCTTCCGAACCTATTCAAATTACTCAGACCGACAGTGTTAGAAATTTGATTAACGGCGGTGTCTCGATGATGACATTTTTTGGTCATGCCTCGGCTTCAGGTTTTGATCAGGATATTGATTTTCCTGATACTTATTCCAACAAAGGTAAATATCCTTTTATTCTTGCCAATTCTTGTTTTTCCGGAGACATACACCAGCAAAGTTCGGGCAGTATTAGCGAGAGATGGGTAAAAGCTGTAAATGGCGGATCAATAGCTTTTCTTGCTTCGGTCGGTGATGGATTTTCTTCGTATTTGAATGTTTTTAGCAACGAGCTATATAAAAATATCGCCTATAAACTTTACAATAGCCCAATTTCATTTCAGATAATTAATACTATTAAAAATATACAAAACTCTTACTGGTCGAATTTATTGATGGAGATTACTTGTCACGAATTTACTTTACACGGGGATCCTTCAATAATAATTAATTCACACGAAAAACCAGATTTTGTTATTACTCCGGCTCAGATTGCACTGAATCCTATTCAGGTTAGTACCGTTGTCGATAGTTTTGAGGTGAAAATATTAATTAAGAATATAGGTAAAGCCACAAATGAAAGTTTTATCACCGGACTTACACGAATCTTTCCTGATGGCAGCATCTCTGAATATTCAATTCCGGTAGATAATTGTTACTTTGAAAAAACAGTAAGTTTAAAACTTCCTGCGGATAGATTAAAAGGACCGGGATTAAATACTATTCGAATTTATCTCGATTCCGGAAATGATGTTATGGAACTAAGCGAGGATAATAATGTTTCAAGTATAAACTTTTTGATAAAGACTGGAGATCTCTTCCCAATTTATCCATATAAATATTCAATTGTTCCTGCAAAAAATATTTCTTTAATTGCTTCTACAGGAAATCCATTTTCTGAAACACAAAATTATCTTTTCAGAATTGATACAACTGATCTTTTTAATAGCCCGTTGTTACGACAGGCAAGTGTTCAATCCTCAGGTGGACTTGTGTCTTGGCAGTTGCCTTTTGAATTGGTTGAGAATACGATTTATTATTGGCAGATAGCAGCACAGCATTCAAATCCCGATTCTATTGTATGGATGGAGTCTTCATTTATTTATATCGAAGGTGAAGAGGGGTGGTCGCAAGCACATTTTTTTCAGTTTAAAGAAAATTCTTTTCATTTTATAGATTATGATCGTATTGCAAGAGAATTCCGATTTGTTGATTATCCTCGAAGATTAGTTTGTAAAAACACCGGGTCTTACTGGATTGATGGCTATGAGTTTGTTTCGTGGAGGATTGACGGCTCAATAGGTAACGGACTGGGAGATTTCGGAAATTGCGGTACAGCAGCTGCTATGCTTGTCGTGGTAATTGATCCGGAGACATTGTTAGCGTGGCCATCAAATATTCAGGATTATGGTCATAGAAATTACCCACAGTGTTTTTCGTCAATTCGTCCTCAGTATTTCTTTAGTTTCAGTACCGGTGCTGGGAATACTGTGAATTATCAAGGGCTTGAAAATCTCGAAAATATGATTAACGATATCCCTGATGGTCATTATGTTTTGGCCTATTCGTGGGGAAATGCTTATTTCCAACAATGGCCCGAAAGTCTTTTTCAAACATTCGAGAACCTTGGTTCTATCAATATCAGAAATTTGCAAAACGGCAATCCTTATATTTTCTTTGCGAAAAAAGGAATCCCGTCAAGTGCTCAGGAACTTTACGGAAATAGTAGCACTGATACAATAATTTTTCAGACAGATCTCTTTACCAATTTCGACAACGGATTTATTACTTCGGTTGATGTAGGTCCATCTCAAGAATGGCAAAGTTTTGTATGGGAAACTACAGAAAATGAAGAACCTGTTACTGATGAAATAAGAATAAAAATTATGGGATTAAATTCTCAAAATCAATACGAGCAAATTTTATCTGACATTACAGATTTTGCCGGAATTATTGACAGCCTTGCAGATAGTATTAATTATCAACATTATCCAAATTTAAAACTTATTTTCCGTACAGAAGATAAAATCAATAAAACAGCATCTCAATTGTTAAAGTGGCAGTTGAGATATGTCCCTGTACCTGAAACTGCAATAGATCCCAAATCAGGATTTTATTTCTGTTGCGACACCATACAGGAAGGTGAAGAAATAAAGTTTGCTGTAGCCACAAAAAATATTTCTTCTCGAAATATGGATAGTTTGGTTGTAAAATACTGGATTCAGGATAATAATAATGAGATTATTCCGATTGACTTAAGAAAACTTAGAAATCATTCTGCAGGCGATGTATTAATTGATACAGTTGTTTATTCCAGTTTAAACATGAGAGGAATCAATTCTATCTGGGTAGAATACAATCCAGTAAATCTTCTTACTAATAGATATTATCAGCCTGAGCAATATCATTTTAACAATCTTGCAGTGAAATATTTTGTGGTGATGAGGGATAATATAAATCCACTACTGGATGTGAGTTTCGATGGTCGTTATATTATGAATGGAGAAATTGTCTCCGCAAAGCCTGAAATATTAATTAAATTGAAAGATGAAAATAAATTTCTAGCACTTAACGATACTTCTGTTTTTAGGATTTATTTAACAGATTTGCAAAAAGGAGAAGAGCAGCGAGTTTACTTTTCTAATCCCCGTAAACCGGGTGAAAGTATAGAGTTTTTTCCGGCTGTTCTACCTGAAAATTCTTGTAAAATTATCTATAAACCCATATTTGAGGATGATGGCTTTTATCGTTTGAGAGTTCAGGCAAAGGATATGTCAAATAATGAATCCGGCAAAAACGATTATGTAATTGATTTTAGAGTTGTTACTGCTTCTACGATTACAAGGATTTTAAATTATCCTAATCCTTTTTCTTCAAGTACCAGATTTGTTTTTGAACTTACCGGAAGTGAAATCCCCGATGAGTTGAGAATAGATATTTTTACTATCAGTGGAAAACTTGTAAGAACAATATTCCTTGAAGAACTCGGTCCTATTCGAATCGGTAAAAACATTACCGAATTTGCCTGGGATGGAACTGATATGTATGGTGACAAACTTGCTACAGGTACATATTTCTATACCGTTAAGGCTAAAATAAATGGAAAAGATATAGATTTGTTGAATACTAAAGCGGATAAATATTTTGAGAAAGAGGTTGGAAAGATGTATATTCTTAGATAAATTTACTAAAAATTGCAATTTTAAATTTTTCGTGGGTATATTATTTTTAATAAGTGGATGCTCATGCAAAACATCTTATATGAATAAAACAGTTGTGAAAGAATTTGACCTCAACAGATATCTTGGAACCTGGTATGAAATTGCCAGATATGACCATAGATTTGAGAGAGCCCTTGTTGGTGTAACAGCCACCTATTCGCTCAGAGAAGAGGGCAAGATTAGAGTTGTTAATCGTGGGTATAAGGGTAGTTTTGATGGTAAAATGTCCGAAGCAATTGGTAAGGCAAAAATCCCAGATCCAAATCAAAAGTCAAGATTAAAGGTTTCTTTTTTCTTGTTTTTTTATGCGGACTATCTTATAATGGAGTTAGATCCCGATTATCAATGGGCTGTGGTAGGAAGTAAATCAGACAATTACTTGTGGATTCTTAGCCGTAAGCCTATTATTGAAGAAGATTTGTATCAAGAGATACTGGAAAAGCTTCGGAACAGAGGATACAATACCGGAAAACTGATAAAAGTTGAACAAAGATAGTTTATTCAACAAGTATTTTTATTTTGTCCCCGGCTTTTAATACATAATTGTCAGGTAGGTTATTCCATTCTCGTATTTTTGTAACCGTTGTGTCGTGATTTACTGCAATTCTAAACAAACTTTCGCCCGGTTTAACTACATAAATTATTTCTCTATTTCTTTCTTTCTGTTCTACAAAAGGTGTATTGACAGTACTGTCTTTTTGTTTTTCTGCTAAAGAATCATCTTTAATATTGTGGTAATTGTCGAGAAAAACGTTTGTTTTTTCGAAAGGCAATACCAGAGGATATTTATTTCCATCATTCGGAATATATTGGTAAGTATAAATTGGATTTAATGCTTTTAATTGTTCTAAGTCAACATTTATTGTAGTGGCAATATTTTTAAGATACAGTGGACCATTTACAATCAGAGTGTCGGTTTTATAATATGGTATCATTGGATTTGCAGGGAACAAAGCATGTTCATAACTGTAATTCATTAAATATGTCATTGCAATAAAAGCAGGAACATATCTTTGCATTTGTTCGGACATATAACCTCTAATTTGCCAGTAGTTTGTGCTGCCATTCCCTCTGGCAATTGCTTTTTTAACAGCTCCGGGACCCCCGTTATAAGCAGCCAGCACTAAGTACCAGTCTCCAAAAGTTTCATAAAGATATTTTAAATATCTGCAAGCAGCATCAGTTGATTTATAAACATCTCTTCGTTCATCAACATAGGAAGTTACATTTAGTCCTAATATTTCACCTGTACTGATTATAAACTGCCATAATCCAACGGCTCCGGATTTTGAAACGGCTGTTGGGTCAAGTGAAGATTCAACGGCGGCAAGATATTTTAATTCCAAAGGTAATTTGTACTTATCCAGATATTCTTCAAAAATCGGGAAGTAGTAATAAGAACGTTCTATAATATTTATAAGTTTTGGTCTGTTCTTTAATGAATAAGCTTCGATAAAGTATTTAACGTGTTCGTTGTATTCTAATTTTACCGGAGTTCTTTCATTTAAGTCATTGATTCTTGCTCTGTAGATTTCATCAGGAAAAACGGGAGCTTTACTGTGATTTATGCTGTCTTTTTTAATTAGTTTATTTATTCGATTAAAATTTAATGAATCGGCATATTTAAAATAACCATAGTCTATTTTCTCATAAATATTTTTAAAAGTTTTTGCAGTTGATTTATTAGGCATATCTCCATCAAAAACCGCAAAGGAAGAGAAAAAACATAGTAGAAAGAGTATAAATGAAAATATATGTTTCATATTTACAAAAATATGAATGCAAAGAAAATAAAAAACCTGAAAATTCAAAATTTATACACGAAACAATGTTAATTGTTGTCCTTGCTAATAAAGAATCAGTTTTTCTGAGTTTAAATTAGTTTTATTTTCTAATTTTAAGATGCTAAATCCTTTGTATTTGATATCAGATATATCTATCTCGTTTGAGTTAGTAGTTGCTGTTTTTAAAATTTTGCCTTCAATTGAATAAATTGTATAGTTTAAGTTTTCGTTTTCTAAATTGCCCGAGATAAAAAGTTTTTTACAATCATAGCAAGGGTTTGGATACACTTTAATTTTGTTTTTATTATATGGTAAAGTGATATTTTCTATTGTTAAATTGCAGAATTCGTTGAACTCCAGAGCACCTACATTAGTCATTTGAGAATTTCTTGGGTTGCCGTAGAAATCATGGGTAATAAAGTCAAAAGCAGGAGGCTGCGAATAAACAAAAGGTTGATTTTCCGGACAGGGCAGGATTAAATTAATATTATCGCCAATGAAGTCGAGTGAACCTGGCAAATTTGTCCGAACAATATCATTGACACCCATAAATTGATGAGTTTGCAGCCATATATTACCATCAAATGCAAAATCCAGTGGCCCCGGATGCAAAGAATGAAAAGCTGTTTGAACAGGTTGAATATTAGGATATGTTACAGTATCATAGCTAAAAATATTGTTTGTAATTCTAACGTTTTCCATTGTAGAATAAAAATTGTTGAAAAGGAAATTATAACTTGCAAAATGAAAGCTGATAAATGGCCAATTAGTAGTTCCTTCCATTCCTACCATCCCAATAAAGGTATTGTTGGTAATAAAAACATTTTTTATGCAATTAACTCCAATAATATCAGTATTTCCCTGCCAGAAACCAATGTTATTACCGAGGTTTTGAAAGATGTTATTAAAAACGAACATGCTGTCAACGTTAGGAAAAAATTCTATAGGAGCTGTACATTTTGTTTGACAATTTTCGAAACTAGGTAAGTTGCCACTAATACAAGCTCCTTCGTTTGCAACCAGTAAGCCTCTTCCAGCCAACACCGGGTTGACATCTCCGGGACATGTTCTGCAAAAGCTTTCCCAAAGTCCGGGAGTATTGTAAATCAAATTGTTATGTATGCTTAATTTAGCTGAATTATCATTATACAAATTTAAAGTATTGTCATGTAGTTTATTTCTATAAGACTTGCAGTATATGCTATTATGAAAATTTAGTCCTTCTCCTCTTGTGAATGCAATTTCACTATCGTGAATAGTACAATAACTACATCCGTTAAATTTTATTCCACTTGGCCATTGGCATGGGTAGGTAAGATTTTCATTGCCTGGTTGTGATGCGTAAAATGATCCGCTGTTTCTAACTAAAATAGTATCAACATTTATTAAAATCATTGAAAATATCTTAACGCTATCAACTCTTACATTATCAATTAAAACGTTGTTCTGCCTGATATTACTCTGGTTATCATTAAATAAATGAATTCCGCTAAAATTCCCATATTTGAGTTTTAAATTTTTTATATAAATATGGCTACCTCTTAACCTTAATAGTTGATTTGATGAAAAATTATCGGGGGTACCACCTATTATTACTTCTCCAATACCCTCTATACTAACATTTTTATATCCTCCTTGCCCATCATGCCATTGTGGTTCGGATTGGATAAATCCATCCGTTAAATAATAACCCGGAAGTAGCATTATAAGTCCATAAGAATTTCCGTTGTTTACTTCGGAAGTACCGAACGGTAGTTTTTGCAAAGCAATATTAAAAGATTTTACAGGCATATCAATTGTCCCCGGATTTGAATCATCCCCATTAACTGACATATAAACTGTGTCGGTTATGATATAATTTCCTGTATTTATGATAGGCTCGGGTATGTTAAACTGCGAAAACAGTTTTATGGCTATTGTTAAAACAATAAATAGTAGAATGGATTTTATAGAATTAAAATTTTAGTTTAATGAACAAAAAATAAAATATTTTCAAAAAACAAACAAAAATATGTAATTTTTGTTTGTATATATAAATTGTAATTTTTTAAAATTTTGAAAAATATTACAAAGTTTGTTTTAATGATCATTTTTTTAATAAAGGTTTATATCTTTACACTGAAAATTTTGAAGTTGAATGAGTAAAAGATATTTTATACCGATAATTGTTATTTCAACAATCTTAATTGTTGTAGTTAT
Organism: Bacteroidales bacterium Bact_19; assembly: GCA_001603595.1. Taxonomy (GTDB): domain Bacteria; phylum Bacteroidota; class Bacteroidia; order Bacteroidales; family ML635J-15; genus Bact-19. The sequence goes on from LUZK01000009.1 coordinate 54,837, forward strand.
TTTGTTTTTTGTAGGTGTTTTTAAGAAAACTGTAAGATATCAAGATCCGTTTTTAGCTGTTGATCCAGATTTTATTTACGTAGCTCAAGTAAATAATCTGAGTGAATTTAATAATCTTTTGGAAAGTAATAAAATTTTTGAGTTGGCGGATACTGTTTTAACCTTTAATCAGCATTCTTATTTTTACAGAGATTTTGCAAAATTATTGATAATTAATAAAGAAATATTTTCTAAAACGGTCAGTCCAATATTTACCTATAAAAAAGAAGGGGCAGGAGAAACTTTTGTAGGTATTTGTGTTACTGCCGAAGATATAAAACCAAAGAAGATTTATGAATTGTTGTGTTCTAAACCTGATTCAAAAAGAGATTTTAACGGAGCTGAAATTAGGGAGCTTATTATTAATAATAACAAATATTATTTCACAGTATTTCGTGGATTATTTATTGTATCACAGAGTTTAAAACAGATAGAGAAATCAATAGAAAAAATTATCTCTAAAAAATCTTTATTACATCAAAATTTAGAATTGGCATGGTTGATAAACAGTGCCGGTAAAAATGAACCGGTAAACTTGTTTTTTAATTTTAAAAATTTTGCATGGACATTTAAGAATGTTTTCAATGATGATTTTTTATCAATGGCAAAAAATTTTGAATTTTTTGCTGAATGGATTTCATTTGACTTAAATTTCACCGATGAGAAATTGGTATTTAACGGCTTTCTAAAAAATTCACAATCTGATTTTTTTGCAAAAATTATTGAGACTCAAAACCCGGTGCAATTTTCTTCTTTTGATGTGTTGCCTGATAATACAAGATTTTTCATAATATTTTCACTCACTGACATTGAAAAATGGACTACAACAACCACAAAATATTCAAAAAAAATAAATCCTGACAATGATATAGAGAAAATAAAAAATGAATTAAATCAAAAAAATGATTTAGATTTTTGCTCTGAAATATTGAGTTTAGTAAACGAAGAAGTATGCTTTGCTGAGATTGCGAATGGAAAAAATTCAGAGGCAGGAAATTTCTTTTTGGCAATGAAAACAAAATCCGGAGCTTCGGCTGAATTAAAGCTGGAAAATATTTCAAAAGGTTTGGGAGAAAAATCAGGTATAATAACTTTAGAAAGTGTTTCAGAAGTTCAAATTGACAATAAAACCACTTTAAAGTGCTTTTATATTCCTATAGAGAGCTGGCCTCAATTAGTTTTTGGGCCGGCATTTAAGAACTTAGACGGTAAATATTTAACAGTTTACTCTAATTATATAATATCAGCTGATGATAAAAATACCTTGAAAAACATTGTCTATCAGATGATGTTAAACAATACTCTTTCTAAATCTATTGATTTCGGAAATCTTCTTTCTGATTTTGGAAATAAATCGGTTTTCTTTGCTTACATCAATTTCACTGAAATCTCTGATATTATTTCCGGATTTTTTAATCCAAGTATAAGTGAGAATCTTAAAGAAATTAATCCAACTAAACTCAAACTTTTTGGTAATTGGGCATTTCAAATAAATTCTGCAAACGATTTATTATATGCAAATCTTGTTTTAAGGTATAAACCGGATATTAATGAAAAACCTGAAACAGTTTGGGAAACTCGCCTCGAAGGAAATGTAATTATTAAACCTTTTGTGGTTTTAAATCATGATGATCAATCAAAAGAGATTTTTGTTCAAGATGAAAACTTTAATGTCTATTTGTTGAGTGCTTCAGGTAGAGAAATTTGGAGGATAAAATTGGATGAGTCAATAATTAGTAAGGTCTATCAGGTTGATGCATTTAAAAACGGTAAATTGCAGTATTTGTTTTCTACAAAAAATCATATTTATCTGATTGACAGACTTGGAAACAATGTTGATAAATTCCCTGTAAAACTACGCTCTACAGCGAGTTCGCCTATAAGTCTTTTTGATTATGAAAACAATAAAAATTACCGGATTACGGTAGCTTGTGAAGATAGAAAAGTATATTTGTACGATATTAACGGATTGCTGGTAAAAGGATGGCAATTTGAAAAAACCGAAAATTCCGTTAGTAATGAAATACTTCATTACAGAGTAGGAAAAGAAGATTTTATTGTTTTTAATGATGATTACAGATTATATCTCTTAAACAGACTTGGAGAAACAAAATTAAAAACTGAATTAAATTTCAAATTTTCTGAAAAGAATAAGATTTATTTAATTTCCAAGCCCGGTCCAGCGAAATTTGTTACAACCGATGAAAACGGAATTATAAGATTTTTTAAATTAGATGGGAGCACTGATTCTTTGAAGATTAGAGATTTTTCTAAAGAACACTATTTTCTAGTTACCGATATTGATTTTGATGGGTACGACGATTATGTATTTATTGACAGTTCTAAATTAGAGATTTATGATTTTAAAGGAAAATTAAAATCAAGCTGTTCTTTTGCCGGAAATGTTACCGAAGAACCTTCTTTGTATAATTTTCCAAGCAACCAAATTAAAGTTGGCGTAGTCTGTGGAGATATAGGAAAAATTTATTTAGTAAATTCGGATGGAAGCATTTATGATGGATTCCCTTTGCGTGGAAAAACAGGTTTTAGCATAGCTTATTTATCTTTAGATTCAAATATATTTAATTTAATTGTCGGAGGTAATGAAAAGTTTTTGTATAATTACAAAATAAAACAGAATTGATTATGAAAAAGTTAAAATTCAGTTTAATTATTGCAATATTAGGATTAATTGCAATATTAGGATGTGTGAAAGATAATTTTAACTTCGATCTGTGGGATCGTGAAGTTAATTATGAAGCATCTTTTGCTCTCCCTGCAATTTGGGGAGATATTGCATTTACTGATGCTCTTAAAAAATTTGAATCTTCCGGAAGGTTAATAAAAAACAGCGATGGATATGTTTCATTACAATATAAAACCAGAGTAAGTTCAAATAAAGTTAATGAAATTTTATTCTTGTCTGATCAAAATTTTAACGGAAATATTTTCAGTCCGGAATTTAATTTTAGCAATTTTAACAGTTTTGGTGATACTGTAAGTTTCGCAAAAACTATTGACATGCCGTTTTCAATGTTTAATCCAGACGCTGAAATAGATTCCTTAACTCTGAAAACCGGAATAATGAATATGATGGTAACATCAACTTTTAAGCATTCGGCTATATTATATCTTACTTTTCCGACTGTAAGAAAAAACGGAGTGCCTTTTAAACGTACATTTACTTTTGTTGCCGGCGGTGGTTCTGCAGTTTCTTTGGAAAATGATTTAACAGGCTATAAAATTGATATGACTCAAACAGCAACCGGTTTCAACGAAATACCTGTCGAAATGAGGCTAACTCTATACTGGTCTGGAACCACTGATAATAGCGGAAGTCTCACAACTTCGGCTGATATTTCAAACCTTACTTATTCAATAATGTATGGTTATTTCGGAATAAATACTTTGTTTTTTGAAAGCGATACCATTGACGTTAATCTGTTTAAAGACGAAAACTTTGAAATTGAAAGATATCATTTTGAAGATCCTAAATTGTTAGTTAAATATTGGAATTCATACGGGGTTCCATCACAGTTTTATTTTACTCACATGGTCGCAAATTCTGCTCTCGATAATATTGATTACGACATTATTGATTATGGTGTAGGGTTACCAATAGGCGCTTCAAATCCATACAATGTATCTTACTCTTCAAATCCAAATCAAGTTAAGCACGATTCGTTGGTTCTAAATAAAAGCAATTCGAATATCGCTCAAATATTAAATAAACGTCCTAAATGGATTCAGTTTAAAGCAAAAGCAACAACAAATCCGGTTGGGTATTCTCACAATAATTTTGTGACGGATAAATCTTTGATTGAAGTAGAAGTTAGTATGGAATTACCTTTATGGGGATACATCTACAATTTCAATATGCGTGATACCGTTGAAGCAGATTTGAGAGATTTATTCCGGGATAATAACCCTGTTAAGAGAGCATTACTTCGTATCGACATTCAAAATGGTTTTCCTGTAGAAGCATATTCACAGGTTTATTTTTTAGATCAGAATTATCTTATATTAGATTCTTTATTCCACAGTAATAATGAGAGATTACTTACTGCTGCCAGTGTTGATAATAATGGTAGGGTTATTGATTTTAGCAGAAAAGTTACAAAAATCGAATTTGATACTCAAAGACTCGAAAAGCTGAGAACTTGCAAATATGTTGTTTACGAAGCACATGCAAATAGTACTCAAGCTGATCAAAATAAACTTTCAAAAGTTTATGATGACTATAGAATAAAATTTGATATTGGGTTTGAAGCGGATTTGGGTATTAGTGGAAATATCGATTCTTTGTCAAATCAATAAAATTTTGAGTAATGAAAAAGCTAATAATAATTACCATATTTCAATTGAGCATTATAGCAGTGTTTGCACAACAAAACCTTACACTGTATAACATGGATAAAGTATTGCAAAGTCAGTTTGTAAACCCTTCAATTGATGTTCAACACAAATTTCATTTAGGAGGATTATTAATTCCTATTGTAGGTCAATTACCTCCACCTATACACTTTAATTATGCAAACAATTCATTTTATTATAATCATATTTTTCATTTCGGCGAAGGTTCTAAAGCAGATAGCTTAGTTCTTGATCTTGATTTATTTTATAGTAAACTTAAAAATACTACTCATGTTAGATTTGAAACAGATTTTGAACTTTTAAATCTTGGTATAAGACTTGAAAATATGTTTCTTACAGTTGCATTGACCGAAAAATTAAGATACGGATTTTCTTTGCCTCGCGACCTTTTTGAATTTGCACTTAATGGTAATATGCCTTACATGCTAGAAAGTAAACCCCATGACTTCAAAGGATTTGGACTACATTTTACTCACTATCGCCAACTTGCTGTGGGGGCTTCGATGAATGCTAATGATAAGTTCTCATTTGGTGGTAGAGCAAAAATACTTTTCGGGATGGCTAATTTTAATACTGACATCAAAAGACTTCAATTGTTCACCGATCCCGAAAATTATCACATGACCTGGGCTACAGACATGAAAATTCAAGCTTCGCTTCCAATTTATTTTGATTATATGCTTCATCAATCCGACGGACATCTGGATTCCGTAACTTTTGGTATAAATCAACAATCTATTGATGAGTTTACCCGAGACGGGGGGGTATCTGCTGCCACAAAATATTTATTAAATCTCCGAAATATCGGAATGGGCTTTGATTTGGGTGTCAGATATCAATTTAGTCCTGAAATTGAGTTTTATGGCTCGGTAAATGATTTTGGTTTTATTACATGGAATACAAATCCGCAAAATTTTGTAAGTAAGGGTGAATATAAATTTAAAGGGTTACAAGTACAAATCCCGGATTCTACAGACTTTTTAGGTGAAACTGCTCAACAATTGGTTGATACACTTGTAAATACTTTTGGTTTCGAACTTATTGAAACTGGATATGTAACATGGTTACCAACAAGTATTTATTTGGGAGGAAAATATAAGTTTCACGATTTATTGCATTTTACTGCTCTTTATAGGGGGGAATTTTTTAGAAAGTCTTATTTCCAATCTCTTACTTTAGGAGTGAATTCTAATCTTACCAATTTCTTATCAGCTCACCTTACTTATACTATAGCTCATAATTATGCAGGACATCTGGGTTTTGGATTATCTGCCAGAATGGGATTTATGAGCTGGTATTTTGTTACGGATAGCTTTACAAATATGTTATTCCCTCAAAAGGCTAAAAACATAAACTTCAGAATTGGATGTAATCTTGTTTTCGGTTATAAGAAAATTAAATCAACAGCCTCGATACGTACATAAAACTTTTGGATTGCGGTGAGAGAGAAAATTCATTTTTACATTTATTTGGCTGGTCTTTGCCTTATTGCATTTTTTCTGCCATTGTCAGAGTTTATCATAAGTGCAGCCATTTTTATGCTTTTGACTAATTGGTTTGCTGAACTTAATTTTAAGACCAAGTTTAAGCGATTGTTTGAAGATAAATCAGTTCTGATTTTTCTATTAATCTTTTTTGTCCATATCATTTGGCTAATTAATACTCACAATTTTGGCTATGCTTTGAAAGATATTCGAATAAAATTACCTTTACTTGCTTTGCCTGTTATTTTTGCAACATCTTTCAAGCTCAATTATAAGCAAATTTATCTGATATGTGTCTTTTTTATTTTTGGAGTTTTAATTAGTTCTGTAGTAGGTGTATTAATGCATCATCGCGAGTTGTTCTCACAAGGAGATTTTAATGTTAGGCAACTTTCGGTCTTTATCAGCCATATTAGATTATCTTTGATGAGCAGCTTTTCGATAATGCTAATTATTTATTTTTGGGCAAAAAAGATTTTTATAACAAATATTTATTTAAAAATATTTTCTTTTACGATTTTATTGTGGTTTTTAATCTTTCTCGGGCTTGTTGAAGGATTTACTGGAATTTTTGCTTTATTGACTGCTGGAATTTTCGTAATTTTATTAAAAGGATTTTATTCAAAAAATATAAATTCTAAAATCGCTTTTATCAGTTTAGGGGTTTTAATACCTGTTATTTCTTTTTGGGGTGTTTTCAATGAGATAAGGCATTTTTATAAACCTACCGCTGACAATACTTTACTTGAGGTTACTGCAGGAGGTAATAATTATTTTCATGATACAACTGTTTGTATGCTGGAAAATGGCAATCCGGTTTATATTAATATTTGTGAAAAAGAGTTACATTGGGCTTGGGCAAAACGCAGTAATGTAGGTTTGGATAAAACTGATTCAAAAGGTAATCCAATATTGCATACCTTAATAAGATATCTTGCATCCAAAGGTTTACCTAAGGATGCAGAAGCTGTTCTCTCTCTTCATGATGAAGATATTATGAATATTGAAAACGGAATAACAAATTATCGTTTTGCTCAACCTAAAATAATTAGCGATAGAGTTTATGAAATAATCTGGCAATTGGATTATTATTTAAAAGGAGGAAATCCCTCCGGACACTCATTATCGCAACGAATAGAATATTTAAAATACGGTCTGATTTTATCTTATAGATATTTCTTTAATGGTACCGGTACGGGGGATATTGATGATGCTTTTAAGGCTCTATATATAGAAAAGAAATCTGAATTAGAACCCCAATTTAGACATCGTACTCATAATCAATTTATTACATTTTTTGCTAGTTTTGGTGTTTTTGGCTTTTTATTAATTATAATCGGAATGTTTTATCCTATATTTAAAAATCTAGAAAATTTAAATTGGTCATTTTTTTCTTTCATGATTATTATTATATTATCAATGTTTTCTGATGAAACTCTTGAAACAGCAACAGGTGTAGCATTCTTTAGTTTTTTCTATTGCTTATTTATTTGGGGAAGGGAAAACCAAGTTGAAAATAAATAAAATTTGTGTTATGAATAGAGATTTTATGAAATTGGCAATAGACTTGTCAATAAAAAATATTGAAAAGGGGGGAGGTCCTTTTGGAGCAGTTATTGTTAAAGACGGCGAAATTATTGCAGCTTCTGCAAATAGTGTTACTATTGATAATGATCCTACGGCTCATGCCGAAGTAAATGCAATAAGGGAAGCATGCAAAAAACTAAAAACATTTGATTTATCCGGTTGTGAAATTTATTCCTCCTGCGAGCCTTGTCCTATGTGTTTGGGAGCTATATATTGGGCACGAATTGATAAACTCTATTTTGCAAACACTAAAAATGATGCTGATGCAATAGGTTTTAGTGATAATTTTATTTATGATGAAATAGCAAAACCCTACAGCGAAAGAAATCTTAAAACCGAAAATTTTATGCGTGAAGAAGCCATTAAGGCTTTTGAAATTTGGTCTCGAACTGAAAATAAAATTGAATATTAGTTTTCAGTATGAAATTAGGTTATGATTTTTTTGCTCGTGATGTTTTAACTTTGGCTCCGGATTTATTAGGTAAAATTTTAGTTAGAAAGTTTCCAGATGGAACTACTATCAGATTGAGAATTACTGAAACCGAGGCTTATTGCGGCACAGATGATTTAGCTTGTCATGCTTCTAAAGGCAAAACATCGCGAACAGAACCAATGTTCATGGAGGCAGGCACAATTTATATTTATTTAATTTACGGAATGTATTGGATGCTAAATATCGTTTGCTCTGAAATTGATAATCCTCAGGCTGTTCTTATAAGAGGAGCCGGAAAATACAATGGGCCAGGTAAATTAACAAAAGCACTAAAAATTGATAAAACATTTAATAAAACCTCCATATTCGAAAATGAATTTTTGTGGATAGAGGATGACGGTTTCTCGAGGAAATATTCTACATCTCCGCGAGTTGGAATTGATTATGCCGGAGAACCATGGATTTCAATGCCATGGAATTTTAAACTGACAAATTTTAAGGTTGATTTTTATTAATGATACTATAAATTTCCGTTATCAAGGTAGCTGTAGTAATTGTTTCCACCGATTATTATGTGATCGAGAAAACTTATATCAAAAATTTTTGCAGCTTCCTTGATTTTTTTTGTAAGCTGATTATCGGCTTCGCTTGGTTGAATATTTCCGGAAGGGTGATTATGTGCGATTATTATTGCTTGTGCCCGGTTTTCAATTGCTATTCTGAAAATAATTTTTATGTCGGCAACAGTGCCTGTAGTACCTCCTGAACTGATTCTTTCACTGGAAATTATTACGTTTCCCCTATTAAGATATAAAACATGAAATTCCTCGTGATGAAGGTCGCATAATAAAGAATGAAAATATTCAAAGGCATCCTGACTCGAAGTTATTTTTTTTCTTTTAATAACTTCTTCTGCTTTTCTTCTTTTTCCCAACTCAAGAGCTGCAACAATACTAATTGCTTTGGCTTCGCCAATACCGTTAAAATTCTGAAGCTCTCTGATTGTTTTTTTTGCAAGAACGTTTAAATCATTATTACATGATTCAAGAATTTCTCTACTTACTTCAACTGCTGATTTGTTTTTTGTCCCAGAACCTATAAGAATTGCAATTAATTCTGAATCACTTAATACAGAAACTCCCTTTTTTTGCATTTTTTCTCTTGGTCTATCGTCCTCAGACCACTGTTTTATCGGAATTTTTTTCATGGTTGAGTTTATAAATAAAAAAAACTGTTCCGGTTTTCGAAACAGTTTCATTTTCAATCTATTTATATTATTGTAATGAATTTACGTGTTTTGTTAATGAAGATTTTAAGTTTGCAGCTTTATTTTTATGGATAATGTTTTTCTTAGCTAATTTATCCAACATTGAACAAACTTTTGGTAAGAATAAAGCAGCTTCTTCTTTGTTTGTCATTGCTCTTAATTTTCTAACTGCGCTTCTGGTTGTACGAGCATAAAATCTATTATGCAATCTTCTAGTTTGAGTTTGTCTTATTCTTTTTAATGCCGACTTATGATTTGCCATATCTTTTAATAATATTATTTAATTTTTTAATCAATAAAATTCAATTCTTAAAAAGGACTGCAAATATATATGTATTTTTTTTAAAATCAAATTTATTTTAAGATTTTTTTTAAATTATAAAACTTTTAACTAAAAAATAGAGAAAAATCCATGGAATAACAAATATAAAACTGTCGAGTCTGTCTAATAGTCCGCCATGGCCGGGTAGTGTGTTCCCTGAATCTTTTAGATTAATGTTTCTTTTAAATAATGATTCTACCAAATCTCCAAAAGTGCCAAAAACTGAAACAATAATTGAAATAAATATTGAATCTATAACAATAATTAGGCTTGAATAATATCCTACTAAAATTCCAATTATTAAAGTTATTACAAAACCACCAATAAAGCCTTCCCAAGATTTTTTTGGAGAAACTTTCTCATACAAACGATGTTTGCCTAAACTTACGCCAAAAATATAAGCCATAGAGTCAAAAATCCAGATTTGAACCATAGTAAACACTAAAATTCCGGGAGAATAATTTACTGACTGTCCGTAAAAACTTCCGGAGCTAAGGTAAATTGTCAATAAAATTGGCAGTAATGGATAAATTAGAAAGAAAAGTGTATGAGCAATGGATTGCAGTGAGTTTTCTCTCAAAATAAATAATTCATGAATAAATATTCCGTAAATCGGTATTATCATCAATAAAAACAAGGTAAAAGAAATGTTGTAATAGATGTTTAAGAAAGCAATAAGTAAAGCAAAAAGCCCGATCATTAAAGGAAAAATTAAAGAGATTCTTATGTTTGTCCGTTGAATAAATCTTTTAAGCTCAATGGTTAACCAAACATAAGAGATTATGCAAAATGCTAAAAGTGTATATTGATTTATTAAAACTAAAGCTAAACTTATGATAACATAAAGAGCCCCCGTGATAATTCTTGTTTTTAAATTTTTTAAGTCCACAGGTTAATTCTTATTTTATTGGTTTTCTGAAATGTTGTCATCATTATTATCTGTATTGTTTTCATCAGGTTTTTCCTGTGAATTTTCTTGTTCCGCTTGTTTTTTTATGTCAACAATTCTTTTTCCGAATATTTTTTCTAGATCATCGCTAAAAATGACTTCTCTAACAAGAAGAGTTTCGGCTAATTGTTTTAATCCATCAGCATTTTCTGACAAAACTTTTAGTGCCCTCTGGTATTGGTCATCAACAATAGCTTTTATTTCTTTGTCAATTAGTTCGGCAGTTTTTTCACTGTAGGGTTTTGTGAAACCGAATTCGTTTTGACCGGTAGAATCATAGTACGAAAGATTTCCGATGTTTTTACTCATTCCAAAATAGCTTACCATAGAGATAGCCATTTTTGTTACTCTTTCGAGGTCGTTGAGAGCTCCGGTAGAAATTTTTCCGAAATTCAGTTCTTCGCTGGCTCTCCCCCCGAGTATAGAGCACATCTCATCAAGCATTTGTTCGTAAGTTGTGATAGATCGCTCTTCGGGTAAATACCATGCTGCTCCTAAGGCTCTTCCTCGTGGAACAATAGTTACTTTTAGTAATGGATTTGCATATTCAAGTAACCAGCTCACTGTCGCATGTCC
>LUZK01000167.1 GCA_001603595.1 Bacteroidales bacterium Bact_19
GAATAATCATAATAAAAGAACCTATTAAAAATGTTATTAAATAAATAAATATAAATGTTAGAATAGATTTATTTAACTCATCTGAGATGATTTTGTTATTGATTTTTAAAGCAATATATGCATGTGGATGTAATATTTTACTAAATAGGATTTTTAAATTTTTAAAAAAAATTAAATGTCGTTTAATTTTTATACCTCCGGATGTTGATCCTGTACTGCCACCAATAAACATTAAAAAGAAAATAATTATCCATGCATATTTAGGCCACGTTAAGTAATCGGCCGTTGAAAATCCAGTACAGGTTATAATAGAAATTACCTGAAAAAATGCTTCTCGAAATGCTAATTCAATAGGTTTATGCATTTTAAAAATAAGAATTAACGTTATAATGAAGCCAAGCAAAAAAACTATTTTAAGATAAAACTTAAATTCTTCGTTTTTTAAAATTTTAAAGAAATCTCGTTTTATTAAATAATAATAAATAATATAATTGGTACCCGCTAATAACATGAAAATCATTATTACGTATTGAATATATGGAGAATAAAGGGTAATACTTGAATTTTTTGGAGAAAATCCCCCTGTGGATATTGTTGCGAATGAATGACAGACACTCTCAAAGAGATTCATATTCCCAAAAAGTAATAAGATGGTTTCGATTATTGTTAATGTTACGTAAATAAATAATAATCTTGAGCTAACTTGTTTTATTTTGGGTTTTATCTTTTCTTGGAATGAAGATTCTGATGTAAACAGATGATATCCCCCCATTTTTAATGATGGTAATATAATTATTACCAACATAATTATTCCTATACCTCCAATCCAATGTGTTAAACTTCTCCAAAATAGAATTGATTTTGGTAGTGATTCGATATCAGTTAAAATAGATGCGCCTGTAGTTGTAAATCCTGATACTGATTCAAATAGTTCGTCAACAAACATCGGAATTGTTTTTGAAAAGAAATAAGGGAGTGTATCAAATAGACTGACTAAAATCCAAGAAATTGTTACAATAAGATAGGCATTTCGCCTATTAATATCTGTATTTTTATCTAAATCTTTTGAAAATAAAAACAAAGAAACTCCTAAGGACAAAGTAATAATTAATGAATAAATGAAAGGTTTTAAGTCTTCTGAATATAAGTAAGCTATCCACATGCATAAAAGGAATGAAAAGCTTAATATTAATAAAACTAAACTAAGCACCCTGGCAATTAGTTTAAATTGTATGATATTTTTTGTTTTAATATTCATAAATCAGTAAGTAAACTTTATTTAGTAATTCAGAAATTAATAATTTTAAAATGAATGCGAAATTAATTATTTTTCTCAATAAAAAATTTTTATTGAATATTATAGATTAACTCGTATTATATTATAAAAACAAAAAGTTATCTAGTTACTTAATTAAGCTTAATATTTTTTTAATTTTTAAATCTGTTAATTAATAATTGTTTTTACATTATTTGATTTATTAACATATAATG
>LUZK01000168.1 GCA_001603595.1 Bacteroidales bacterium Bact_19
GTTTAAAATTTTCTTGAAAAACTTTATAAAAATAAGATGTTAATTTTGATCTTTTTTTGAATAATTAAAACCAAACAATTACTCACCTAATTTTTTAAAGGACAAATTTTGTAATATTATTTATTCAATTTATTAATCCGATAAAAAAAAAAATTAAATGAAATTTAAAATTAGAACGAATTTTAAATAAGTTTTAATCTCTTAGAAAAAATGTTTAGATTTCTATTTTTGAACAAAAATTTTTCTGTAACAAAAATTTTTCTGTGCAAGGCCTTTTATACCTTAAATTAGTAAAAAAAATTGCAATTATGAGCAAGCATTTTTTATGTATTTTAACACTGTTATTTTTTCCTTTGTTTTTCATTTTGACATAAAGGGAGAAATATTTATTCAGGAATCATTTTCGGGTTCGACATTGCCTTCAGGATGGACTAATACTGCTATACAAGGATCAGCAGTGTGGCAGATTAAATTCTCCTTTTTTTAATAGTTCTTCCGGAGGTTATTATGCAGTTTTCGATGATTTTGTTCTTGGTGGAGCTGTAACTCCAAATGAAGCTGCTATGACCACAAGAAGTTTTAACTGCACAGGAAACACCAACGTTAAATTAAATTTTAAACATTATTGGGAAGGGGTTGAAGGAACAAGAGGTTACATAGAAGTTTCTAATAATGGAGGAACTTCGTGGAATATTGTAATGACATACGGATCCTTAACACGAGGTTCGCTTTCCAATCCTCAAGACACAATAATTGATTTAAGTACATTTGCAGCGAATCAATCGGATGTAAAAATCCGTTTCAGATACTCCGACGGTGGTTTTTACGGAAAATATTGGTATATTGATGATATTATTATTTACTCAAACCCTGATGTTGGGATAACAAGTCTTGTAAGTCCATGGTATTTATCTTGTGGAGAACAATATAATAGTAATCAAAATGTTACGGTACGAATAAATAATTTCAGTAATGAACCGGTATCAAATATCCCTATAGTGTGTAACATTTCGGGAGGTATAACTGCAAATTTAAGCCAAACCTATACAGGCACCATTCCGCCTAATTCATTTGTTGATTTCACTTTTAGTTCTACAGTAAATATGTCAGTAGATGCTTGTTATGATTTTCAGATTTATACTAACCTTTCCGGAGATGCAAACTCAACGAATAATTTACACATAACATCACGACAACAACTAGTACAAACATATCCATACTTTCAGAATTTCAATAGTAGTACAGGAGGTTTTATTGCCGGAGGCGATCCACCGTCTGGTTCAGATACAGAAAGAGGCAGAGATTTTATATATGGCATTCTTCCGTATCTAAACGGTCCCGAAGGTCAGGGGAATTCCTGATATGTTGATGTAACGACTCATGGTAGATATTATAGAATTTGGCTGGAATCACCTGTTTTTGATTTTAGTAATAATACAAATCCGGTTTTATCTTTTGATATTAAATATCGTTTAACTACTTATTATACTCAATTTCAGGTGCAGTATTCGGTAGATGGGGGAACCACATGGGCGCAATTAGGCACAAGCAATGATCCGAACTGGTATCAGGGAAATTTAAACTGGTGGTACAATAATTATAATAATCCTGTTGATGTATGGACAACAGTCCACCATGATTTATGTGAACTGTCCGGTGAATCATGTGTGAAATTCAGAATAACTGGGTATGCCTACTATGGTATTTCTGGAGGAGTTGATTATAGAGACAATAATTATTTTGCTGTGGATAATTTTCGTATTTCTGCGGGAGAGAGTGATGATATAGAACCTATAGCAATCTCTTTACCAAATTCAGGACAGTGCTCAGGATATTCTCCAAATCAAACCGTAAAAGTAATAATAAATAATTACAAATGTCGTCCAATAACAAATGTTCCTGTTAGTCTTGAAGTTAATGGTGTAAATCCCGAGTTTGACAGTTGATTTTTGCAACTAACTTGTATTCAATTTATTATACTAATAAA
>LUZK01000076.1 GCA_001603595.1 Bacteroidales bacterium Bact_19
GCTTTTATGTTTAGTTAACTAACAAAAGTAGAAAAATAATTTAATTATATTTTAAAATATTTTACAAATTTTTTCAATTTATTATTTTTTTTGCTATTTTTGTATTTTGGAGAAAAAAAGGTAAAAATGAAAACAACCGGTTTAGTCTTAATTTTAAGTTTGCTTATACTTAATTTTGGGGTGTATTCGCAAACGATAAATAATCAAGGTGCAAAGGTAATTGTTGCAAACGGCACAACCTTAAAATTCCAAAATCTAATAAATCAGGGAACCGGAGGTTATTTCTATTACAATACTGATTTATTTGTTCCAGGATATTGGAATAATATTAGTCCTGCAATCTTCAACCAAGGTAGCAGCGGCAAAGTTACTTTTAACGGGACTGTTCAACAAACAATAAGAAGTAGTGGTAGTTCTTTCAGTAATGTAGAATTAAATAATACATCAGGCAATTATCAAGCTATTCTTTTGCAAGATAATATGACGGTTAATGGGGTATTTACATTAACAAATGGAATTTTAAATACAAATGGTAATACTTTAGTTTTTGGTAATAGTGCATCAAGTAACTCAGGTAATTCGAATTCTTTCGTTGATGGTAAAATGCAAAAATCCGGTAGTACGGCTTTTACATTCCCTTCCGGAAATGTTAACATCAGAGATTTTGCTGAAACTGCAGGTCCTCAAACATTCGTTGTTTGGTCACCAATAAGAACCAATCCGGTTGCAAATACCACAGTTGAAGTAAGATATTTATATGATAACTCCGGCATGCCCGACTGGTGGGAACATGGTGGGAACATGGATGCTACCTTACACCATGTGAGCGACAGAGAATTTTGGTTGGTTAGTTCAACTGAAGATTTTACAAACGTTACTTTGTATTGGAATGATAATGCTCATGCTCTCGGAGATGTTTGTGTACATGGGTTTGATTATGCAGATGCTTCACAATTTGTTCCGTCAGATTTAACTGTTGCATACTGGAATGGCTCTATGTGGGTTGATGCTGATTATGAATCAAGTTTATCAAATATTCAACATGATGCAGGATACATTACAAGCCGTTTTGTAATTCCATTTGGAGCTAAATCCAGTTCTTTTATTACTTATGGGTCTAAAAATAATCAAAATCCTTTGCCCGTTGAATTAGTGAGATTTTATGCAGAATGTTTCAATGATTATGTTGATTTGAACTGGGTTACAGCAAGCGAAAAATCAAATAGCGGCTTTGTGGTATTAAAATCTTTAGACCTTAAAAACTGGACTGAAATAGGTTTTGTTAAAGGTCAAGGAAATTCTAATCAGCTAAATACTTATTTATTAAGTGATAACAAAGTTTTTGGTAAGAATTATTATTACCGTTTGATGCAAGTTGATTTTGACGGAAAAGCAACTTATTCTGATATTGTTAGTATCACCTGTGGTACTCCGATGCAAGAACCTGAGTTGATTATTTATCCTAATCCAACCAGAGGTAACGTAAATTTAATCGGTGGAAATATGCCGGGCGAAAATGCAAAAGTTTATGTTTATTCAATGCTTGGTACATTAGTTTATACAGCTGATATAAGAACTACTTCGGGCAGTTTCATACAAGAAATTAATTTAGATAAATTACAGCCTGCAATGTACACTATCAAAGTGGTATGCGACGATTTTACTGCAATTAAAAAACTTGAAAAAGCTCAATAGTTTAACGCGTTATCATAATTTTATTTACAAAAGATTTATTGGTATTTGTAATAATTTTTATTAAATATAAACTGTTATTTAGTAAATCAACTTTTATTGTGCTGTTCTCTGAATATTGAGACATTATTTTTCTACCATAAACATCGTAAATACTGATTTGACAGTTAATGCAATCTGGATGGATATTAAAAGAGTGATTATCAGCTTGTAATATTTTATAGACATCTTGTGAAGAGTGATTTGAAATAAAACTTGGGATATTTTCACATTCGACAAAGCAATAATCACTGTAACTAAATCTATTTTTAGCAGGTATAGAAAATTGGTTTAAAGCATTGGGATAACCTATTGCAGGCCATTGTAAATTATCGAAATAACATGGAGAGGAACTTAAAAAATATGAAGATGTGCTGATATTTGTGGTATTTGCAGGATTACAGTTTCCTTTAACATTGTTTCCATGTAAAAAATTTCCGTTTCCCATAATTGTGAAATTTCCGAGTAGCCATTGAGTGTTGGTAATTTCATTTCCGACAAAAACAGTAGAATCGGTAGGGGGATTAAAATTCATAACAATTCCGTATTTTTCAAGTCTGTTTCGATAAAATACATTATAAGGTCCATTTTTTCCATGAGAGTCGTCAATCACTGCATTTTGAGCAATATTGCCTTCAAACAAATTACAATAAGGGTAATTTCCATGCAAAACCAAATCACCGGCAGAACCTGAAGGCAATAATCCTTGTTGCCAGTAAGGGTTAATGGAATAATTATAGGCAATTACATTGCCGTTTGCTCCTGATTGCAATAAAATTGAATGGCGAAGATTATTGAAGATATTATTTTCAATCAAGCAATCGCTTGAAGAAGCTTCAATTTCAGTGCCGTATCCTTGACCACCCTCACCATAAGCAAAAGCATGATGAAAATACGAACCTGATATCTTTATGTTTTTACTGTTCGAAATGCTGACATGAGCGAAATTACATTTTTCAGATTCTATTGCGGATATTTCACAATTAAAGGCATTACTCAAATTTATATTTGATGTTTGATAGTTTGTCTGGTCAATTCTTAAAATTTTTAAATTAGAAATTTTGATATTAGTTGCCGGATTTATTTTTGTAATGCAAGCATTTTTATCAACGTAGAAATTATGTCTGATAAAATTATCAAGAAAAATAGTATCTTCTTTAATTTCTGTAATAATCAGGATTTGTCCCATATCGCTCGTCGCCCAATCGGAGAACATATAATCATTTCCGTCCATTTTTAGTTTAATGATGTTACCTTCTTGGAATTCAGAAGATTGGTTACAGATTAGAAAATTAGTGTTTTTAATGGCTTGGGTTACATGGATGCAATTATTGTTTTGAGTTCCGTAAATATTTATAAGATTTCCATTTCCGGCATTATTAAATGAGAGAATAGTTTCATCGCAAGATTCTCCTAAAATGCTGATATTAGATGGAATTTGAAATGATTGGGTAAAATTAAAGATGCCGGCAGGAAAAATAAGCGTACCTCCCTGTTTCAGACAAGTAATTCAAAGCCTCTATAAATGCTGTGTTATCATCTAAATTGTCATCAGGCAAAGCTCCAAAGTCAATGATGTTGATTACATTGTGTTCATTGTTAATTTCTGAATATAGTCCGGATTTTGAAAAGTCTGTTAAATAATTCCATGGAATTTGACCTTGAATAATAACATAAACAGAAATTAAAAAACTAAATATTAAAAGTTTTTTCATTTATTATATTTTTACAATATTGTGTTTAATTGCAAACATTACAAGACTTGCAGTATTGTTTGTATTTGTTTTTTCCATAATATTGGCTCTGTGCTTTTCGACAGTTCTTTTACTTAAGAATAATTTTTCGCCAATTTCTATATTCGAGTAACCTTGACAAATTAGTTGAATAATTTCAATTTCTCTTTGGGTTAGATTTTTTAAAACAATTTCATCGGGATTATTTCCATGTATATTTTTAATAATATTTTGTAAAAGTTCTTGACTGAAATAGTTTTTCCCTTCAATAACTGAATTTAATGCTTTAAAAACTTCGTCTATATCGGAATCCTTCATTAGAAAACCGCAAACTCCAAGGTTTACCATTTTGTAATAGTATTCTTCGTCTCCATACATCGAAAGAGTAATAATTTTTAAATTTGGACAATTTTTAAGAGCAATTTGGGCGGCTTCAATTCCGTTCATTTCCGGCATTTGAATATCAAGTAATACAATGTCCACCGGTACAATGTTAAGTAAATTAATAAATTCTTTTCCATTTGATGCTTCAGCAATTACTTTAAACTTTGTTGATTTATTCAATAGTAATTTCAATCCATTTCTGAAAAGTGCATGGTCATCAACTATAATAATGTTATATACTTTATCATCATTCATTGTTAAAAGGGATTTCAATTAATACTTCGGTTCCTTTGCCTGAAGAACTGTTAAATTCAACTTTACCTTTAAGACTGTGTATTCGGCTGATAATATTATAGAGTCCTGTACCTTTCTCCTGAGATTTAAAAAGAGCATTGGTTTCGAATCCTGAGCCGTCGTCTTTATAGTTTAGTTTTATTCCGAAAAGATCATAATTTAGGTTTATGATAATTTTTTTTGCTTTCGCATGCTTTATAGTATTATTTACCAATTCACAAACAACTCTGTAAATAATCGCTTCAGTATTAGCATCAAAACGATGGTTGTTGATGTTTGAGTTATAAACAATTTTTATTGTACCTGTGTTTATAATTTTTTGGAGGAAGTTTCTAATTGCTTTGTCGAGACCAAAATTATCCAGGACATGAGGACTAAGATTGTTACTTATGTCTTTAATACTTCTAATAGCTTCTATTGTAACAGTTTCAAGGTTATTAATAATTTCTGAATTTGTTTCGGTATTATTTGATTTTTTTAGTGCAGATAAAGACATTTTTACTGTAGAAAGTAGTGGTCCCAGTCCGTCGTGTAGGTCTTTAGCCAGGCGTTTACGTTCGTTTTCTTCGGCCTGAATCATTACGGCTAGAAGACGTTTTTCATTAGCACGAGTTTCGTTTTCCATTTTTTCCATGTAAATAAAAATTTTGCGGATAAGCACTAATCCGATAGCAAAAAATATTGCAGAACTTACACCAAGCCACATGTATAAAAGCCTGTAATCTTTTGGCTCTACATTAAAGTAAAATGGAAGAGCTTCAAGTATCATTCGCATTAAAAGTGATGCAAATCCAAGACTGATAAAAATCCAAGATAGATTGTATTTTGTTTTTCGCATCAATCTCAGTGAAAGAAAGGCTGCAACAATCTGAAAAATAATTGCTATGAAAAGTACCAATCTAAGAAACATGCTCCTGATTTAGAGTTTAATGCAAAGATATTAAAAAACGAATAAATTTTAATCCGGATGTGGATTTTTGTACTTAAAAAATAATTAGTTCGAATAGGTTTTAGAAATTCAGTGAACTTATGCTTGATAAAAAAAAAGCTGCTCGTTTTTAGGAACAGCTTCTTTTTTTTAATCTTTTAAAAATATTGAATATTATACTTTTTCTTTTTCGAAATCTTTCATTGCTTGAACTAAGGCTTTAACATCTTTGATAGTACAAGCATTATAGGTAGAAGCTCTGAATCCGCCAACTGATCTATGACCTTTAATTCCCACGATATTTCTTGCTGATGCGTATTTTGCAAATTCTTCTTCGAATTGTTTGTATTCTTCTTTAAGAACGAAAACAATATTCATTCTCGATCTGTCTTCTTTTACAACAGGGCAATAGAAAATTTTGCTTTCGTCAATAGCCTGATAAAGCATGTTAGCTCTTTCGTCGGCGAGTTTATTCATAGCCTGGAGTCCACCCATTTCTTTTACCCAAAGAAGGGTTTCGCGAACAGCAAAAATATTAACACAAGGAGGGGTATTATACATAGACCCATTATCTATATGAGTTTGGTATTTTAACATCGTTGGGATAGGACGGTCAGCTACTCTTTCGAGCATATCTTTACGAATAATAACAAAAGTAACTCCTGCAGGTCCCATATTTTTTTGAGCACCACCATAAATCATTGCATATTTGCTAACATCAATGGGACGACTTAAAATATCCGATGACATATCAGCAATTAATGGAACATTAAAACTCCAATCTTCGAGAATTTCAGTTCCTCGTATGGTATTGTTTGTGGTAATATGAACATAATCAACATCAGCAGGAACTTCAAAGTTTTTAGGAATATAAGTGAAATTTTTGTCCTTAGAACTAACTTCAATTACTTCGCCAAAAAGTTTTGCTTCTTTAATGGCATTTGTTGCCCAAGTACCTGTGTTCAAATAGAATGCTTTGGTCTTTAGAAAGTTATAAGGAATCATGCAAAATTGAAGACTTGCTCCACCTCCGAGGAATAAAACAGAATAATTGTCTGGGATGTTGAGAACTTCTTTCATCAAAGCAACTGTTTCGTCCATTATTGCCTGAAATTCTTTTCCTCGATGCGAAACTTCCATAATGGATTGACCACTATTGTTAAGCTCTAAAATTGCTTTTGCGGTATTTTCCAATGTGCGATCTGATAATTTACAAGGTCCGGCATTAAAAATGTGTTTTCTCATAATTTTTTTGTTTTAGAGTTATTTTTTTTTAGCAAAAATAAAAAATGAAAATAATATAAAATACAAACTGATGTAAAACATATTAAAAAAAAATAAAAATCGTTAAATGTGTTGTAACCCATATATTTAAAGAAGAAAAATTTTATTCAGTATTGAAAAAATAAGATCTTTGTAATAAAATTTTTATAAAATCGTTATTTTAATTATATTTGTTACCGTATGAAATTTTTAAAACTAATATTGTTGTTGATTGTTTTGTGTTTGCCGTACTTATCATTTTCACAGGAAGGAGAAGTTCGATCAACGCGACCTTTGACAAAATGGGAAAAAATGTTTTCGGAGGTTCGTTACGGTGAAAATATCTATAAAACAGGAAGTAATTGGTTAACTATTGGTTATGGCAGAGGTTTGCATACTAATAAAGATGATATAAATCAAAATTTTGCTTTAACATATCATCATCGTTACAAAGCTATGTATTTTAATGCCGGATGGCATTATTCTTCTAAGGATTTTTTTTTAAAGCGTCCGATGGAGCAACTAAATGATATACATTTAGGAGCCGGTCTGAGATTCGAAGACAGGTGGTATAATTTTGGTTTTTTCATCGGACCATCTTATGCAATAACTTGGATACCCGTAAATCAAAATCTCTCAAAAATTTACGGACAATTAGGGGCAGTAGTTCAAATTGAAACAACTTTTAAGTATTTTTATGATTTAGGAATTGGCACCACTTTTTATGGAAGTTTTAATAAGCGTTATCAAGTTGTAGGTATTCAAATTCATCATTATTTTTCAAATGCTTTCGTTACGAAATATTAATCAAAAATTAAATACTATGAACATTATTAAAGATTACATTGAACAAAACAAAGAACGTTTTCTGGACGAGTTATTCGGCTTAATTCGTATTCCATCAATCAGTTCGATTCAAGAACACAAGGCTGATATGGTAAGATGTGCCGAATATTGGAGAGATATGATTTTGCAAGCCGGAGCCGATAAGGCTGAAGTGATGCCAACAGATGGAAATCCTGTCGTTTACGGAGAAAAGATTATTGATACATCGTTGCCAACCGTTATGGTGTATGCCCACTATGATGTCATGCCTGTTGATCCTATTGATTTATGGAAAAGTCCGCCTTTTGAACCTGAAATCAGAGATGGAAAAATTTATGCTAGAGGTGCAGATGATGATAAAGGTCAGGGATTTATGCATGCAAAGGCTTTTGAATTAATGGTAAAGACTAACACACTGCCGTGTAATGTAAAATTTATGATTGAAGGGGAGGAAGAAATTGGTTCGCCAAGTTTGGGGAAATGGTGCAGTAAAAATAAAGAAATGCTAAAAGCTGATATAATTTTGGTTTCTGATACAGGAATGATTGCTCCTGATATTCCAAGCATTACAATAGGACTTAGAGGATTATCGTATTGGCAAGTAGAAGTTACAGGTCCCAACAGAGATTTACATAGTGGATTATTTGGTGGAGCCGTTGCTAATCCTATAAATGTTTTGTGCAAGATGATTGCGGATATGCAAGATGCTGATGGCAAAATAACTATTCCCGGTTTTTATGCCGATGTGCTGGAAGTTACCGAAGAAGAGAGAAAAAAATTAAATATGGCTCCTTTTAACGAAGAAGAATACAAAAAGGCAATAGCTGTAAAAGCCTTAAAAGGAGAAAAAGGTTATACAACCATTGAAAGAACCGGAATTAGACCAACTTTTGATGTATGCGGAATATGGGGAGGTTATACGGGAGAAGGAGCAAAGACTGTTTTGCCTTCCAAAGCTTATGCAAAAATTTCCTGTCGTCTTGTTCCAAATCAGCATCATGAAAAAATATCAAAACTTTTTAAAGAATATTTTGAGTCAATTGCTCCGGAATATGTTACAGTAGAGGTAACACCACTACACGGAGGTCAGGCTTATGTTTGCCCGATTGAATTACCTGCATACAAAGCTGCTGAAAAAGCCTATTTGGAAGTTTTCGGCAAATTACCTATTCCGGTACGCTCAGGAGGTAGTATCCCAATCATTTCTACTTTTGAGGAAATTTTAGGAATAAAGTCAATTTTGATGGGGTTTGGATTAGAATCTGATGCAATTCATTCTCCAAACGAAAATTATCCTTTGTATAATTTTTATAAAGGTATTGAAACAATCCCGTTGTTTTATAAGTACTTTGCTGAAATAATGAAAAAGTAATTATTATAAGCTGCCTTTTGGCAGCTTTTTTAATTCTTTTTTAAAAAGTAATTAAGCGTTATAAGAGCTAAAACTGTGCTTATTCCAATTGCTGCAATAATAATCCAAATGTTATATGGATGGTAATTATTCCATAGGTATTCGTTTAATTGTTGCTGATTCATATTTAGATGGTTTGCAACTGCATTCAGATAATCGTTTTGTGTAAAATCATCAGAAATGTTTGGAATCTTTAACCCTAATTTTATAGCCTCCATTTGAGCAATATTTATTTTGTCTCCAATTTTTTGATAAACATTTCCGGAAATAAGCCCGGCAAAAAAGTTACCTGCAGCCATTGGCAAAAAACTGCAACCCATGTAAAGCGCGGTTTTTCCTTCTGGAGCTATTTTGCCAATGTATTCTGTAGTTTTGGGAGAACCTGCCATTTCGCCAATTCCAAAAATTAAAATTGTAATAAACAGATGCATGGGATTATGTGTCAAAAATGAGAGAGACAAACCTATTGTAGCAATCAAAAATCCTGCGATTATTGAATGTATTGGCTTTATTCTCATTACCAAATAAGAAATTAAAAGCTGGAATAAAATTATGTACATTGCATCAATGTTGGTCATCATTTCTGCGGCAATGGTTTTATCTGCTGTACCTATTTGCTCTGCAAACCATGGCCAAATTTTGTAAATATTCTCATAAACTATTGATGTATCCATCCATTGGTCAATAAATACCGGCAAAGTGTAGAATAATTGATTATACATGGTCCAGAATCCTGCAACAATTAGAAGAAAAAATACAAATTTTACATCCTTTAAGGCTTCTGTGATATTTTTTAAAATTTTAATAATTTCTTCTATTAAATTAGAATTTTTTCGTGGTTTTATGGGATCTTTAAAAAAGAAAATGACAAGAATAAGGTTTATTAAAATCACAGCCGAAGAAATCATAAAAACATATTGCCAATTTTTTTGACGAGATAATGATGCAACAATAGGTCCAATAAAAGCTCCGATGTTAACAATCATATAGAATATTCCGAAACCCATTGAAGATGTTTGCTCGTCGGTAGTTTTAGCAATACATGCAGATATAATTGGTTTAAAAAGAGCTGCTCCGATTGCAAGCATAATAAATGCAAAAAATACGGATTCATAAGATTTTACTTGACCTAAAATAAAATATGAAGATGATAGAATTATGTATGCAATGATAAGCATTTTTTTGTATCCAACTCTATCTGCAATAGCCCCGGTAATAACAGGCATGAAGTACAAAAATCCAACAACCGAACCCATTAAAATTCCCTTTTGTACTTGTGAAAAACCTAAAGCTCCGGAATCTGTGGAGCCGGTCAAATAAAGTGCAAAAATCATGAACATTCCATACCATGCCCATCTTTCGAAAAGCTCCATGATATTTGCAATCCAGAAAGTTCTGGGAAATCTTTTGATTATTTTAAAAAATGAATTCATTCTTAAGATTATTTACAAGAATATGCTTAATATAATTACAATTCCGAAAATTATAACGAAGATACTTGCAATTCTATTTATATATAATAATCGTCTTAATCTAAATTTATCTCTAAAAATATTGACAATGCTTGATAAACTGAACCAATATAATGATGCCCCGAACAAAATTCCAAGAATCAAAATAATCACAGCCCACAAATTTGCTCTTGTGTCAACAATGCTGAAACTGGCAAATACAGCAGCAAAAACAAAAATCGTAATAGGATTTGAAATTGTAAGTGCAAAAGTTGACAAAAAATCTCCAAATAAACCTTTTCTTTTTCTTTTTAATTGTTTGCGTAATTCGATTCCCGGATTGCTGTACCATAATCTATATCCTAGTAGAAACAGAACAATGGAACCAATTATTCTTAAAAAAGTTTGGTATTCTATCAAATAATCAATAATAAAGGAGACCCCAAATCCTGCTATTGTAGCATAAAATACATCTGCCGAAGCTGCTCCAAGTCCACTGAAAAAACCAGAAATACGTCCTTTATTCAAAGTTCGTTGAATACATAATACTCCAACAGGGCCTAAAGGGATAGAGGCTGATAAACCCACAATTACACCTTTCCAAAAATAATCGAAAATCATGTCGCAAAGAAAATAAAAATATATCAATAATAGGTGTTTTTATGTTAAAAGAATTTTAAATACATTGATAGTTTTTTTTGATTTTATTATAAAAAACATTTGAAAGAAAAGTTTTCAGCGAAAATTAACAGATTAAGTTTATTTTAATTATTAAAGCGATTGGATTGTTTAATTTAATTAAAAATACTTTAATTTTGACAAATTTATAAAATGGATAATTTAAGTTTATCGGAAATAAAGAAATTCTTGGACGAGAAATATGAAATATATAATCGTCCCGAATTTGTTGAAAATGACCCAATAAGCATTCCTCATAGTTTTAACTCGAAAGAGGACATTGAAATAAGTGCATTCATAACTTCATGTATTGCTTGGGGACAAAGAAAATCCATAGTAAAAAATGCTTATTATTTTATGAAATTGATGGATAATTCTCCTTATGATTTTGTGATAAATCACAGTGATGAGGATTTGAGAGTATTGGATAAAGCTGTGCATAGAACTTTTAATGGAGAAGATCTGAAGTATTTTGTAAATTCTTTAAAAAATATTTATTTGAACTACGGGGGTTTGGAAAATTTATTTTGCGGATATGATGATTTAAAGGATGCTTTGATAAATTTCTACAAAATATTTTTTGATAAAAAAGAAGTAAAATTGCGGACTCGTCGCCACGTGTCAAATGTTGAATCAGGTTCGGCAGCGAAAAGGTTAAATATGTTTTTGAGATGGATGGTAAGAAATGATGGAAGAGGAGTAGATCTGGGAATTTGGAAAAATATTCCTCCAGCGAAATTATATATTCCATTGGATGTTCATTCAGGCCGAATATCGAGGATGCTTGGCATTTTAAAAAGAACTCAAAATGATTGGAAAGCTGTTGAAGAATTAACAAATATTTTAAGATTTTTCGATCCTGAAGATCCTGTGAAATATGATTTCTCACTGTTTGGTTTGGGTGTAAACGAAAAGTTTTGAGATTTTTATGGAAAATGTATTTAGATTTAAAAAGTTCAGCATACAACATCACCCCGAAGTTATGAAGGTAGGCACAGATGGCGTACTGGTCGGAACTCTTGTAAATTGTGAAAACTCAAAAAATATTCTTGATATAGGAACAGGAACCGGATTAATTGCACTAATGTTGGCTCAGCGCTCTGATGCAAATATATATTCAATAGACATAAATCCAAAAGCTGTCGAAATTGCCAGAAAGAATGTTAATAATTCGCCATGGAAAGAAAGAATAAAAGTTGAAAATATTTCTCTGCAGGCATTTAATTCCCAAAAAAAATTTGATTGTATTGTAAGCAATCCTCCTTTCTTTTCAGAAGATGTAAAACCTACGGCATCAAGCAGAAAGCAAGCTCGTCACAATGATGATCTAAAGGTAGAAGAGTTGTTGCATTACAGCGAAAAACTATTGGAAGAAGTAGGTCAAATTTCAGTTATTTATCCGATTAAACAATCTCAGATTTTTTTAGATATTGCCGGCAAAAATGGATTTTATTGTAAAAGAATAGTGGAGATTTATCCAAATTCTAATTCTGATTGTGTAAGAAGATTTATAACAGTTTCAAAAATTTCATCAGAAGTAATTACTGAAAAACTTGTTATTGAAAATGGCAAACGCCACGATTATACAGAAGAATACATAAATCTAACAAGGGATTTTTATCTTGCATTTTGATTAAACCTAAATTCCGCAGTCGAAAATTCAAAATTTGTTTAAAGGCTATAGGCTATAATTTTAGAGCGTTGAGGCTTTCGAAACGCCCGTATTTCTACATTTCTCAGTGGGTGTGCGTAGCTAAACACATCCTATAAGCGTTAGCTCTTTAAATTTCTAATGCTTAATGCGGGTTGAATTTTTGTTGTTTACACTTAGTATAAATTCTTACTAATTAAAATAGTTTTTTTATAAAAAATATCTTGTCTTTGCTTGTTTATCTGCTTATTAAAACTAAAAATTTCTAAAACTACACATAATAAATTAGATTCTAGCACGGAATTCTATCTAACTAAATTTCTAACATACTGATAATGACTTTAAATCTATATTATAGTTCCGTATCATTTTTTGTATTTGTTTGGTTTTAATCTGCTTCATTTTTTCTTTATATTCTTCGGAATTGATGTGGGTATATTTCTGTTTTTCATTATCATATTCCATATTATAACTGCTAGCTTTCTTGCCGTGGCAGTTATTGCTGCGGTTCTACCTTTTTTGTAGGCAATTCTTCTAAAAAACATAAGTAAAAAGCCATCTTTAGAGTTTTCAATTGTATTAGCGGCATTCCTTAACGCTAATGAAAAATGGTTTTTCCCTTCAGAAGTTCTACTGCTTATTTTTTTGCTTCCCGTAATTTTATTATTTGGAGCTAATCGTAACCCATTGACAACATGTGAACGTGAGCCTACGTCAATACCTGCAGCAAAGGGATTAACAACTTGCATTTTGTCAAATTTTTTCAACTTTTTAAAATTTAAAAGTTTAAACAAATAAGTACAAGGAAATGTATTATCTTTGCTACTATTATTCAATGCGAGATAACTAATGTTTCATCATTGAATGTCTCAAAGGGCTTTCGAGAGAAAGCCTTTTTGCATTTCAACCAAAATTTGGGTGGGGATAAAATCACCATTTACGCATTAGGCTTCTTCTTGTACATCGGCTGCAATTTAGATCTTTTATGTCAGATTTTTTTAATCTCTTGAAATTTGGGTTAATGTAGTATTATGTTTTTTATAAAATTTTGTTTATTCAAAATATTATGAATTTGAGTTGATAATGAAATTTTTATTGATAGAAATTTATTCTACTTTTATGAGAATTTAATTTTTAAAAGTACCCAGTTTAAACGTCAAAAACACTCCGGGGGATGAAAAGTCTTTAGCAGAATATAGAACAGGAGATTTTGGAAAATAAGTATAAAAATATTGTATCCCAAATGCAATTTTAAAGATATCACTAACTGAATACTGAATTCCAAGTTGCGGATTTATTCCGTATGTTGTTCTTTTTCCGTATCTTACAAAATATGTATCGAGCATTCTTGTCTGGCCTATGTTGAATTTAATTCCGGAAAATATGTTCAAATGTTTTGATTTTCGGAAAGTATAATTAAATTCTAGGCCTCCGTAAGAATATGCTAATTTATAATTAATATTTGTTGTGTCAGTTTTTAAAAAAGGACTGTTCAATCCGCTGAAGAATACTCCTAAAGTGAAGTTTTTGATTATAAAACCTCCGCCTCCTCCAAGAAATAATGCAGGTTTATTTTCTATTGTTCTTACATCTAATCCAAAATATCCTAACCCTTCACCTGCATATTGGTCGTTTTCTTCAAGCTGAGAATATGTAGGGGATGTTATAGATATAAAACAAACTAATATTATTAAAGCTCTTTTCATTTATTTTTTATTGACAAATATATCAATAATTTTTTATTTCAAACTTTTTACTCTCGCGGATCAGTCTTAAGAGGCATTTTTTCCATTTTTTTCACTCTCAATGTAGGATAACCGAACTCTATGTCAATAATACCTAATAATAAATATATTCCATTACCTCTAAAAGGGTAATCTTTAAGGATATCGGGAAAATGTACTGAGTCGAAAAAGTTGCCTTCGTAATCAATCCATGTGATGAAGTTCATAATCTTGAGATCGGAAGTTTTTACATATTTTAATGTTACAAATTGTCCGAGCATTCTGACTTCTTTTCCGGAAAATTTTATCATGTCCTTAAAATAAACTTCGCCCCTGAACTTAGTTTGCAACATATCGAATAATGATAAACTCACAGGGAAATCCAGAAGTTCGATTTCATCATAGGCTTTTTCAAGATTGGATTGTTGGAGTGCAGGCAGAAACAATTCGATAGAATATGAGAAAAGTTTTTTTTGTTTTAATAATAATTTTGAGTCCGATTTATTTTTTACAAATAGTTTCTCCCACATTAGTTCGGGACGGGATTTCCCGGTAAAATCAAAAGCTCCGCATTTTATCAGTATATTAAGTTGTTCGTCGGGAATGGCACATCTTTCCATAAAATTGTGGAGGTCTGTAAATTTCCCGTATAAGTTGCGTTCTATTAAGATTTGACTAACTATATTTTCTTCGAGATTTTTAACATGAATAAATCCGATAAAAACTTCAGTTCCTTTTACAGAAGTTAAGTACTCGCTGTTGTTTATACATGGTAGATTAATTGTTGCCCCTGATCTTTTTGCTTCATGAAAATAAACCCATGAATTGTAAAAACCTCCAAAGTTGTTTATTACCGAAACCATAAATTCTATTGGGAAGTAAGTTTTTAGAAATAAACTTTGATAACTTTCTACAGCATAAGAGGCTGAATGAGCTTTGGAAAAAGAATACCCCGCAAAAGATTCTATTTGTCTCCAAAGTTCTGTACTTACATCAATAGGACGATTATTCTTTTGACAAAGTTCGAAGAATTTATCTTTGATTTTATCGAATTCTTTTCTTGATCGGAATTTTCCGCTCATGGCTCTTCTGAGTACATCAGCATCAGCCAGATCCATACCTGCATAGTGATGACAAATTTTCAAAACATCTTCCTGATAAACCATAATTCCATAAGTTTCTGAGAGTTGTTCTTTCATTACAGGGTGTAAATATTCAAAGCAGGTGGGATTATTGTATCTTTCTATATATTTTTTCATCATTCCTGACTTTGCTACTCCCGGTCTGATAATGGAACTTGCAGCTACTAATGTGAGATAATTGTCGCATCGTAATTTTTTTAAAAGACCTCTCATTGCTGGGCTTTCAATATAAAAGCATCCGAGAGTTTCGCCTGTAGATAGCTTTTGGATGATACTATTATCGGATTTGAATTTATTTATATCATTGATATTTATATCAATATTTTTATTTTTCTTTATGATTTTAACACAGTCTTTGATGTGGCCTAACCCTCTCTGCGAAAGAATGTCAAATTTCTCAAATCCTAATTCTTCTGCTACGTACATGTCCCATTGAGTTGTAGGAAATCCTTTTGGTGGTAGGTCAAGAGCCGCATAATTGAAAATGGAGTCGTTGCTTATAATTATTCCTCCTGCGTGAATTGTTCTGAGGTTTGGAAAGTCTGTAAGTTTTGAAGCAATATTTATGATTTTTTTGTGAATAAAATCTTTGTTTGCAACACTTGCAGGGTTTTTAGCAAGTACATCAAGTTCTTCTTTAGGCAGACCGTAAACTTTTCCTAGTTCTCGAAGTATGGAACGTGTTTGAAATGTATTAATTGCTCCGAGTAAAGCAGTTCGATTAAATCCATGTTTTTTGAAAATGTATGAAATAATCGTGTCTCTGTCTTTCCATGAAAAATCAATGTCGAAGTCGGGAGGAGAACTTCGCTTTGGGTTTAAAAATCTTTCAAAATACAGGTCGAGCTCTATTGGATCAACATTTGTAATTTCCAGACAATATGCTACAATACTGTTGGCACCGCTGCCTCTGCCCACATAAAAGAAATCTTTGGATTTTGCAAATTGAATTATATCGTGAGCTATCAGAAAATACGAAACGAAGTTAAGTTTTGTGATTATTTCAAGTTCATGATTTAATCTTTGTATGGCAGTTTTGTTATTTTGACCATATCTTTTTTCTAAACCTTTTAAACTAAGATTTCTCAAAAGATTTATATCTTCGGAATAACTACTGCTGAAAACTTTTTTGTTTTTTAATCCATTATCGAAATGCAAATTGCATTCTTTTAAAAGGGTTAAAGTGTTAGTTATTATTTGAGGATATTGTGAATATATTTCACGAATTTTTGACGGCAGGATCATTATATCATTTGGGCTAAATTCTGTTGGCTCGTTTAGTTGTGATAGTAAAATATTTTTATCAATTGCACGGAGATGTTTACATATTTCATAATCTTCAGAACTTCTGAAACTTACAGGATATAGCACCAGCATTTTATCATTTTTTAACGAGAATTTTGATGTTGAAATTTTTTTGATCTCATGGGGTTTTATCCCAATAAAATAATTATCTTCATCATTGAATAATTGTATATTTGAAAATGGGACAATAACAAAAACATTGTTAAACAAAGGAATCGGGATTTTGGGTTTCTTTTTGATGTTTATTTCCGATATGAACTTATTAATTTCTGCAAGGCCTTTGTTATTTCTGGCAATAAGCAGGTAAAGTTGTTTGTTTTTATCATCCCTTATATCAACGCCTGCAATTGGTTTTACACCAATTTTTTTGCAATTGAAATAGAATTCGGGAATAGCAGTAGTGTTATTAATATCGGTTAAAACTATGCTGTCGTTTTTTGTTTTTAGAGCAAAATCAGCCAATTCGGACGGACTAATGGTTCCGTAGCGTAATGAATAATATGTATGGCAATTAATGAACATGATTGTTAAATAATTATTTATGATTGCAAAATAATCAAAAATTGATTAGATAATGAAAAAAATCAAAAATTTAGGTTAAAAAAATTTTGATTAAAATTCTGGCATTTTGAGGTAGAAAAAAAATTGATTTAAACCATGCGTTTTAGTTGATAGGTATTTTAGTAGAAATGGGTTTATAAAAAGTTTGTAATGAATACGAAAAAAGTGATATTTAACATTTTGTAATAATAAATATTTTTTTAATTTTGAGACGTAACAATATTTTAAATTTATTTATTATGGCAAAAGTAAGAGGAGCAATAGTAGTGGACGTTGAAAAATGCAAGGGGTGCGGAGTATGTGTACCTGCATGTCCACAAGAAGTTATATCTTTAGCAAAGGAAGTAAACGGGAAGGGTTATCATTATGCATATATGAATAAGCCCGAAGATTGTATAGGATGTGCTAATTGTGCTATAGTATGTCCAGATGGAGTAATTAGTGTATATAAAGTAAAGTTAGATAATTAATAATTAAAACTACGAATATGGGAGAATTAAGATTAATGAAGGGCAATGAAGCTTTTGCCGAAGCATGTATTCGTGCAGGAGTTGATGCCTATTTTGGATATCCTATCACCCCTCAGTCAGAGGTATTAGAGTATTTAATGTCACAAAAGCCATACGAAACAACCGGTATGGTTGTATTACAAGCTGAAAGCGAAGTTGCTGCGATAAATATGTGTTATGGAGCAGGAGGAGCCGGGTTTTTACCAGTAACTTCATCTTCGAGTCCCGGTATTAGTTTAAAAATGGAAGGAGTATCATATATTGCAGGAGCTGAATTACCTTTAATAATTTTGAATGTTGTTAGAGGAGGACCCGGATTAGGGGATATTCAACCTGCACAAAGTGATTATTTTCAAGCAACAAAAGGTGGAGGGCATGGAGATTATCGTTTATATGTTTTAGCACCATCTTCTGTTCAGGAAATGGCTGATTTTGTACTCATTGCCAAAGAAATGGCTTTCAAATATCGAAACCCCGTTATGATTCTTAGCGATGGTATTATTGGTCAAATGATGGAAAAAGTCGAATTATTTGATCCAATTCCTCGCAGAACAATCCAAGAAGTAGAAAAACAAGCTCCGTGGGCAACAACAGGTAAAAAAGCTAATCGCGAAAGAAATATAATTACATCTTTAGATTTGGATCCTTTAAAACAAGAACAGCATGTTTATCATTTAAGAGATAAATACTCTCAAATGGAACGTGAAGATGTACGTTTTGAAGAAATTTCAACCGAAGACGCTGAATATTTACTTGTTGCTTATGGATCGAGTGCTAGAATTTGCCAAAAAGCTGTAGATTTAGCTAGAGAAGAAGGTATTAAACTGGGTTTATTACGTGCGATTACATTATTTCCATTTCCAAGTAAACGTTTAGCAGAACTTTCTAATCAAGTAAAAGGTATGTTAGCAGTGGAAATGAGTTTAGGACAGATGGTTGAAGATGTTAAACTTGCGGTTAATTGCAGAGTTCCTGTAGAACATTACGGAAGAACCGGAGGAGTTATTCATTCGCCTGTTGAAGTTTTGGAAGCTTTAAAATCAAAAATTATAAAATAGGAGAGTATATTATGGATTTCAAAGATATAATTAAACCTGAAAATTTGGTCTATCGTCGCAGTTCTTTGTTAACAGACAAACCATTTTCGTATTGCCCGGGTTGTGGTCATGGAACAATTCATCGCTTAATTATGGAAGTTGTCGAAGAACTAGGCATTCAAGAAATTACCGTAGGTATAGCCCCGGTAGGTTGCTCTGTTTTGGCATATGAATTTATGAATATGGATATGCAACAAGCTGCACATGGTCGTGCTCCGGCTTTGGCAACTGCTTTAAAGCGTCTTATGCCCGATAAATATATTTTTACATATCAAGGCGATGGCGATTTAGCTGCAATAGGTACGGCAGAAACAATTCATGCTTGTAATCGTGGCGAAAATATCATAATATTTTTCGTGAACAATGGTATTTATGGTATGACCGGAGGACAAATGGCCCCAACAACTTTACCGGGAATGCCGGCTTCAACTTGCCCTTTTGGTCGTGATGTTAACATTATGGGTAATCCGCTAAAAATTACTGAATTGGTTGCTCAATTACCCGGAGTCCATTTTGCTACTCGTCAATCTGTTCATACTCCCCGCAATGTACGTAGAGCTAAAAAAGCTATTCAGATGGCTTTCGAAGTTCAAAAAAATAAAAAAGGAACTAGTTTCGTGGAATTTGTATCTAATTGCAATTCCGGTTGGAAATTAAGTCCTGTTGCCGCAAACGAATGGATGGAACAACACATGTTTCCGTTCTACCCACTTGGAGATATTAAAGTTGATGGTAATTTAGTTACTAAATAATTAAAAATAAAAATCATGACAGAAGAAATAATAATAGCCGGTTTTGGAGGACAAGGGGTCCTTTCAATGGGTAAAATTTTAGCTTATTCCGGAATTATGCAGGGTAAAGAAGTTAGCTGGATGCCTTCTTATGGTCCTGAAATGCGTGGCGGAACTGCTAATGTAACTGTTATAATCAGTGACGAAAGAATAAGTTCTCCTATTGTTAATGTTTTTGATACTGCAATTATTCTTAATCAGCAGTCAATGGATAAATTCGAGAAAACTGTTAAACCTGGTGGAGTTCTAATTTATGATCCTAATGGTATAACCCGTCATCCTTCGCGTAAGGATATTAAAATTTATAGTATCGAAGCTACAGACGAGGCTACAAATATGGGTAATACAAAAATATTCAATATGATAGTTTTAGGTGGTTTCCTAAGCGTGAAACCTATAGTTAAATTGGAAAATGTTATTAAAGGACTTGAAAAATCATTACCTGCCCGTCATCACAAATTAATCCCAATGAATCAAAAAGCAATCGAAGTTGGAATGGAACTTGTTAAGGAGTATATGGGTTAAATTTTTTTTAATATTTATTCAAAATTTTCTTAGCCGAGCATTTAGTTCGGCTTTTTTATTAGATTTCAAACATTCACTTCGTAATTTGCAAAACTTATATCGGAATCCACTTTTCGAGTTTTTTCTAGAAAAACATCTTTGTATATTTTTTTGCAGATTTTATTTTTAATCAAAAATTTTCTAAAAGAGCTATACTTATTCAGATTAAAATTTTTGTCACCAATATGTTCCGGGGAAATATAACAATAGCTATATTCGGCAATATCCGGAATATATCGAGTGATATTTACTGACGGTAGATTTTTTGTAAGTATGCTGATGATTCTCCTATCATTACAGAAATGTTCTATTCTGTTTATTATGTATTCATACTCTTTTTCTTTCTTTTTAAGATCAAAATCTTTATATTCGGAGTTGCCAAGTTTTCTGATAGGACGAATCTGAATTATATCGGGTTTATATTTTTCTAGTAAATCAAAAATATTATTAAGGTCGTATAAATTATCAGGATTTACAGTATAGTTAAGGCGTAATTTTAAATTGGGGAAAGATTTTTTTGCTTCTGAAACATTTTGCAGTAAATTTAAAAACTTTTCAAAATCACCTCCCGGCATAAGTTTATTATAAATTTTATCCGAAGCACCATGAAACGAAATTATAATTTCATTAAGCCCTGCTTGAGCAAGCTCAATTATCTTTTCAAAAGATAGTAGAGACCCGTTTGTTGTAATGCTTATATGTGGAACTCCGTGTTGTTTAGCTAGTTTAACAATATCGCTGTTATATTTATATAACAGTGGTTCTGCTCCGCATCCGATTTGTAGTTTTAGAGCATTTTTAAAGAAAGCTTGTGATATTCTTTTTAGTGTATCGTAATCAAATT
The DNA here is from genome assembly GCA_001603595.1 of Bacteroidales bacterium Bact_19. GTDB lineage: Bacteria > Bacteroidota > Bacteroidia > Bacteroidales > ML635J-15 > Bact-19. The sequence goes on from LUZK01000076.1 coordinate 20,887, forward strand.
TCAGCTTTGAAGGTTTATAGTTAGGATCGCTGAAATAACACATTTTACATCTAAAGTTACATAACAATATTGGATCAATAAAAATATTCAGAAATCTTTTATTAGTAACGAGCAAAAAACCAAATCCTAAAATTTTTAATTTTTGACTTCGAATTAAACTGTTAATCTTTAGAACTTTATAATAGTTCATAATATAATTTAAATTTCAAAATCAAGAAGTTTCCCTTTTTGCATAATAAGCTTATCATCAAAATAGACATCCGGAAATTTAACCAACCCGTCTATATGACTATTAACAGAAATAGTTCCTCCCATAGTAAGATTATTTCCGAAAGCTATATGAATTGTACCGAAAACTTTTTCGTCTTCCAGGATTTGACCGCTGAGTATAGCTTTGTAGTTTGTTCCTATTCCGAATTCTGCTACAGCTCTTGCTTCTATTCCTGATTTGTCGAGCATTTCCTGAAGTTTTGCAGCCTCTTCTCCACCGGTTATTTCTTTGGCATATCCATTAACAATATTTATTTTAATTGGCTGTTTAACAAGACCAATTCCTGCAACCGATCCGTCAATAACAAGTATCCCGTTTGTAGTACCTTCTACCGGAGCAAGATAAACCTCTCCAGAAGGCATGTTACCGCTTTGTCCTTTTTCTCTTAAAACTCCGGTACTTTCGATTATCATTCTACCTTCGATATTCATTGTGAGATCGGTTCCAAGTTCGGTAACAATTTTTACAATTTTTACTCCTTCAAGTTTTTTTGCAACAAATTTTGTTAGTTCGATAATCTTATCAAAATCAGCATTCAGACATCTAGACATAATTTCAACAGATATCCCCGGCATTGTTCCAACTCTTACTCCATGTTTTACAGCATTACGCCGAGCATCAGTATGTGTTAATGATTTAGCTGTTGGACAAACTACAACATCAACCATTTTCATCATTTCCGCAACACATTCAGGGGGCTCTTGCCCATTTATTTCTCGTGATTTTATTTCCAGCAGAATACTTTCCTTGCAAAGTTGTTTGCCGGCTTCATGTAGTGCTAATCCAATTTCTCTTTTAACTTCATCTGTTACGATAAGTAAAGTTTCTTCAGGTTTTAATCCCATTGCATCATGCAACCCAATTATTGAGGCTTGCATTAATTCTTTATTTATTTCCATTTTTTTTTTCAAAGGTAAAAATTTTAATGTTATATATCAAAAAAAAAGAGGTTTACTAAAGACCTCTTTTTTTTAAATCATCATAAATAAATTTAGAATTTTAACACAATCCCGCCCATATAATGACGACCTGCTTGTGGGTAGTAATAACTCCATGTTTTTTCTATGCCTTGTTCAATCCAATAACCACCATAGGCGTTGTTGCTGTACATGAGATTAAATATATTAATCACACTAAATCTGAATGAAAGTTCTTTAATATATTTACTGCTTGTGGTATAAGCTAATTGAAGATTATTTAAGAAATATGGATCAAGTTTTCGATCCGGAGATGATGTATTATCAAAGTATTGTGAACCCACATATTTTGAAATCCAGCTTATTTGTAATCCGGAAATTGGAATAAAATTCAGCTGAGCAGCAGACACAATATTTGGGGAATATGCAATATCTGTTGTTCCAAGTTCTTGAGATTCAATAGTTTCGTTCCAGCTATCATCATAAGCACTTACATAACTTACAAAGTTCAGTATTTTGTTTTGACTTAAAGTTGTATTAGCTTCAACAGAGAACCATGATAAAGGCTTGTAGTTTAACGCAATTTCAATTCCACGACGGAATGATTCCGGAACATTAGTCATAATATCATATCCTACACTTGATTTTTCGCCTGTAGGAATTAACTGATTTTTGTAATACATATAATACAAGTTGAAATTTGCTATAAAATTTCTGTTCTTGTAATTATAACCTGCTTCGTAATCTATAAGTTTTTCAGGTAAAGGTGTTTTTGAAGGATCTTCGGCTGCGTCCTTAAACATTGTTCGTGTAGGTTCGCGATGAGCTACAGCATAAGAAAAATATGCATTAGAGTTGTTGTTTATATTAAACATTAATCCGGCTTTTGGATTGATAAAGTTATAAACATGATTTTGTTCTAAAGTCCTGAGATTTCCGTTTCCGTCAAGTTCGTAGTCAATACCATCGAGGGTGTAGTTTATGTTGCGATATTGTATGTCACCATAAATATACAAGTTTTTAATAATTTCGTAATTGGCTTTTGCAAATACACTGAAATCTGTTTTAATTCCCTTATTTCTATACCATTCATAATCTTTTGGTATGTTTATGGCATGTTTCATCCAGATAATTTTACCAAAATGATCGCCATCGTATTTATTAAAGCCTGTTCCGATAGTAAGGTATAATTTTTTAAGATTATAATTTGCATTTATATTCGCACCATAAAAATCATTGCCCATCATTTTTCTATGAATCATGTCGGTTCTAGAAATAATAATGTCCGGAACGGGAATAGTATCTGTTCCCGAAATTACAGGAGGATTTGTGATATGAATAGGGGTGATCCCGTACTTCGAAAGTTTTGCATTTTGTTTATATTGTTCGTAATACCCATCTCCTCTAACATAAAATGTTGATGCATTTATGTCGAAATTTTCAGAAAATTTATGTGATAAAAGTAGTTGATAATGCGTTTGAATGTAATTATCAGTTTGGTCTTTATAATACAAGCGATTACCGTTTTCGTCCCAATATTCTCCGGCAGGATTATAGGTTCTGTTTGTAAGAAGTGAATCTTTGGGCACTCCCCACCAGCTTATTCCGGTTCTTTCTTTACCGTGAATGAAATTAAATTTAATCAATGAGTTTTTTCCTCTCCAAGCACTTGATATTGTTGCAGCTTGATGGTCGGAGAAAGAGTTTTCTATATATCCGTCGCTGTTTAGGTTCGACAATCTCATATCGAAACTTAGTCCGTTTTCCAATAAACCTGTACCTATTAAAAGACTTTGTTTAAAAGTGTTAAAACTTCCTCCGTTTAAGTGTATTTCTCCATAAGGATTATTATTCAGATTGTGAGTAAGAAAGTTCATGCTTCCGCCGAAAGATGCAGCTCCGTTAGTTGAAGTTCCTACACCTCTAGTAATTTGAATATTATTAACTGAATTGGCAAAATCAGGCATATTAACCCAAAAAACAGTTTGAGACTCTGCATCATTTAGAGGAATACCATTAATGGTTACATTAATTCTACTGGGATCTGTTCCTCTAATCCTGTAATTAGTGTACCCTATTCCTGTTCCGGATTCTGATGTGGCAACAAAAGACGGTGTAAGTTCGAGAATATAAGGAATGTCCTGAACAATGTTTCTTTGACGTATTTCTTCAATCCCAACAAATGTATAAGTCATTGGGGATTTTTGGTCGGATCTGGTGGCTTTAACAATGATTTCTTCGGAAATAAAAGGGTTTTTCTCTAATATAATAACCCCAAGGTCAATGTTGTTTTTTATTTCTAAAGTAAGTTGTCGGGATTGATATCCGATAAAACTGAATTCGAGAGTAATTATTCCCGGTTTTACTCTTAGCGAGAATTTTCCTTCATCATCGGAGATTGTTCCTAAAAAAGAATTTTTAACAACAATGCCTGCCCCAGTAAGAGGATTCCCTTCGGAGTCGGCAATACGACCACTGATTTGTTGTGCACTAGCAATCGTGCATAAAATACTAAAACACAAAATTAAATTTAATAGTTTCATAATAATTAAATTTTAAGTTAAACAAAATTTAATTGGGATGAAACTATACACGGATTTAATCATTGACCTCCCTACGTCGGTATTACCCGAGTCAGGTTCAAAGGGTATGATCTCAGCCGGTATGGCACCCCCGTCACTTTTGACTCTACAAAATTAAACTAAATTTTAATTCTACAAAAATAAATGAGTACAAATTTTAAATTGAGATTTTATTTTTCAGCAACAAAACCAAAATGTAAAGAAAGACCATCAATATTAAAAATATTTTTAAATCCGGATTTTTGTAGGTTTTCTTTTACTTTTTCAGGTTTTATTCTGTGATTTAATGGAGGTCCCATTTCGATTTCCGGCGATTGTTCTGGAGACCAATCAATAATAAGTATTTTGCCACCTTTCTTCAAAGCTTTATATGAATTTGCAAGCCATTTTTCAGGAGTATTCAACTCGTGATATACTGCAATGCTCCACACAGCAATAAGGTCATCTTTTGCGAATGGAATTTGATTGTCTTCAATTTGAAGTGGGAATACATTATTAGTATTATTGTTTGCGATCATTGTGTTAATCATTTCTTCGTCAATATCCAGAGCAAAAATTCTGGAATTGGTGAAATACTCAGCTAAAATAAATGTGAAAAATCCTGTTCCTGCGCCATAATCAACTATATTTCCACTTTCTTTTAAATCAAGATATTTAACAATAATATCCGGAGGAATCAGTTTTAATCTTTTGTTATCGTTTAGTTTGTTTTTGTTTTTAGGATTAAATTTTTTATCAGACATATATTTAAGATAAAATAATTAAAAATGGTAGTAAGCTCCAAAAATGACTCTATAGTTAATTACTTCTTTAGCATTTAAAGGAATAGCTTTATCGGAATATGTATTATCTCCAAAAGCTGCTGCTGTAATATCAAATTCGGCAGCAAATTGTAAGTTATTAATATAATAATTCAATCGAGGAGAAATTCTATAAATATAAGCAATGTTTACTCCGTGTCCTCCTGGTTTGTCAATAATACTTTTTGCTGTCCCTAGATTTTTATTGTATCCTGCAAAAATACCCGGTTGCCATTTTTTACTTGTTGTTGAAATATCTATCCATCCTGCAATATTTCTGGTTGGAACATAATCTTTTTCCTGATTTACAGGGTCAATTATTCTGTGAACTGCGTAACCGCCGGGCATCATAATACCACTTGAATTTTCTACGTACACTCCTGAAATTTTGAAATTTATAGGTCTTAACTTTAAATTCAAATATACAGCTCCACAGTATGATTCCACGAGTTGCTTTGTAATATAATTAGCAGAAGTTTTTAATTCCGGTAGCATGGAATGCCAATTCCCAATAATACCTGTCGAAACAGAGGTGTTTTTGTCTTTGTTTGATTTGGTATAGTTTAAATGAACATTCAGACCGGGCGTTTTAGAATTTCTAATATAGTCGGGACTGGCTATCCCATTTATGTTTTTTGATGAAAAATCTCGTTCGCTGTAGGCTGTGATAGCAAGTTTTAAATTATTTAATTTATAATAATATTTTATGAGAGGATTGCGACTAAATGGAGCAAAAGACATTCCAGTATTGAATGAAACTGTTCCGGGAAAACATTCGAGGGCAAACATTGGATGCCAAAATTGTCCCATCATTAAACCTGATTTTTCCCAATCCAGATTTATTGTAGCATGTCTTAGTCTATATCCGTTAATGTCGGCATCAGTATGTCCGAAAAATTCGGCTTCAATCATTGCAGAAGTTTTTGCCCCAAGAGCATCAGGTCCGGAGATTGCAGTTTTTAGACGAGTTTGAATTGCAAGGAAATTAAAATTTGGACTTGCATTAATGTCATTTCCATTTTCATCATATTCTGGAGCTTTAGGCCAAAGCATCAGATGTCCTTCCCTTGCAGCAAGAACTTGCCTGCTATCGAAAAATGCATCATATTTTACGTAACCCGACCAGCTAATTTTAATTGTTTTATCTTCTTTTTTTTTTTCTTGAGCAATAAGACCTATAGAAAAAAACAAAATTGTAACGAATATTAAATTTAATCTAATCATCTAAAAAAATATTGTTATCGAGTGAATTTCATTTTTAAGTTATGATTTAAGAATAATTGAAAGGAATTTATTCCAAAAGTTTTTTCTTTAATTTTTCGAATTCTTTTTCATCAATTACCCCTTCTTCCAATAAATTTTGTAATTTTAATAATTCATCAGCAACACTATTTCGGCCAATATATCTAAACTTACTGGTTTTCTTTGGTGTAAAAAGCAATTTCCATAACCAAAAAATTATCAAAACTATCAGGATTAAAATAATCAATAGGAAAATTATTCTTACCATAGCAATTTAATTTTTTGCAAATATAAATTAAAAATTAAATGTACAACTAATTTCATTAAATACAATTTTATGGGGTTAAAAAATGGGAATTTAAGTGATAATAATTATTTTTGCGAAAAATTTTTGAATATTATTTTTATGGAAATATCAGCGAAATACGATGCCTCTAAGATCGAAGAAAAGTGGTATAAATACTGGATTGAAAAAAATTATTTTGGCTCAGAGCCCGATGATAGAGAACCTTACGTAAACGTTATCCCGCCGCCAAATGTTACTGGAGTTTTACATATGGGACACATGTTGAATAATACAATTCAGGATGTATTGGTAAGGCGAGCTCGACAACTTGGCAAAAATGCTGTTTGGATACCCGGAACAGATCATGCAAGTATTGCTACAGAAGCAAAAGTTGTTGCTAAACTTAAAGCAGAGGGCATTGATAAATCTACTCTAACACGCGAGGAGTTTTTAAAACATGCCTGGGAATGGAAGGAAAAGCACGGAGGCATTATACTTGAGCAGTTAAAAAAACTTGGTGCTTCATGTGATTGGAGCAGGACATGCTTCACAATGGATGAAATAAGAAGTAAGTCTGTTATCCGTGTATTTGTAGATTTGTACAATAAAGGATTGATATATAGAGGGGTAAGAATGGTGAATTGGGATCCGGAAGCAAAAACAGCTGTTTCTGATGAAGAAGTTATATATGTTGAAGAAGTAAGCAAATTATATTATGTAAAATATAGAATTGAAGGGGAAGACGGATTTTTAACCATTGCTACCACCAGGCCAGAAACAATTCTTGGTGATACGGCAGTTTGTGTAAATCCTAATGATGACAGGTATACTCATCTAAAGGGAAAAAGAGTTATAGTGCCAATGGTAAACCGTACGGTTCCAATAATTTTTGATGAGTATGTTGATATTGAATTTGGAACGGGATGCTTAAAAATAACTCCTGCCCATGACATAAATGATTATGAAATAGGCATAAAACACAATTTACCTTCAATAGATATTCTTAACGATGACGGAACTTTGAGCGAACAAGCTCAATTATTTGTAGGAGTTGATAGATTTGAGGCACGTAAGTTAGCAGTTGAAGAATTGCAAAAATCAGGGTACTTATTAAAAATTGAAGATTATACAAATAAAGTCGGAAGAAGTGAACGAACCAATGCTGTTATAGAACCAAAATTATCCATGCAGTGGTTTTTGAAGATGGAAAATCTTGTAAAACCCGCTATCGAAGCTGTTAATAACGGAGAGATAGAAATTATTCCGACCAAATTTAAAAATGTTTATCGTCATTGGATGGAAAATGTCAAGGACTGGTGTATTAGTCGTCAGTTATGGTGGGGTCATCGTATTCCTGCGTATTACATTCAAGGAACTAATGAATTTGTTGTAGCAGAAACCGATGAAGAAGCTTTGAGTCTTGCAAGGCAAAAAATTAATAATCCTAACCTTAGTTTCTCTGATTTACATCAAGATGATGATGTTTTAGATACATGGTTTTCTTCATGGTTATGGCCAATTTCTGTTTTTGACGGAATATTAAATCCAGATAATACTGAATTCAAATATTATTATCCTACTAATGATTTAGTAACTGCACCAGAAATATTGTTTTTCTGGGTAGCACGAATGATCATTGCAGGATATGAATACACAGGGGAAAAACCTTTTAGTAATGTCTATCTCCATGGTATAGTACGAGATAAACTTCGCAGAAAAATGTCAAAATCGCTGGGTAATTCCCCTGACCCCTTAGATTTAATTGCAAAATACGGAGCAGATGGAGTTAGAGTTGGAATGTTGTTATGTGCTCCTGCGGGAAACGATTTGTTGTACGATGATTCATTACCTGAACAAGGAAGAAATTTCGCTAATAAAATATGGAATGCCTTTAGGTTAGTAAAATCATGGAATCCGGATTCTACTATTGCTGCTCCTGAACACTCTATTCTTGCAGCAGAATGGATGCAAAATAAAATTTATGAGGCACTTTCGCAGATAAATAATCATTTCTATAATTTCAGAATATCAGATGCTTTAATGAGTGTATATAAACTCTTCTGGGATGACTTTGCTTCATGGTACTTAGAAATTGTTAAACCGGAATATCAGAAACCCATAGATTTAACAACCTATCAAAAGACAATAGAATTGTTTAAAGAATTAATACTTATCATCCATCCATTTATGCCATTTATTTCCGAAGAAATTTGGCAACATTTAAAAGATGAAAAAGATAGAGATTCGGTTGTAATAGCAAGCTGGCCGGAATTAAAACCATTCGACGAAAAACTAATAAGTGATTTTGAAGATTGTAAGCACATTGTTGCAGGAATTCGTACTATTCGACAGGAGAAAAATATTCCCAATAAAGAAAAATTAAGTTTGAAAATAATTATAAACGATGTGTATAGTGGGAGATTTAATCCGATAATAATAAAACTTGGAAATCTTGAAAGTATTGAGTTAACAAATGAAAAACCAGACTTAGCATCTTCATTTTTGGTAAAAACAACAGAGCTTTTTATTCCACTTGGCAATATGATAAATAAAGATGAAGAACTTAAAAAACTCGAGAACGAACTTGAATATCAAAAAGGTTTTCTCAGGTCCGTAATGTCTAAACTTTCGAATGAGAAATTTGTAAATAATGCACCTAAAAACGTTGTGGATAATGAACTAAAAAAAAAGAACGATGCTGAAGAGAAAATAAAGATTCTTGAAGAGCAGATAGATAAATTAAGAAAGTAAAAGGATCCGGCGAAAGTCGGATTTTTTTTAATGACAAATATCTATTTTGAATTTGTGTTGTTTAATTTATTTTTCTAAAAAAGCCTCTGACGGCTTGACTTAAAAGCAAAATTCAGTAATGACTGAACTAATTATTTTATTTTTTAGAGGATCTATATCCAAATCAATGAAACCATATTCTAAAGAATTTACACAATAAGCTTCAATAAATTCTTCGAGGTTTAATCGTTGCGAGGGAACAGGTGGAAATAAACTTTGCCGAATTGCTTCGTTTATTCCGGTTGGCATACCATCTGACCCAAAAATTAAATCTTTACCAGGAACAAAACCAGCTTCATCTATAAGCATTCTGAATGGATTGTTTGCAACAATATACTTTTCCGGTAGTCTATCGCTATAAATAATAGAATCCATGTTGAAATTAGGTTGCATACACAAAACAATTCCTAGTTTTTTTGCTTTTAAAGCTTGTTGTTTGTTTATAAATTGAACATGTTCGAGTCTAACCTGTTTTTCTATAAGACATGATTTAAAATTTTCAATGATTCGTAGTGTTTGTTCTATTGCTATATCACCAATAGCATGAATAGCGACTTTAGTTTTTGATTGAATTATTTTTTCAAGTGTTTCGGAAAGATCTTTGTATGAATGAATAAGGATAGGATTTGAAGTTGTTTTGTAAGAATCAATTGCAGCAGTTTTTGTTCCTATGGCACCATCGGTGAAAATTTTTACTCCTTTGAAAACTTCTTTTTTCTTATCATTCAAAGCAAAGTAAAACCCTGGATCTGTCCAAATTTCGATGAAATGTCTGAGATTTGAATTTCTTAGAAATTCAATAATTTCGGGATTTCTAACAAACATATCTGAATGGGAAATTACACCCTTAGATAGAGAATCATTAAGAAATGCTTTAAGTTTTTCGGCAGAAAATTCAAAAATTGAGGATATATATTCGATTATTGAGAGAAGATTTTTTTCTATCCAATTTTGATTATCAAAATTTTTAATCCATTCTGGAAAATCTTTAATAATCAAATCTTTAGCAGAATTATTTAAGAAATAGTTATGTAGAGAATTGTTACAGATTATTAAAGGTGGAAGATTTGAAAAATCATTATTATTGAACGTATAGAAAGAGTCGAACCAGCCTGTAAAAATTGAGAAAGTACTTTTATTTGATGAGGCATTATTTGTAATAATTTTGGTTGCATATTTTTTTGAAGTAATATCAAACAAAGAAACCGATTCAGATAAATTAGCATAAGAGAATAAATGATTGTGATTGTCTTTAAGTAAAGGGATTCTAATCATTAGTCTTCTTCATAAATTATTTCAACATCATCGTCTAAAATTCCGATAACTTTAAACTCTGTTCTTCTGTTCTTAGCACGACCTTCCGGATTATCGGTGCCGTCAGGATTAGAGTTTGGAGCAATTGGAAAACTTTCTCCGTATCCTTTAGGTACAAGTCTTTCGGGATTTATACCTTTTTTTATCAAATAGTCAACAACAGATTGTGCTCTTTTTTGTGAAAGAATCAAATTTCTTTCTTCGGTATCAATGCTATCTGTATGTGAACTAATTTCAACAATAATAGAAGGGTTGGCAATTAAAATTCTATATATAGTATTGTCAATAGTACTTCTTGCTTCTTGGGTTAAATCAGCTTTTGCAAATTCATAATAAATGTTTTGAACTACAAAAGATTCTTTTGGGAACGTACTGATAATAATAGCATCGAGATGTAATGTGTCGCTTTTAAAAATATTCTTTGTTGAAAATGGCAATCTTTTTTCTTTTTTGTTAAGGTCTTTAACACTTATAAAATAATCAAACCCTTGTTCTAGATTATTAAAGAAATAATATCCGGGAGTTGTATAATCAGTTTTAATAAATAATTCTTTATCTGTTTTTGGATCAATTTTATAAAGTGTAACGGGATAATTATATAGAAGTTCAACATCATCAGAATTGTTATTTAGATCAAAATTTAAAGTCATATCTTTACGGTATTGGTCTTTAATAGCATTGAAAAAGGCTGTATCGGTAATTCCAAATACTCTTCCTGTTGCGGCAATATTAATGTAATCTTTAAAAATAACTTCATAAATATCATCACAACAATTTTCATGACGTAGTGAATATCCTCCTGAGCGGTTTGATGTGAAATATGCTCTTTGTCTATCATTTGTTAGTATATAATACAAATCGTCAAAAGAGGAATTTATAGGAGCACCTACATTTTGAACACCATCGAAGCTATTCCCTTCACCTTCTGTTCTGAAAATATCAAAACCACCTAATCCCGGGTATCCGTTTGAACTAAAATACAATGTACGTGTTTCAATATTGTAATAAGGTGTTATTTCATCGAGAATAGTGTTAATTTTCTTTCCACAATTTTTAGGTTCTTTCCATTCATTTTTCTTTTTGTCAAAATAAGAGAACCAAATATCCATGCCTCCTTTTCCTTCAGGTCTGTTTGAAACAAAATATAACATATCCGTATTAAGTCTTGAAAGTCCAACAGCAGGCATAGTACTGGTATACCCGGGCATATTTATTATTTCCGGTAAGGCTTCCGGTTCACTCCAGAGATTATCTGTAAGATTGGAAACAAATATTTTACAAACAATGTTATTTTTGAAATCCTTTTCACATCGAGTAAAATAGAATCTTTGTTTATCATAACTAAAAGTTCCGTTTCCGGTGTTAACATCTTCACCATTTATTACAGGATCAAACTCTCCAAGATTTTTCCATTCATCATTGGTTTTTCTTTGAGCAATATAAAATTTTCTAACGGGTAATTTATCTTCATCCGGGTTATAGTACTTAACTTCATTTTCTGAAAGCGATCCAAAAATCAACTTGTCATCATCAAAAGGGATAGGAGAGAATTCTATGTGAGGTTTGTTTACTGCTGTGTCGAGTAATGTTATTATTACATTAAGCGGGTTGTTTATCAACTCCTGGATATTTTCTAAAGCATCTATTTGATTTTTTGCCATTTTTGAATACTCTTTTAGGTCTTTATTTGGTTTAGCCTCAGAAATGAACTTTTTGTAAAATGTTTTTGCTTCGTCATATTCTCCGAGAGTTTGAAGTATAGTAGCGAGATGATATAAGTCAATTAAATTATTTTTAGGATCAATTTCATAGGATTTGAGCAAAAATTTTTTTGCGTTTGAATAACGTTTTTCTCTTAAATATAAATGACCTAATGCTGAAATAACTTTTGGGTTGTCGGGGTTCATTTGATCGTATAATTCATATAGATCAATAGCAGTAAAAATATCCCCGGATTTTTCAGCAATTTTTGCTTTACGTAGAAGTTGAAAAGGTTTAATGTTAATTTCATTAATCGCTTGTGAATAACTGTTCGCAACAATCACAAATAGGAAAAAGAAACTTAAAAAAGTAATTTTATATTTATTCATAATAATCTCAACATTAAATATCAATATCTATCACAAGGTAATGCAATTTTAGTTAAAGATTTTGAAATATCTTTATAAATTATAGATAATTCAAAAGCTCCTTTCGATTTAGTGGCTTGTCTAAGAGCGGAAATATTGACGTCATAGCTAATTCCGATATCAAATCCATACACTGAAAGTCCTCCGGAAAAAATTAAGGCATCAAAATTAGAAAATGAATATCTTGTATGTATTCCGCCAAAAGCATTTCGCATTAAATTTTTTTCTGGGAAATAATAAAATAATCTTGATCCGAGTACCCAGTTTCCGGCACGCTTATGGTACATGGTAATTAACTCGGGGAATAAAGAATATTTTTCATTAATTTTATATTCAGTTCCAGCATTAAAAGCAATTCGCAATGGTAATTTGTTGTCTTGACGAAGAAAAGACTCCTTAGGATTTGTTATGTGAAATAAAGAGATACCTCCAAATGGTAATAATTTGCCAAATTTTCCATAATATGCAATACCTATGTTAAAATCTGTGTAATTGATATTTTGAGTCCAATTATCGAGATTATTCGGAAGATTAGGATCAAAATATCCGGTTTGGTCGTTAAACTGGGAAGGAAAGGTTATACCGTCGAGTTTGAAGTTTTTTACTACATATCCGAATTGTGCTCCTGCAGAAATAGTGTGAATGTTATCGAATTTAAAGTTATAAGCTATGTTAGCATAAACTTTATTTACATTTAACCCTACAGCTCCGGAATTATCATTAACTACAAATAATCCCAATCCAATATATCTGTCAGGTTTAATTCTAAAGGGTTTGTCAACGCCAAAAGAAATAGTTTTAAAAGGATAGCCAAGAGCCGACCACTGAGTTCTATAATTGTTTGATATTCTCCAATTTCCTGCAAAAAGACCAGTATTGGCAGGATTAAGAGATAGCGGAGAAGCATAAAATTGACTGAAATGAATGTCCTGTGCTTTTAAGAAAAAAACACATACAAAAATAAGTGCAAAAAATAAACCTAACTTTTTCAATGCTTAAAAATTTAGTCAAGCCAAAGATATAAATAAAATTTAAAACAAAAAAATTTTTTTATTGTGAAGTTGTGTTGTTTATATTTTTCTTTATTTTTGTTATCAGTTATCAAAAATTTTTATTGATTTTCATTTTATTGATATGAACTTTTTTTGTTTGTAATATATATGTTATGAAAGAATGTAAGAAAAAAGTTAAACGTAATCCTTTTCCGGAGGAGATTGTAAATATTCCTATTAAAGAATGTCCTCATTGTGGAAGCAAGCATTTCATTAAGTTTGGAAAATATGTAAATGTATCGAGATATAGATGTAAAAAATGTTGTCGAACGTTTATTCCGACAAGTGGCAGCAGTATTCATTACATAAACAAAAAAGAAAAATTTTTAAGACTTTTTGACTTATTTAACACCGGGGAGGTGTTGACTATTAAAGATATTTCCGAAAAATTTGGAATAAGTGTTATAACTGCTTTTGATTGGCGACACAAGATTTTTTCGGCATTAGAGTTAGTTCAAAAAAATTATAAAATAATGACTATTGCTAATAAAATTGTTTTCAATTTTAATGAAAAAGGAAGAAAAGGAGTGGGGAGGAGACCATCAACTTATGAATCACTAAAAATTAATATGTGTGCTATTTCTGACAGAAAGTTGACTGAAATTAAATTTGTTAAAGTTGGTGAAGTTGAGAAAAAAGATTATCTTGAACGAATAGGGAATAGAATTAGGAATAAATCCTTAGTATTATTAATAAATAAAGAGAAAATTTTTGATGATGACATTACAGAAGTCTTGAAAAAACGGGAAAAATATTTTAAGAGAATAACAATAGAGCGAAGGTTTGAAGATCATATTGCTAAATCTGAAAATTTCAAAAGGTTTATTAATAGTTTTATGAGAGGAGTTGCTACAAAGTATTTACAGGTTTATGCTAATTTTTATTCTTTTCTGCAAAGTTTAAAGCCTATACCTAATTATTATAAATTATTAGAAGTAAGAACTGCTTGGATTAGATATTTAAAGATGGAAGAATTATATAAAGATTTTTTGAAGAGTAATTTTTTAGGAGCGGTTGAATATGTGGAAATTAAACGTAGGTGGAAATCTGATAACATTCGTTTTAATGTGAATTTTGAACAGAGTTTAATCAATAATTATTGTTAGAATTAAATTAGTAGTAATAAATTTTTTGATTAAAAAAAAATGTTATTTTTGTTTACAATAATTTCTTAAAGCATTGGATAATGAGAAAGTACTTTATAGTCATTAATTTTTTTGTTGTATTTTTGTATTTGAGTTTAATTTCATTTGCTCAGCCTGTTGTTAGTTTCACTCCTTCCCAAAATAATGTTTGTGCACCGGTAAGTATTCAATTTACAAATACTACTACTGGTTGTACTGGTAATGCAACTTATTATTGGCAGGCAGGTACAGGAGATGTTTCAACAAATCAACATCCAACATTTTATTATTCTAACGGTGGTAATTATAATGTATCATTAACAGTTAATTGTGATGGTTTTGAAGTTACAGAAACAATTCAGATAGTGGTATATAACCAGCCTACAGCAAATTTTGTGGATAATGAATTACAAGGTTGTGTTCCGTTTAGCACAAATTTTACAAATTCCTCAACACAGGGAGATGCTCCAATTACAAGTTATCAGTGGTATTTTGGAGATGGAAACGGATCTGATATTCAAAATCCATCTCACACATACCAAACTTCAGGGAATTTTAATGTTAGTTTAATTGTAACTGATGCAAATGGCTGTACTTCTCAATATACAAAAAATGCTATGATTTCTGTTGCAAATCCGCCACAGATTAGTTTTTATGCAAATAATACCAATGCTTGTTTCCCTCCGTTGGGAGTAACTTTCTATCCTACCATAAACACTTCTTTTGGATTAAGTTCCACCCAAACATGGAATTTTGGAGATGGATCGCCAACACAAAATTTTCCCGGAAATACAACAAGTGTTAATTATACCTATAATACTTTAGGATTATTTAGTGTCAGTTTGACTGTTGAAGATAGTTATGGCTGTTCGAATACATTAGTTTTGAATGATTATATTAGAATAACTGATCCGGAACCGCTATATTCAGTAGTTGGCGGATCCACTGCATGTTTGGGGAGTCCGGTTAATTTTGTTAATGAAACAACATATTCATGTTCTTGGAATTTTGGTGATGGAACCCCTAGTAGTACTTTGTCAACACCAACACACGTATATTCTTCGCCGGGAAATTTTAATGTGACATTTACCATTGATCCTGGAGGTCCGTGTCAGACTTCTACAACATTTAATATTTTTGTTGAACAAGTAACAGCAAGTTTTACTACTTCACCTCAGAATTTATATTCTTGTTCCGTTCCATTTACTGTTAACTTTATTAACCAATCTTCATCTAATGCAACAGGATTTTTTTATGTCTTTCAAGATGGTGGTAGTTCAAACCAACCCAACCCTTCGCATACTTTCACCAGTCCGGGAGTTTATCAACCTGCATTAACTGTAACAACAAATAATAATTGTTCACATACCTTTATTGGTCCTACTATTACAATAAATGTCCCAAATGTTAGCTTTACTGCCGATACATTGGAAGGTTGTGAGCCATTACCAGTGAATTTCACTTATAATGGAACAACTCCTGTGGGTAATATAACAAATTTCAACTGGAATTTTGGTAACGGACAAACTAATCCATCCGGAGGTCCAAATGCTTCATCAACATATAATTCTGGTGAATACACTGTAAGTTTGAGTATTACTGATAATAATGGATGTCAAAATTCATATCAAATGAATTTAACAGTTGGATCCCACTTTAATCCAACATTTGATGTTGTAACTTATATGGATCACTTTCCATTACCAAGTCATTATCTTTGTCCTCAGGATACAGTAGAATTATATCTGGCAGAATGGAATAACCCCAATGTGGAGTTTAACTGGTGGATTGACTCTACTGATAACAATGCTAATCAAGAATATCAAATTTGGACATTTGATAGAGATACAGGCTGGATAACTGTTCACATGATAAGTAATTTTAATGGATGTAGAGATACTTTATTATGGGACAGTGTATATATTTATGGTCCAATAATTCAATCAATTTCTAAGACAACAGATTGTGACAATCCTCTTAATTTTGTATTTACTCTTAATCAAATCGAAGCAGATTATTGGGACTGGTATATTTACTCAATTTCTGGAACAACAATTAATTATTTAGCACAAATAACAAACTCCACTCAGGAAACCCTTCCATATACATTCCCTATGCAGAGTACTTATTGGGTTAAAGTCGTTGCATATAATAACAGTTCCGGATGTGAGTTTAAAGATTCTATTCAGGTAAATATATCTTCCCCAATGGCGATTTTTTCAATTCTTCAGCCAAATCAATGTATAAATACAGATGTTGCTTTCTTTGGTGGTACTTCTCAAAATGCAACTCAATATTACTGGGATTGGGGTGATGGCACAAATTCGGGGTGGATAAATACTCCCGTAACAACTCATGCCTGGAATCAAGTAGGATATTTTACTGTAACGCTAACTGTGAGAGATGGTAACGGCTGTGAAAATTCTATGTCGCGAGTAATTCATATTCTCGGACCGGCAATTGATATTTCATATTCAAACACAATTGGATGTAATTCATTGTCTGTTGATTTCGAAGCTTTAATTACAACTGACGACCCTGTAGCCTGGATAATGTGGGAGTTTGGTGATGGATCTACTGGTTTTGGTGCTAATGTTACGCATAATTACACTTCTCCCGGAGTTTATTCCGTTAAAATAACTGTTACAACTGTTGCCGGATGTCAAGATATTAGAATTTATCAGGATTTAATTGTTGTTTCAAGTGTTTCAGTTTCATTTTCAAGTCCAAATCCAATTGCTTGTGTAGGTGAAAATGTAAATTTCGTCTCCTCAGCAAATGGTTCTAACAATAACTATTATTGGGATTTTGGTGATGGTAGTATTATTTCAGGAAACTCATTCTCAACAGTAGATCATGCATATAATTCCGGAGGCTATTATGATATTTATTTAAAAGTTACAAATGAATACGGTTGCGAAAGTGAAGTATTACTTTCAAATTATGTTCAAATTCAACAAGTTTCAGCAAACTTTTCTCTTTTGCAGAATTATTACGATTGTTATCCGGTTCAGCCTGAAATAGTTGTTAACAATACTGTCATTCCTGCAGGAACTCAATTGAATTATCAATGGATTATGGGAACAAATGATACTATTAACATTGAAAATCCTGCCTATTTATATACTATTCCTGGTAGTTTTACTATTGTTTTAAATGTTTCAACAAATTATGGTTGTTCAGCTACTCATTCAGAAAATATTGTAATTAATGGTCCTTATGCAGAAGCCCTAATAAGTGATACAACTGCATGTGTAGGGCAGGAAATAACATTTCAGATTGTTAATCAATCAAATGTCGAAAGTTTTATTTGGGTTGTAGGTGGAGGATATTCTTATAATTCGGCATATTTTACACATTCCTATGATCTAGTACCGCCTCTTGGATATTATCCTGTTAACCTTTCTCTTACCTCTGGTGGTTGTAATGTGTCTTTTGTTTATAATATTTGGATTTTTGATGTAACTGCAGGTATATTAATTACCGACGAACAAAGTAATATTTTTACCGAAAATGGAGCTTGTGCCCCGGTTACAGCCTTATTAACTTCTAATTCTATAAACGATGTTTACAGATACTGGTATATTAACAATAATCCTATAGGAACTGGATTATCGCAAGAACAATACACTTTTACAAATACAACTCAGAATGATCTGGTTTATAATGTTTCATTGAAGGTTGAGGACCAAAATGGCTGTACCGATAGCATTTCAACAACTTTTATTGCATACCCGAAACCGTTAGTTGATATATCAAATGACACTTTGATATGTAGAGGCGATGCAATTTCATTGTTTGCTACGGGAGGTACAAGTTATCAATGGACACCAAATCAAAATATTTCTTCTGTAAATTCCCAAACTCCAATAGTAAATCCTGTGGAGAATACATGGTATTTTGTTGAGGTTCGAAATAATCGTAATTGTTTATCAACAGATTCTGTACATATAACTGTTCAGCAAGAGCCACAGATAATTATCTCTCCTGAAGCCGATACAATTATGATTGGAGATACAGTTTTCCTTTTACTAAATGCCGATCAGGAGAACTTGAGTTTTACATGGACACCTCAATATAATATTTCTTGTACGGATTGCCCGCAACCATATTTCTATCCATTGGAATCAACCAGATATAATCTCCTGGTGCAAGACAGTGCAGCTTGTTTCCGTCATAATTATTATGTAGATATTATTGTTTTTGAAGAATATAGTCTGGATGTTCCGGGAGCATTCACTCCTCTTGGTGCAGAGCCTAATAGAGTTGTTTATGTAAGAGGTCTTGGAATAAAACGATTAATTCAATTCCGTATTTATAATCGTTGGGGCGAAGAAGTATTCTTTACTGATGATATAAATAAAGGATGGGATGGATACTACAAAGGACAACTACAAAATATTGATAATTATGGTTATTACGTTGAAGCAGAAATGTTTAACGGAACTATTCAAACTAAAAAAGGTGTTATTCTATTGATGAAATAATTTTTAGTCCTTTAAATTTTCTATTAACTACAATATTTTCATATATTTGTGAAAAATATTTTTTATGATTGTCATAACAGGTGCTGCAGGATTTATCGGGTCCAGATTAGTTGAAATTCTTTTAAAAAATCAATTTAACGATCTGGTTCTTGTAGATGATTTCCAAAATGCACAAAAACAACAAAATCTTAGAGGTAAAGAAAATTTGCAGAAGATAGACAGAAAAGATTTTTATAAATGGTTAGATCATAATCATAAACATATACAGTTTGTTTTTCATATTGGAGCAAGAACTGATACCGCCGAGTTTAACTTTTCAATATTCCAAGAGTTAAACCTCAACTATTCAAAAATGGTATGGAATAAATGTTGTGAATACGGATTACCGTTAATTTATGCATCATCTGCTGCAACATATGGATCGGGAGAATACGGTTTTGACGATGAAATTTCACCTGAAATTCTAAAGCCATTAAATCCTTACGGAATTTCTAAAAATGAATTTGATAAATGGGCTCTAAAGCAAGACATAACACCTTACTTCTGGGCAGGATTCAAATTCTTTAATGTTTACGGCCCTAACGAATATCACAAAGGACGAATGGCTTCAGTGGTTTTTCATGCTTTCAATCAAATTTCTGAAACAGGATACCTTAAACTTTTTAAATCTCATAATTCAAATTACCTGGATGGAGAACAAAAAAGAGATTTTATCTATGTTGACGATGTTGTTGATGTGCTGATTTACTTCATGAAGCTTCGAAAAAATTCCGGTATTTACAATTTGGGAACAGGGAAAGCCAGAAGTTTTAATGAACTTGCAAACGCAGTTTTTTATGCTATGAAAAAGACTCCAAACATACAATTTATTGATACTCCCGAAGACATACGAGAAAAATACCAATATTTTACTGAAGCCAAAATCGAAAAATTAAGAAATGTTGGATATCATTGTAATTTTACATCATTGGAAGATGGAATTTACAATTATGTAAATAATTATCTTAAAGCTCTGAATAAATGAATGCAAAAAAAAAGTTTGTCGGAGAAGTAGAAGAATCAAATAATCCCGGGAGTGCTCTTAAAGTTAATGATGGTGTTGAGCAGCCCCCACAAGTAAATCCGCATATAAAAAAAATAAGAAAATCTCGTCAACGTCTTAGTTTAGAAGAATATACCAATGGAATTCTTAATGGCGATATTAATATTTTGAGTAGGGCAATAACTTTAATAGAAAGCAAACTTCCTGATGATAATTTAATTGCTCAAGAGATTATTGAAAAATGCTTGCCATATTCAGGAAATTCTATTCGAATAGGCATTACCGGTGTTCCCGGAGTCGGGAAAAGTACTTTCATAGAAGCTTTGGGATTGCAAATTGTTAATAATCATAAACTTGCAGTTTTGGCTGTTGATCCGAGCAGCGATCGAAGTGGGGGTTCAATACTTGGTGATAAAACGCGAATGGAAAAGCTTTCTGCTTCTCGTAATGCATTTATAAGACCTTCCCCTTCAGCTGGATCTTTAGGTGGTGTAGCTCGAAAAACTCGCGAAACAATAATACTTTGTGAAGCTGCAGGTTATGATGTGATTTTTATTGAAACAGTCGGTGTAGGTCAATCAGAAACTGCTGTACATTCCATGGTAGACTTTTTCCTGCTTCTAATGTTAGCCGGAGCAGGAGATGAATTGCAAGGAATTAAAAGGGGAATTATGGAAATGGCCGATGCTATTGCAATTACAAAAGCCGATAGCTCGAATATACAAAAAGCCGAATTTGCTAAAGTTCAATATCAGAATGCTTTGCACCTTTTCCCTCCACAAAAATCAGGTTGGACTCCTAAAGTTCTAACTTGTTCTGCTCTTGAAGGTACAGGAATATCCGAAATCTGGAATTTGATACAATCTTACTTAAAATTGGTAAAGACTAACAATTATTTTAACGAAAACAGACGCCGACAAGATATGTACTGGTTTTATCAAACACTCGAAAATGGGCTGAAAGATAAATTTTTTAATGACTCCAAAGTTAAACACCATATTGAAATTTTAATACAACAAATCAATGATAATAAATTAAGTAGCTTCAAAGCCGCTATAGATTTATTAAAATTATACTTTGAAAAAAATGATTGGACAAGAAATAGTATATAAAACTTTAAATGAACTAGGAATAAATTATGAATACTATGAATCTCCCAAAGATTTTTCAAACGAGGATGACGGAAGTTTTTGGAATAAAATTAATGCAACCAGATGTAAAAACCTCTTCCTTCGTAATCATAAAGGAGATAAACATTTTTTGATAATTGCTGATTATTACAAACCTATTGATATAAAACTGATCGAACAAAAGTTTAAAAAAGGTAAAATTTCTTTTGCGTCACAGAAAAGAATTGATAAATATCTTAAAAGTCCTATCGGAGCAATTTCCGTTTTCAGTTTATTAAACGACACCGAAAATCATGTTCATTTGTTCATTGATGAAAATTTAAAAAATTCTACCAGATTAACATTTTTACCAAATGCTCTAAATGCAATTTTAGCTATTGATTATAAAGACTTTATAAAAATAGTGGAGCATTCCGGCAATAATTATGAGTTTTTTAAATTTTACTAATTCACTTTGCTAAAGTACTAAACTCTCCTTAAAATTCTTAATATAGTGTTAATCAATTATTTTTGAATTTTAATAATAGATATTTTTGGAGAAAAATTTTGTTATGAAAAATTTGAAATATCTCGCTTTTGTTCTTCTCATGTTAATTACTGCTTGTAAAAATAAAAAAGACGCTATGGCTGATTTTGAATTAAAATATCCAGAAACCAAACGAGATAGTATTTATGATGAATATTTCGGAATAAAAGTTCATGACCCTTACCGCTGGTTAGAAGATGATAATTCTCCTGAAACCGAAGAGTGGGTAAAAGCTCAAAATGAATTAACTTTTTCTTACCTCGAAAGGATACCTTATCGTCAAAAAATCAGAGATAGACTTACTAAACTATGGGATTATCCAAAAATGTCGCCTCCCGTTAATATTAAGGGTAAATATTTCTTCTTCAAAAATGATGGCTTGCAGAATCAAAGTGTATTGTACTATATGGATAAAATTAAAGGCACTGAAAAAGTTGTGGTTGATCCTAACCAATTATCAAAAGACGGAACAGTTGCTTTATCCACTTTTTCTGTTTCAGACGACGGGAAATATATAGCGTATGCAATCAGTAAAGCCGGTAGCGATTGGAGCGAAATTTATGTTAAAGAAATTGAAACAGGTAAATTATTGAATGATAAGATTGAATGGATAAAGTTTTCAGGTATAGCTTGGTATAATGACGGATTTTTTTACAGTAGATACCCGGCTCCCGGAAAAGAAGGTAAATTGTCGGCTATAAATCAAAATTCAAAAATTTATTATCATAAATTAGGTACTAAACAAGATGCTGATGTGCTTATTTATGAAGATAGAAATAATCCCGATATTAGTTTTTCCCCTGCAACAAGCGATTCAAAAAAATATCTTATAATTTATGCTCATCTTTCAACATCTGGGAATGCTTTATATTTAAAGGATCTATCAAAAAATGTTGATAAAACAGTAAAAATTGTTGACAGCTTTGATAATGATTTTACTGTGATTGATGAAATAGGAAATAAACTTTATATTCTCACTAATTTTAATGCTCCGAAATATAAAATAATTGAGTTGGATTTAAGTAAACCTAATATAAATTTTGCTAAAGATTTTATCCCTGAAAGCAATGATGTTCTACAGTCAGCAACCTTTATCGGAGGAAAATTTATTCTAAATTATACTAAAGATGCTTATTCAAAAATAAAAATTTATGATTCAAAAGGCAAGTATTTATATGATTTAGATAATAATGAAATAGGAACAATATCAGGTTTTGACGGGGAAAAAGAAGATACAAAAACTTTTTATCTTTTTACTTCTTTTACCAATCCATCAACTATTTATATGTATGATATAAATAAAAATAAATCTACTGTCTATCAAAAACCTAAAGTTGACTTTAATCCCGAACAATACATCACCAAACAAGTGTTTTATAAATCAAAAGATGGAACAAAAATTCCAATGTTTATTGTTCACAAAAAAGGAATAAATTTAGACGGTAATAATCCTACGATTTTGTATGGTTACGGAGGTTTCAATATTCAGCTTACACCTTATTTTAGCGTCTCCAGAATAGTCTGGCTTGAACAAGGAGGAATTGTCGCCATAGCAAATCTTAGAGGTGGTGGCGAATACGGAGAAGAATGGCATAAAGCCGGAACTTTAATGAATAAGAAAAATGTATTTTATGACTTTATTGCTGCAGCTGAATACCTAATAAACGAAAAATATACCTCGGCAAAACGTTTGGCCATTCAAGGTGGTTCGAATGGTGGATTACTTGTTGGTTCTGTACTTAACATGCGTCCTGATCTTTTTGCAGTTGCATTGCCGGCCGTCGGAGTTATGGATATGCTGAGATATCATAAATTTACTATCGGACGCTTTTGGGCAACCGACTATGGTACAAGTGAAGATTGTAAAGAAATGTTCGAATACTTATACTCTTATTCTCCTTATCATAATATACGTAATGATGTTGAATATCCTGCAGTTCTTGTTACTACTGCGGACCATGATGACAGAGTAGTACCGGCTCATTCTTTTAAATATATTGCTCAGCTTCAATATATGAATAAAGGCACCAAACCAACTTTTATTAGAATTGAAACTCAAGCAGGACATGGTGCAGGAAAACCTACAGCTAAAATTATTGATGAAATTGCTGATATTTATGCTTTTACATTCTATAATATGAATTTTACTCCATTATATAAGTAATAATTTATGATTTTAATAACCGGCTTGCCGGTTACTTATTTTTATTACATTAGAAATCTTTGTACTGAACCCTAATAAAGCATTATAAAATGTAAAATCTGCCGAAAATCCAACATATTTGGGCGTTGAGGTTCTCTAAACGCCCTTATTTTGGCATTTCTTAGTGGATGAGGGTAGCCAAATCCACACAACAAACTTTATTTATTACTTTCCTAAAGCTCGATACCGGATGAATTTTTATCATTTACATTTAGTAAGATTTTCTTACTAGTTTAAATTTTCAAACTCTACGCATTAGAAATTAGATTTTATTGCGGAATTTAGGTTAAAATTTTATTTTTGTTTATTAAATTTTTGAAAATAGTAATAATATTTTTTTAATGAATTTGAGGTATCTTGTAATTGAAGGAAATATTGGTGCAGGTAAGACCAGCCTGAGTGAAAAAATTGCCGTAGATTTTGGTGCAAAACTTATACTAGAAAGATTTGCAGATAATCCTTTTTTGCCAAAATTCTATGAAGACCCCGATAAATATGCGTTCCCTCTCGAAATGTCTTTCCTTGCTGATAGATATAATCAACTTAAAAATCAACTTGATCAATACGATTTGTTTAATAGTTTTATTGTGTCGGACTATTTTTTCGTTAAGTCTTTAATTTTTAGTGCCAATACTCTCAAAGAAGACGAGTACCAATTATACAGAAAGCTTTTTGATATAATTTACAGTAAATTACCTAAACCCGATTTGTATGTTTATTTGAATAAAAATGTATATAATTTATTGGAAAACATTAAAAAACGAGGTAGGAGTTATGAACAAAATATAAATGCAGATTATTTAAAAAAAATCGAAGAAAGCTATTTTAAATTTTTTAATCAAGAACCCGATTTGAATTTTCTAATCATTGAAACAGATCATATTGATTTTGTTAATAATGAAGATGATTACCAAAAAGTTGTCGATTGTATTTTTAATTGTGAAAGATTTAGTGGAATTAAGCGTGTTTTTTTCTAAAAAAAAATTAAAATATTTGTATCTAACAAAATAAATATTATTTTTGCTATTGAATTTTATAATAAAAAAGAGTGAAAAATAAATGTTAAATAACTAATAGAAATAATTATGAAAAAGACCTTAATTTTTGCGTTTATTGCTGTGATTGTAACCTTTCTAACCGGTTGCAACGGATTAAAGAAAATGGTTCAGAATGCTGACGACATTAAGTATTCTGTTAACCCACAAGTTTTAGAAGTACATAATGGTAAAGTAAATGTAAGCATTACCGGTACATTTCCTGAAAAGTATTTCAACAAAAAAGTAACTGCAACCATTACTCCTACTTTAGTTTATGAAGGCAAAGAAAAAACCTTAACACCAGTTTATGTACAAGGTGAAAAAATTGAAGGAAATGCTAAAGTTATTCAATACAAACCGGGAGGAGCATTCTCTTATAACGAAACATTTGATTACACTCCAGAAATGAGAAGATCAAAACTCGAATTAAGAATTACTGCTACTAAAGGCAAAAAGACCGTTGATTTTGAACCAGAATTTGTTGCTGACGGAATTGTAGCAACTCCATACCTTGTTAAAATGATTGGCAAATGCGTGTTTGCAAAAGATAGATTTGTAAAAGATATTCCTGATACAAGAAAAGCTCAAATTAATTATGATAAAAATAAAGCTGATTTAAAACCAACTGAACTAAAAAGAGATGATATAAATTCTTTAAAAGATTATATATTTAATGCTGTCCAAAACGATAGAATTGAATTAAAAGAAGTTCAACTACAATCTTATGCATCTCCTGAAGGAACATTGGAAATAAATACTAAAGTTTCCAATGATCGTTCTAAAACTGTTACAAAATTTGTAAAAGAAGAATTTAAAAAAGTTGATCAATTTAAAAATGATGATTTCTTCAAATATTTAGTTACTGAAGAAGATTGGGATGGTTTCAAAAAAATGGTTTCTGAATCAAATTTAGCTGATAAAGATCTTATCTTACGTGTTGTTAATATGCATACAGATCCGGTTAAACGCGAAGAAGAGATTCGCAATATGAAGGCTACTTTTGAAGAACTTGAAAAATACATCCACCCACTTCTTCGCCGTTCAGAAATCATTGTTAACGTAATGTTGATCGGAAAAACTGATGAAGAAATTGACCAAGTATTTGCTCAAAATCCCGAAACTTTAACCGTTGAAGAATTATTATATCTCGGACAAATTTCTACTGATTTGGATAAAAAATTAGCAGTTTACACAAAAACTACTGAATTGTATCCAAAAGACTGGAGAGGATTTAATAACCTTTCAGCTGTTCAATATAGAAAAGGCGACTACCAAGCAGCAAAAACTTCAATTGAAAAAGCAAAAAGTTTAGAAGCTAATGCTACTGTATTTAATAACTTAGCAAATGTTAATTTAGCTTTAGGTGATGTTAAAGAAGCTGAAACTAATTACAAATCTGCTACCGGAATTCCTGAAGCTGCTCTTGGTCAAGGTGTTATTGCTATTAAACAAGGACAGTATAAAAATGCTGTTGATTTCTTCGGAGAAAGCAAAACTTTCAATGCTGCTTTAGCTCAGCTTCTTAATAAAGACTATGATAAAGCTATCAGAACAATTGATGCCAGCGACGAAAAAGATGATGCAATGGCTTATTACTTGAAAGCTATCATCGGGGCTCGTAAAAATGATTCTGATATGGTTTTCAACAACCTTAGAACTGCTTGCAGCAAAAAACCTGAATTGAAAGAATTTGCTGCTAATGACGTTGAATTCTTAAAATATTTTGAAAACGATACTTTCAAAACTATTGTAAAATAATTGTTCAAATGTTTAAAATTTAAGGCGGCTTTATATGCCGCCTTTTTTTATTTTTGCACTTATGAAGTTTATAATCATATATGGCCCTCCGGGTAGTGGAAAAGGTACTCAGTCAAAAATTCTGTCTGAAAAATATGGATTTTGCCATATCTCAACAGGGGAAATTCTTAGAACCGAAATTTCAAAAAAATCCGAAATAGGTATCTTAGCTCAAAAACAAATCAACAATGGAGGTTTTATTGATGATGAAATTGCGATTCAACTTATTCGAGTTTCACTTTCAAAGTTATATAACAACGAAATTATTATTTTAGATGGGTTCCCGCGTACTCTTAATCAGGCTGAATTGTTTTCCGAAATTGCTGAGCAAAATATTTATTCCATAAAGTTATTTGTAAATTTTGAAGCATCTCCAGATACTTTAATTCAACGAATAAAAAATAGAAATAAGTTAAGCAATCGTCCTGAAGACTCATGTGATCAATTTATAGATAACAGATTAAAATTGTTTTACTCAAATCACATGCATTTATATAGTTATTATTCAAGAAAAAATATTCTTACAACAATAAACGTTGATAAACCAATTGATATAATAAACAAGGAATTGGAAGATTTAATACTTAAAAATTTATGATTTAATATGGTTGTTTCTAATTTTGTAGATTATGTGAAAATATTTTGCAGATCCGGGTCTGGGGGTTCGGGTTCTGTGCATTTTCATAGAGAAAAATATGTAGAAAAAGGCGGACCTGATGGCGGAAATGGAGGTAGAGGAGGCCATGTTATTATGCGTGCAAATGAAAATTTTTGGACTTTGCTTCACTTGAGATACCAACGTCATATTTATGCAGAAAATGGAGAAAACGGCAGAGGAGCTTTGAGTACAGGTGCCGACGGTAAGGATATTATTATTGAAGTTCCTGTTGGAACAGTGGCAAAAAATGCCGATACAGGAGAATTTATTGCCGAAGTAACCTCTCATAATCAAGAGGTGATTTTATTAGAAGGAGGAAAGGGCGGTAAAGGAAATGCTGAATTTAAATCATCGACTAATCAAGCTCCACGATATGCTCAAAAAGGTATTCCCGGACAGGAAATGACTATTATCCTCGAATTAAAATTGTTAGCTGATGTGGGTCTTGTCGGCTTCCCAAATGCAGGAAAGTCAACACTCTTATCTGTTGTGTCGGCCGCTAAACCCGAAATTGCAGATTATCCTTTTACTACTTTAACGCCAAATCTGGGAATAGTTAAGTATAGAGATTATAGATCTTTTGTTATGGCAGATATCCCCGGAATTATCGAAGGTGCTGCTCAAGGCAAAGGCTTAGGACATAGATTTTTACGCCATATCGAACGAAATTCGATTCTCCTTTTTATGATTTCAGCTGAATCTAAAGACATTAAAAAAGAATTTAACATTTTGTTGAATGAATTAAAAAAATATAACCCGGAATTGATGTATAAACATAGAATCCTTGCCATTACAAAATGCGATTTGCTGGATGATGAACTGATTCAAATGCTAAAACCTGAATTGCCAGATGACATTGATACAATATTTATTTCTGCACTTTCTAATATAAATATTGATAAGTTAAAAGATTTAATCTGGAAAAAATTAAATGATTGAGTTTATTAAAAATATTGATCTCAATTTATTTTTTGCAATAAATAAACTTCATAACCCTTTTTTTGATGAAATAATGTTTTTTGTTTCTTCAAAGTGGTTTTGGATACCTATAATATTAATATTATTGTTTTTTAGTATTAGAAATTTTAAAAGCAGATTTTATATCCCTGTTTTAGCTTTAGTATTTTGCTTTTTTCTAACCGATAGAGCTAATAGTATTACAAAAAAAATGACTAAAAGATACAGACCATCGCATAATACCGAAATTCAAACTCAGGTACACATTGTTAAAGGATACAGAGGAGGATTATACAGTTTTTTCTCCGGACACGCGGCTAACAGTTTGGGATTAGCTTTGTTAGCTTCAATGTTTTTTAAAAAGAAATGGCTTGCAATTTTTCTTTTATTCTGGTCATTTTTAGTGAGTTATTCAAGAATATACATCGGAGTGCATTATCCTTCAGATATTATTGTAGGGTGGATTTGTGGAGCTTTAATATCAGTACTTACTTATAAAATTTCGGAAAAAATTTTTAAAAAATTTTGGACTGCTAATACGTAGTAGTCATATTTTCATTCACACAAATAATAAAATCAGCTCTACCTTTATATTGTTCTTCGAGTTTTGATACATCTTTTTGTGTTACAGTTGAGATTGTTGCATATTTTAAATTAGGCTTTATCCTTTTTAAATACCATAAGATACCTTCATAATTGTCGGAATGATATGCTCCATTAAAATGAACAAATATGTAATTAGTTTTATAATTTTTTAAAATAAAATAAGCCATAGTTGCGTCTTTTAATGCTTGTGCTTTTGGCAGATTAGGAGAGTTGTGTCCCGGAATCATATTAAACATTTTCTTATATCCGGGTAATTCAGGATCATAATCTATTGGTAATGGAGCAATATGTTTTTTTTCTGCCTCAGTAAGATTTTCTAAAACTTCAAAACCATTGCGATTTACCATTGATGCATATTTTCTTGGTACATTTGTGGCGACAAAATCTATGTTATTATCTTTTGCAAATTCTACTAATGGAGCATAATCAGTTTTGTAATTTGACCAAAGTCTTACTATTGTATCAAAAGTTTTTCTATCAATTTCATTCTTTAAATATGCTGTAATACCATCTTGATTGTCTGCCTCAAACATTTCTGCTCCTAAAATAAGATTATGATTTTTAATGTAAAGATGGGTTATTAACTCAAGTTGCAACCAATGTGAAATAGGATTGTTATGAAGTTCTCCGAAAAGAATTATCTCAGATTTTTCGAGATTTTTAAACATCGCTTTTACGCTTACTTTTTTCCCTTTTGAGTTGTAAATAGAAAATGCTGCAATCTTTTGGGAATAAGTATTCTCAAGGATAGTGAATAAACAAATTAAAACTAAAAATTTTTTCATAATACAGATTTTAATGACCTAAAAACAAAATAAATTTTAAAATGTTTTCAAATCTATGAATTTTAAATGGAAAATTGTATTTTTATAAAAAAATATTTTCTTTAAAATAGTCGTTATTTTGATAACAATGTTATAAAAAT
>LUZK01000169.1 GCA_001603595.1 Bacteroidales bacterium Bact_19
CCGGAAAAATCCGGCTCTTATTATTTATATTCTTTCGTAAAGCTCCATATATCGCCTGAATTTTTCAACCAGCATATTGTAGAGTTCATCACGTTTGTGCTTTGCAGCCATATTCACAACTCTACGGTAGGTTTCCATTGCCATTTGAAGCTCTATTTGAGTTCTTAGGATTTTATCGGTATCAAGAGAGTAAATGAAGTCCAATTCCTGTTCAGAAACTTTTACAATTTCCTTTAGAAAATTATCCCCTTTTTCATAATCTCCAATAGCGTAATAAGCCTCTGCAAAGTCAATATCGAAAATTCCGGGAATGTAAATATTCAATGGCATCAATGATTCGCATTTTGCAAGAGCTTCTTTTGCCCGTACTGTATCACCTTGTTGAGTAAGAAGAATAGCCAGATCTCTGAAATTGTCGCGGATCTTCACAATTCTTGTTGTGCGATTGATAGTATGGTCAATGTAAACATCGGGATACTGCATATTGCCGTATTTGTATTTGTTCATAAGATTATCATACATTATTTCTACGTCAATTCTTCCTTTGGAATTAGATTTAATTGGTACAAGACGATATGCAAATCCTTCGTTCTGGAAAAAGTTATCGAGCCCAACGGTATTTGAGCTGCCAATAGAAGTAAAATATAAGGGGCGCTCCCAATTGTTTGTTCTGAGTAAGTCTAAAAACATCATTTCGTTTTTGACAAGATACTTGCGATTCATATCGAATTTAATAATCTTTTCAATTTTATCTGCATTTTCAGGTTTTACAGTGCCATTTTTAACAACCTTAGCAGAATCAACTCTTAAAAACAGTTTATTCTGATGGTAGGAGTAAACTTTATCCCCTTGATACATAAATGAGCTTAGATTGTCGTTTGCAATATATCTCATAAGAGAATCCACGGAGATATAATTGTTTTCGAGTTCTTTTGAAATAGGAGCATAGAATAAAATATCACGTACTGTTGGTTCGTATTTTGATCTTTCTAAAGTTAATGGCATTGGAGCAGCTTCCCAACTTGCGCATTTCATCTGGTCAATATACCAATCCGATGCAAAGTAAGGTAAGCAGCAAACTTTAACATCCGGTCTGATACCTTCAACTTCCTGAGCATACCAAATAGGAAAGGTGTCGTTGTCTCCATAAGTGAACAAAATTGCGTTTGGAGCACAGGTCATAAGGTAATTATATGCAAAATCACGAGCAATGAAACGCTTACTGCGATTGTGATCATCCCAGTTTTCTTTTGCCATAATATAAGGCACCGGAATGGCAATTAAAAATGCTGCACTAGCCCCAACAATTTTTGAGCCTAATTTTGATATCAAATGATAAATTGCTAAAACTCCCAGCCCAATCCATATTGCAAAAGCATAAAACGAACCTGCATAAGCATAATCTCGTTCACGAGGCTGGAAAGGAGTTTGATTCAAATAAACGACTATCGCAATACCAGTAAGAATAAACAATAAAGTTACTATCCACCAGTCCTGTAAATGTTTAAACAATTGATATACAAGGCCTAACAGACCCAACAACAGCGGTAACATATAGTATTTGTTATTTGCTTTATTGTTCTTTAAATAATCAGGTAATTTGTTCTGATCTCCAAGTCGTGGCGTATCAATAAAACTTAATCCGGATTTCCAATTACCGTGAATAACATTTCCATGTCCCTGAATATCATTCTGGCGTCCGGCAAAATTCCACATAAAATAACGCCAATACATCCAATTCAGCTGATAGTTTATAAAAAATTTGATATTATTAGCAAATGTAGGTTCGGTTTGAGTTTTTCTCATTCCACTCCATTCTTTGTATGCGTCGATATGCTCACCGGAATTACTGTACATTCTTGGGAATACAGTACATTTTGAGTCATCGTAAACAACCTTGGTTTTATAACCGATTTTATAATATTCATTATTTCTTTTTACATAAATTGGATCACCTTGATCATATTTTTGAGCTTCGGCAGTAAAATATTGACCGTACATTAAAGGACGATCCCCGTACTGCTCGCGGTTTAAGTAGTAAATTAAGCTGAAAACATCTTCCGGATTATTCTGATCCATAGGAGGATTTGCATTGGAACGGATAACAATAGTAGCATAAGAACTATATCCTATCATTATCATTGTAAATCCTAGCATAATAAGATTTAAAATCCGCTGATATTTTTTTGATATATAGTATATTGCCCAAACTACACCAACGAGGAAAATAATATTGAGAAATATGCTATCGGAAACATAAGGAGCTCCTATCAAAGCTACACTAATTGACGAGAAAATAAAACCTTTTAAATGGTTTTCGGAATAGTGAGTATAGTAAATACTTAACGCAAGCATTACAAAAACAAGCAAAAACCAGAATAATAATCCCGAATTGAAAGGCAATCCGAGAGTATTTACAAGGAATAATTCCAGATTTGAGGCAATAACAGCAACACCCGGGATAATTCCCCACATTATCATTGCTAAGATAAAAAGTGATAACAAAGTAGTAATAATAAAACCTTTGATGTTTGGTTTGTAATTCTTAAAGTAAAAAATAAATGCCAATGCAGGGATTGTCAATAAGTTAAGCAAGTGTACCCCAATTGACATACCGATTAAAAGTGTAATAAGTATTATCCATCTGTTAGCTTGAATTTGGTCATCGGAGTCGCTCCATTTTAACATAGCCCAGAATACTACAGCAGTAAAAAACGATGAGAAAGCATAAACTTCGCCTTCAACTGCTGAGAACCAGAATGTATCGCTGAAAGTATAGGCTAAAGCTCCGATTAAGCCCGCTCCAATTATAGCAATAATTTTTCCTAATGAATAATCTTTTTCGGGAGCAATCATTCTTTTTGCAAAATAAACTATTGTCCAGAAAAGAAACATTATAGTAAAAGCACTTACTATTGCCGAAAATGAATTTATCATTATCGCAACCTGTTCCGGTCCTGAAGCAAACATTGCAAAAAGTCTAGCTATTATTAAGAAAAAGGGTGCTCCGGGGGGATGCCCAACTTGTAATTTGTTTGATGCTGAGATAAATTCTCCACAATCCCAAAAACTTACGGTTGGTTCAACTGTCATCAGGTAAACAACTGCCGCAATGACAAATGTTAACCATCCGAAAGCATAATCGAGTTTTTTGAAAATTTTTTCATTCATAAGTTAAACTTTTATTCGACTGCCAAAAATAATATTTTAAAAAGATTATTTTGTTAAAATTATTTAAAAAGCAATTTTATCTCCTTCTTTAATGTTAAATTTATCACACAGGCCGCCGTTAATTTCAACAACATAACGAGCCGGAGCCTTTGACGGGAGCGAGGTTTCATCAAGAATTTTTGTGTTTTTGTATATGTCAACTATTTCAAACTTTGAATTTACATAAATAATATCTAATGGA
>LUZK01000170.1 GCA_001603595.1 Bacteroidales bacterium Bact_19
TTTTCAGGCAGTGCAACTTTTTTCTTCTCTACAACCTGATAATCTCTAATAATGTTTATAACGGCATGCGGATCAATCAAAGCGATTTTGTTTATATCATCAATCGAAGGGAATTTGTCGGCAATTTTTATAATAGCTTTTTTGCCGTATTTTTCACTATCCAGATTATTCCCAATAAATACTTGTGTATCAATTTTTTCTATCCCGATGATCGAAAGAATTTTATATAATGCTTCAGGTTTTATATGGTCAATTACAGTACCTTTTTCTATTGCTTTTACTTTTAGTTCGCTTTTCATAATTTTAAGATTTATTATTTAACAACACCAAGTATTAAACACATCAAAGCCATACGGGCATAAACTCCGTTTTCGGCTTGTTCAAAATAATAAGCTTTGGGATTTGTATCAACATCAGTATCAATTTCATTAACACGTGGTAGTGGATGCATAATTCTAAGACTTTCTTTGGTACTAGTAAGCATTTTATTATTCAATACATAAGCATTTTTAACTTTTTCGTATTCCATAGGATCAGAAAATCTTTCGCGTTGTACTCTAGTAACATATACAATATCTGCATATTTTAAATTGTCATCAAGCTGGTCGTGTTCGTAATATTTGATTCCTTTTTCGTCGAGGTAATCTTTATATTCCTGTGGCATACGTAAAGTTGGTGGGGAAACGAAATTAAATACAGGATTAAATTCGGACATAGCCATTAAAAGAGAATGAACGGTACGTCCATATTTGAGGTCCCCAACGAGGAATAGATTGAGATTTTCGAGTGTTCCCTGAGATTTTCTTATAGAATATAAATCAAGAAGGCATTGTGTAGGATGTTGGTTTGACCCATCTCCAGCGTTAATAATAGGTTTGTTTGAAACTTCGCTCGCGTATCTTGCCGAACCTTCAATAGGATGACGCATAATAATTAAATCAGCATATCTACTAACTGTGAGAATAGTGTCTTTT
>LUZK01000171.1 GCA_001603595.1 Bacteroidales bacterium Bact_19
GTATTTATAACCATAAAAATTTTTTTACAAAAATATGAAATAAAAATTATAAAAGTCATTGTTTTATTAATAAAAGGTATTACTTTTACATTGAAAAGATTTAAATCGGAGGTTATTAACAAAAAATGTTTATTTTTTTTAAATTTTTGTTCAAAAATTATTTATATTAAAAAAAAAATCATTTTATTTGTATTGTAATTAAAAATAAAATACTTTTGTATAATCATACACTGTAAGCAAGAAGATTATGAACACAAAAAGGTACTTAAGTTTAGTTTTGATGGGGATTGTAATAATTCTTCCATTTGTTACAACCAGTTGTTTTAAGAAAGGAGAAGAAGATCCTTTTGTATCAATCTACACTCGTAAAGCTCGAATAACAGGGAAGTGGAATGTAAGCGAAATGGAATCTGAAATTCGTTACATTAGCGGGGATATCCAAACCTTATACGAAACTATGGTTAATGGATTGAATTGGAAACAAGATGTAACTGATATTGGAACAAATATAAAAGTAACTCATACGGGAAAAGTTTTGGAAGGAAGAAATTGGATGCAATTTGATAAAGATGGAAAAGTTACTTCTGTTTATGAGTATGAATATACAGTTATTGATCAAACTAACGAGGAAGATGAAAATCCTCCACAAACAATATATAAAATAAAAGAAGAATTAAAGGGAACCTGGAATTTTTTAGGAGGTATTGACGAGTATAAAGACAAAGAAAGATTGGCAGTTGTTATTGAGGAAAGAAAAACAACTACACGAGTTTTCTTATTAACTCCTTCTGAAGATGACGAAACTGTTCCAACTCCTGTGCTGCAGAATATTATTGTTCGTGCAGATAAATTTGCTAATGGTCAAATGAGTACAATCTGGACAATTAAAATGTTGAAGTATAAAGATATGATTTTACATCAAAATGTAGATTTATTCTATGTAGCCGATTTTGGTAGTCAAGGTTCTGAATCTTATCAGGAACTCGGATATAAGACAACAAAATACGTTAAAGAATAATTAAAAAATAAAATTAAATAAAAAAAGCTGTCGATT
>LUZK01000172.1 GCA_001603595.1 Bacteroidales bacterium Bact_19
GATAAAGAGTTGCCAATCCCAACACTTTACGTTATGGGAGAAGAAGATTATATGTTTCTGCCGGCAGTTATAAATTTTATTGCTAAACATAATTTGTACTCGCGTTTGGTTGTATTTAAAAATTGCGGACACGTTGTAAATGTTGACCGCCCTGATGATTTCAATAAAATTGTAAATGAATTTTTAGAATTGGTTATTGAGAACAAATTTTCTGATTACTGTATCTCAGAAACTTTTTGTTGAGTAATTTTTAATAATGTAA
This sequence comes from Bacteroidales bacterium Bact_19, assembly GCA_001603595.1. Classification (GTDB taxonomy): domain Bacteria; phylum Bacteroidota; class Bacteroidia; order Bacteroidales; family ML635J-15; genus Bact-19. The sequence goes on from LUZK01000172.1 coordinate 263, forward strand.
AAGAATTAATACTCGCAATTATTTCATAAAAAAATTTAAAATTTTACAATTCCTTATAGTAATCAATAACCAATGGACTTATGCTGTAATCTCTACCTGATTTGTGCCCCAAGTTCATTGTAGGCTTTTATCAGAGAATTCATCATGCTGTCAATTTGTTTATCGGTCATAGTTTTTTCCTTGTCTTCAAATATAAAACTCAAAGCATAGGAAATTTTACCGGGTTCTATGCCTTTACCTTCATAAACATCGAATAGTCTTATCTCCGACAGCCTTTCTCCGATAACTCTAAATGCCTTTTCTTTCAGAACTTCATAAGAAATACTTTTATCTATTAACATTGATAAGTCTCTCTTTACTTTCGGGAATTTACTTATTTGAGAATAATGAACTTTATGTGTTGAATAAATTTTTAAAAGTTGATCCCAGTCAAATTCTGCATGAAATACTTTTTGTTCGGTTTCTGTAAGTTTTAATATTGATTTATTAACTTCTCCTAACTTAACCAGTGGGGTATTTGAATTATATAAATATATCAAAGAGTATTCATAAACTTCATCAGAAACGCTTTGAGTTTTTAAATTTTCTACATCAATGCCGATTTTTTTCAGAAGTAAATCAACATAGGATTTAAGATAATAAAAATCAGTATTTTCGTCTTTTTTGTTCCAGTTAAGGTAGTTTTTCTTGCCGGTAATCCACAAAGCCAGGTATTTTCTTTCAAAATATTTTTCGATTTTTTCGGGATTATCAATCCCTGGTTTTAAGTGATATGTACGGCCAAATTCATAAAATTTTAAATCAGTATTTTTTCTGTTTACATTAAATGTTATAGACTCCAATCCGCCAAATACTGATTTATGCCTCATTATTGCAAGGTCGTTACTTAAAGGATTATGTAATCGAACTAAATCTGTTTCGTTTTCGAGGATATATTTGGTGCTTATCAATGAGTTGCACATTATTTCGTTAAAACCTCTTGATGAAAGAAAATCAGAAATAGTGTTTGTAATTTTTTCATTATCAGGGTTAGGAGTATTGTTTATTGAAATAGATATTTTTTGTGGTATATCAACATTATTATAACCGTAAATTCTTAGTATATCTTCAACAACATCTTCCTGACGATAAACATCAACTCTATATGAAGGAATTTCAATTAGAGAAGTTTTGCCGTCGTAATTCTCGATTTTGATATCGAGGGAGAGCATTATGTTATTAAAAGTTTCGTTATCAATGTTTTTCCCTATAAATGCACGGGCTTTATCATAATTGAAGTTAATTTTTATGTTTTCGAACTTAACCGGATAAACGTCGTAAATATTTGAAGCGATTTTACCTGCACCAATTTGTTCAATGAGTTGAGCAGCTCTTAATGCAGCATACACAGTGTTGTTTATATCAGTTCCGCGTTCAAATCGAAAAGATGAATCTGTTGACAATTGAAGTCTTTTTGCAGTTTTTCTAACAAAACTCGGATTAAACCATGCACTTTCGATAAATATTTTATTTGTTGAAGTAGAAATTCCGGAATA
>LUZK01000077.1 GCA_001603595.1 Bacteroidales bacterium Bact_19
AAAATAGTTAAAGTATAATAGTTGATTTTACTGATTAACTATAGTATTATTTTTAATATTTTTGTTAAGGAATTTAAATAATTTACAGAAAAAAAATAAAAAATTGTCAACTTAAAAATTATTTTTGCGTCTTATGAAAAAATCTATAACCATGTTGTTTAAAATAAAAATTGGATTAGTATTTATAATTCTTTTTCCTTTCGAGATATTACAAGCTCAAACTCCTGTTTCATCTTTTAGTGTAAGTATTCCAGCATGTTCATACAGTAATATAACAATTATTTTTGATGGTAACGTAAATCCGGCGATTGCCGTTTTTAATTGGGATTTTGATAATGCTACAATCATAAGCGGTTCCGGGCAAGGTCCTTATGTAATCAATTTCCCTACACCCGGAATTCATACGATTTCTTGTACGGTAACAGAAGGAACAGAAAGCAGTACTTTTAGTCAGGAAATAAATGTTCCGATGCCTATAAATGCAAATATGATTATAGAGGATGACCCATGTTATCAATCTTGTAGGGGAAAGGCTACAATTATTCCATTTGGAGGAACTCCGCCATACAGTTATTCATGGGGTTCTTCAACAAATGTATTAACGAATCTCTGTATTGGAGACTATTCAGTTACAGTAACAGACAATAACGGATGTACATACCACACTTCATTCAGCATAGATCAGCCCACAGAATTAACTTACACAATCAGTTCAAACAACGTTAGTTGTTATAACACCTTAACAGGATCAGCTTCTGTACAACCTGCGGGAGGCATACCGCCGTATTCATACTTATGGAGTGATGGGTTTAATCTGGCAGAACATAATAATATTGCTGCAGGTCAATATACTGTAACTATTTATGATGCAAATGGATGTTCTTTATTTCATTTTTTTAATATCACTCAGCCAAACTTGTTACAGGTAGTAACTTCAGGAGATTATACAATATGCGAAAATCAGTCGATTAATATTTATGCTCAAGAAATTGGGGGAACTCCACCATATACTTTTTATTGGGATAGTGGTGATGGGACAGGGTTTAATCCTGGTCCAAATACTTTTAATATTACTCCAGGTAACGATGTCTCTTATGAAGTTTATGTTGTTGATGCAAATGGATGTGTATCGAATACAGCTTCCTCGTCGGTTATAGTTAGTCCGGTTATGTCGTTGAATTTGACAGTTAACAATGTCAAATGTCATGGACAATGTGACGGTTCTGCAAGATTAGAGGTAACAGGAGGATTGCTTCCATATAATTATAGTTGGGCAGTCAATGGTCCTGTTTTAAATAATTTGTGTTCAGGATTATATAATGTAACCATTACCGACAGAGTAGGATGTAGAGTAGATACAATGTTTGTAATCACAGAACCAAATCCTTTGATTTTAAGCATAGAAAGTCAAAATGCAAAATGTCATAATAGTAATGATGGAAGAATTTCTGCAATTGTTGTTGGTGGTACTCCGCCATATAATTACATATGGTCAGACAATAACAATACTAATCAAATTACTGTTGCTCCGGGAACATATTATTTAACAGTTAGTGATGCAAATAATTGTCGGGTTTATGGTTCATCAACAATAACAGCTCCTCAACAATTAAGAATTTTGCCACTATATAATCCTACTATCTGTTTAGAAGGAACTGCTACAGTAATGGCTCAGGCTACCGGGGGAACTCAGCCTTATCAATTCTATTGGCAAGGAAATAATGGTGAGGAACAATTTACTCACATGTTTAATACCAGTCCTTCTACTACAACAAACTACCGCTTAACTGTGACAGATAATAATGGTTGTACGGCTCAAAGTTCAGGTGTTACTGTTAATGTTTTGCCCCCAATTAGCATAAATCATGTTACTAACAGTGTAAACCATGTTTGCCCCGGAAAAGGACTTTATATTGAATTAGATATAAGTGGAGGAAATGGAGGGCCTTATACAATTTTAACCAATCTAGGAGAAATTATTGCTAATCCGTTTACATTTTATCCTACGGAAACCACAAATCTAATTTTTACGGTTGATGATGATTGTGAGACTCCTGCAGTTACTGATTCCATAATGATTTACGTTCAACCTGTTCCTAATGCTGAGTTTATAGTGGGAGCAGATTCAGTTTGTCCCGGAGTGCCTGTTGGTTTTACAAGTTTAGATACTGTTGCTAACAATAGTTATTTATGGGCTTTTGGGGATAAGCATTTTGCAAACATTAAAAATCCTTTGCATGCATATTCGGAGAGTGGAGTTTTTAACGTAAGTTTACAGGTAACGGATATATACGGTTGCACAAACACTGTAACAAAAGAAAATATAATAAAAATATTTCCAAAACCAGCAGCAAATTTTATTGCAGAACCTGAAATAGTAGGAATTTTAAATCCGATAGTTAAGTTTCAAGCTTTGCCGGTTGATTCTCCAGATATAAATTATTATTTTTGGTTTTATGGAGATGGAGATTCTACAATTAATTTTCCCGCACCAAGTCATTATTACAAAAATATAGGTGAATATGAAGTTTATTTAGTTGTAGAAAATGAATATGGTTGTACAGATACAACAATGAGAAAAATCTTGGTTAACGACGAACATACTGTTTATGCACCTACGGCTTTTACTCCCAATGGAGATGGTATGAATGATTGTTTCAGAATCTGCGGGAAAGGAATTAATCGTCATTCCTTTGAAATGAAAATTTTTAACAGATATGGAGAGATGGTGTTCTCAACCGATAATTATAATCCAGATTCTGGCTGTGATGTGTGCGGAGATGGAGCCTGGGATGGAACAAGAGGATCAAGGATGAAGGGAGATCCTTATTTACCTAATGGAATTTATTATTGGTACGTAACTTTCACTGATTACTACAATATAGGGCATACTTATTCCGGTCATATTCAATTGATTAGATAAAGTAGGTTAAGGTCAGCATACAAATAATTACTAAGTTTAACATTTTTGTTGATACTAATAGTTTTGTTAATATCTATACTATCTATAATTTGTCAATTTTACAGGATTTTTATAAAAGATATCCCCTACTAATTTTGGACAATTCGAAAACCCTTCGAAAATCTCACTATAGTACTTCAATGTCAGAATACATCTGCCTTTATGTAACTATTGATTTCGTGATGAATCAATTTGTTAAAAAAAAGGACTACCAATTTTGGCAGCCCTTGTAAACCGAGAAAAGGATTTAAAATAAATTAAAGTTACATTATGCAAAATTATAAATTTTCTAAAATAAAATTTGTCATTTTTCTATAAAGATGGTTTCTTGTATTACCACCATATATTCCGTGATCTTTGTTAGGATAAAAGAAGTGTTCAAAGTCCACATCCGATGCAACAAGTTTGTCAACTAGATCAATTGCGTTTTGAATATGGACATTATCATCAGCTGTTCCATGAATTAAAAGATATTTTCCTTTCATTTCTTTTACGTGATTAATTGGAGAGTTTTTATCATATCCGTCGGGATTATCTTGAGGCAGTCCGTTATATCTTTCTGTATAAATTGAATCATAATATCTCCAATTTGTAACTGGTGCAACTGCAATGCCTAATTTAAACCAATCTGCTCCTATTGTCATACATAAAGTTGACATGTAACCACCATAGCTCCATCCAAAAATTCCTATACGTTTTGAATCAACAAATTTTAAAGTGCTTAAATATTTAGCTGCTTGAATTTGGTCCAAAACTTCATATTTGCCAAGTTCTCTATATGTTACTTGTCTAAAATCTTTGCCTCTAGCCCCGGTTCCTCTATTATCAACAGAAACTATGATATATCCGTTTTGTGCTAATAATTGCCACCATGCCATATCACGATCCCATGAATCTAATACAGTTTGAGATCCAGGTCCACCATAAACATACATAAGGACCGGATTTTTGGATTTTAATTTTTTAGGTTTAATCATCCATCCATTTAACTGAACGCCATCTTCGGTAGTGAAATAAAAAAACTCTTTGGGCTGAAACTTATATTGTTCTTTTATCCGATTATTTAATACAGAATTATTTTCAATTTCACGAATTAAGTTTCCGCTATTATCAAATAGGCTTATAACAAATGGGGTATTAGCATTACTATAAGTGTTGATGAAGAATTTAAAATTTTTACTGAATTCAGCAGAATTAGTTCCTTCTTTTTCGGAAATTTTACGAAAATTTGTTCCGTCAGTTTTTACTGAATAAATTTCTCTACGAAGAGGAGAGCTTTTTGCTGCTTGAAAATACAGAGTTTCTGTATTATCGTCAAATCCGTAAAATTCTGTAACTTCCCATTTGCCTGAAGTTATTTGATTAATTAATTTTCCATTAAAATCATAATAATATAAATGTCTGTAACCATCACCTTCGTGCGAAAGAATAAATCCTTTATCATTGTTTAGGAATGTTAAATCGTCATTAATTTCAATATACTTTTCATCATTTAAACTCAGAATAGTTTTTGAATTCCCTGACTGAACATCAATAAAGTAGAGTTCATACAAATTTTGTAATCTGTTCATTTTTACAGCAGATAAAATCCCCGGGTTTTTTGTAAATTTTAATCTTGGAATATATTTATCATTAAGGTCACCTAAATCTGCAAGTAAGGTATTTCCATTTTCTATGTCAATAATATGCAAAGAAACTTTTGAGTTTTCTTCGCCGGCTTTAGGATATTTATATTCATACATTTCGGGATAAAGGTTTCCCCAAATCGTGATTGAATATGTTTTAACATGAGATTCATCTGTTTTGAGAAATGCGATTCTTTTACTGTCAGGTGACCAGTCGTAAGCTTTGTTATAACTAAATTCTTCTTCGTAAACCCAATCCGGAGCTCCATTAATGATTTTATTTTTTTCGCCATCAAAAGTAAGCTGCTTTTCAGACCCTTTTTGTAAATCCTTGATAAAAATATTATTGTCTCTAACAAACGAAACATATTTTCCATCAGGCGAGAAACTTGCAAGTTGTTGTTTCCCATTTTCGGATAATTTACTTATCGAGTTTGAGACAATATCATATATATAATATTCTGCCTTAAATGAATGTCGGTAAATTGGTTCGTAATTAATACTAAACAAAATCTTGGATTCGTCGAATGAGAATTCATAATCAAAAATCCAGTCAAAATTATTAATTTCAAACTTTTTGGCTGAAAAAACAGTTTCTACTTTTTCACCGGTAGAATAGGAGTATTTATAAATTTCGTTTCGTGCCATGCTTAAATTTGTGTAGTGTATTCCATCGTTCATGGAAGCAATTCCGTAAACCAAATTTGGTCTGAATAAAGGTTTTTTATAAAGGTCTTCAACGGTGATTTGATTTTGAGCAATAGTTGGATTTGACAAAAAAACTGTCGTTGCAATGAAGCACGTAAAAAATACAATAACTAACTTTTTCATATTCATTGATTTAAATTGTTTTTAATATATTCCTCGAGCAAAGGTTTTATTTCATCAAAAGCTTTTTCCAATAAAATCATATTGGAGGCAAGGAACTCGAAGATAGTTGTCCAATCAGATTTTCTGTATATATTTACCCCGTTTAATTGTTTGTATAATGCACAAATTTTTTTTTCATTTTCTAAAACGTATTCTTCATCCCAAATCCAGGTGTTGTCAATGAATTCCTCAAAAACGGTTTCATAATTTTTAATAAAAACAAAACGGTCGAACCTAATATCTTCATTATTATTTTCAATAGCCAACATAACTGTAGCACAGGTTCTGTCTGCCTCAAACTTGAGAGATAAATCTTTTATTTTAGTATTATAACGTATCCATTTTCTGGAATGACCGAGGAACTTTCTGGAATAATGATCAAAAGCAATCCAGAATTCACGTCTTATTTTAGCAGCTTCTTCTTTAGAATACATAGAAAAAAAAGATTGAGGCAAAGGTATGGAAAAAATTAAAAAAAATAATTTACATATATTAAAATTATGTTGTTTTTATTTAACAATTTATTATTTTTACCTTAAAATTCTGTTAAAAATTTTTAATGAATTCATTTAAAGATACGTATTCACAGTTGCAAATGATATTTACCAGGAAACCCGAAATGTGTCCTTATTGCGGGGCCAATCATATTATTCGTTTTGGAAAATATAAAACAACTCACAGATACAGATGCATGTCTTGTAGAAAAACTTTTATTCCTATAACCGGAACGGCAATTTATTATATTCATAAAAAACATAAATTTTTACAATTCGTAAGTTCTGTTAATGAATTTGGATTAAAAAGCATAATTAAAACTTCAAAAGAATTTAATATCAGTACACTTACAGCTTTTGATTGGAGACATAAATTTTTACTTTCGATGCCTCTTGAGAATAATTCCTTATACAGGGATCTTGGAGTAAATAATCATGAAAATAAATATAGTCAAAAGGGTAGAAGAGGTACAAAAGTCTTTATTAAAAGTAATTTTCAAAATAAAAAGTTACCAGATTCAAACTTAATATTTTTTGCAGCAGATTATGTCAGTAAAGCAAAATTGATAAATATAGGTAAACTTAAACCTCAATTTGTGTCGAGAGCTTTTAATGATTTAAATTATCAAAAATTTAATTTAATAACTACTTTAGATCATGATTTGGTAAATCAAGCTATTAAAACGAAAATTTGTGATCTTATAAATGTTGTTCCTAGTAGGGCTTTAGAGTATCTAAGTCTACAAACTTTAGATAAATTTGGTATTAATTTTTCCGATCATATCAAAAAAACGATGCGTGGAGTGGCAACAAAGTATTTGTCGCTTTATGCAAATTATTTTCGAGTTTATTTTAACCGGCAAAAATATTGTTTATCAGAATATATGAAAAAATTGTCAACATGGCCTGAATATACTCAGATGGAGAAATTTTATAAGACTTTTATGCATAATTATTCTGAGGTAAAATATAATAATCCTACAAAACGAAAGTGGAAATTATGGCATCGTTTTATTTTGTGTAATTTTGAATATGTTTATTGATGAAATAAATGAGCCGTTTTTTTGAAAAATTAAAAAATATAGACAAAAAAAATTTAGCAATTGTAATCGGAATTTATTTGTTGGGATATTTGTTTTTGCGATTTTCGTTGCCTTCAATTCTATTTAAAGATCCCTATTCGACAGTTGTATTAGATAGAAAAAATAAGTTAATTGGTGTAAAAATATCATCAGATGGACAATGGCGGTTTCCGGAAACAGAGTTTGTGCCCGAAAAAATTAAGCAATGCTTTTTAGTTTATGAAGATAAAAGATTTTATTATCATTTTGGGGTTGATCCGATAGCAATGATTAGAGCATTAAAGCAAAACATTAGCCAAGGTAAAGTTGTAAGCGGTGGTTCAACAATTACTATGCAGGTGATACGATTATCAAGAAAAAATAATCCAAGGACAATCTTCGAAAAAATAATAGAAGCCTATTTAGCAGTTAGTCTGGAATGTAATTATTCGAAAGATGAAATATTGAGAATGTATATTTCTCACGCTCCTTTTGGAGGTAATGTCGTTGGAATTGAAGCTGCTGCATGGAGATATTTTGGACGCCCTGCAGACCAGTTGACCTGGGCAGAAAGTGCAATGTTAGCAGTTTTACCAAATTCTCCATCAATTACTAATACAGCTAAAAATCGCGAACAACTTAAAGCAAAAAGAGACAAACTACTAAAAAAATTGTATTCCAAAAAAATAATATCATATCAGGATCTGGAACTCGCTCTTGAAGAACCACTGACTACTCATCCCAATCCTTATCCTGTTAATGCCTACCATTTTGTATGTAAAGCAGAAAAAGAAAATAAAGGAAGAAATGTTTTTGTAAAAACAACCCTTGATTATGATTTGCAAATTAGGGTTAATGAAATTATTGATAATTTTTCAAAAAAGTATACATTACAAGGTATAAATAACATTGCATGTTTAGTAGTCGAAGTGAAAACCGGAGATATAATTACATATGTCGGGAATGTTAATTTTAATTCCGACATCCCCGAAAGGTTAAATGACATGGTAGTTGCAAATCGTAGTACGGGGAGTTTGTTAAAGCCCATACTTTATGCCGCTGCTTTAAGTGAAGGACAAATTTTACCAAAATCATTTCTTAAGGATGTGCCTACAAAAATAGGTGGTTTTTCTCCTGAAAACTTTGATAGAGATTATTCAGGAGCAGTTCCGGCAGATATTGCATTGGCTCGTTCGCTTAATGTTCCGTTCGTTTATTTATTAAAAGAATTCGGGATTTCAAAATTTTTATTTTTACTTCGAAGTATTGGTTTTGATAAAATCAATAAAAGTTCGGACTTTTACGGTCTTTCGCTTATACTTGGTGGTGCCGAAAGCAGTCTTGAAGAGATTTGTGCCGTTTATAGTTCCATGGCAAGCAGTTTAAAGTATTTTAATGAAAATTCAGCAAAATATTATACGGGAGCATATCATAAATTGAACTACTTAAAAGATAAAAATAAAAAAGAAGGTATTTTAAAAGAAACTTCTTTACTATCTGCAGGGGCAATATGGTATTGCTTTGAAGCTATGACTTCATTAAACAGACCGGGACATGAAAAACAATGGTACAGATTTTCTTCAAAGCAAAAGATTGCATGGAAAACGGGAACATCTTTCGGTTTTCGCGATGCATGGGCTGTTGCTGTGCGACCAGATTATGTTATTGGCGTTTGGGTTGGAAATGCGAATAATGTGTCAAATAGCCAATTAATAGGTCTTAATATTGCTGCACCAATTTTGTTTGAAATAAATTCAAGTTTGCCCGCTTACGATAAATGGTTTGATTTTCCTTACGATGATATGATTAAACTTCCGGTTTGTAGAACTACAGGCTACTTAGCATCTCCAAATTGTCCGAATATTGATTCTGTTTATGTTCCAAAAAATTGTGAAAACGCACGTCAATGTCCCTATCATAAGTATTTTAGTGTAGATTTTACAGAAAGATATCGAGTATATGCAGATTGCTATCCTGCAGAACAAATGAAAATTAAATCTTTTTTAATATTACCTCCCGTTATGGAGGCTTTCTATAAAATCAAAAATCCTGATTATGAGCCTTCCCCTCCACTTTTGGAGGATTGTATGGAAACAGTTGATTCTAAAACACTAATGGAGTTAATTTATCCTGTTCAATTATCCAGAGTGTATATGCCTATTGATTTTAAAGGAGATACAATTCCGGTTGTTTTTAAAGCTGTACATAAAAATCCTGATGCTGAAATTTATTGGTATATTAATGAAAAATATCAGGGTTCCACCAAAGAATTTCACGAAAAAACTTTTATACTTGAAAAAGGAGAATATCTTTTGACACTTGTTGATGATAAAGGGAATAGTATAACTAAAAAGTTTAATGTGATTTCAAAAAAATAATCATTTGTTTTGATTAGTTTTGCTGAAAAATTTATTGTATGAAAAGAATTTTTGATATTGTTTTTTCTTTTATAGGTATAATAATTTTATTGCCGATTTTCATACTAATATCATTAATTATATTGTTTGATTCAAAAGGTGGAATTTTCTACAGACAAACAAGAGTCGGAAAAAATAATAAAGATTTTAAAATATTCAAATTTCGAACAATGTATCCTGATTCAGATAAGAAAGGCTTATTAACAGTGGGTTCGAGAGATAACAGAATTACAAAACCCGGATATTTTTTGCGAAAATATAAACTCGATGAATTGCCTCAATTATTTAATGTATTTATTGGAGATATGAGTTTTGTAGGTCCGAGACCTGAAGTCAGAAAATACGTCGAAATGTATAATGACGAACAGAAGAAAGTATTGTCAGTGCGACCAGGGATTACAGATTATGCTTCAATTGAATATAGAAACGAAAACGATATCCTAGCAAAATCTAAAAATCCTGAACAAACTTATATCAAGGAAATAATGCCTGCTAAACTGGAACTTAATTTAAAATATATAAGAGAAAAAAGCACGATTACTGATTTGAAAATTATCTTCAAAACAATACTTAAAATTTTTAATTAAATACTCCCTAACTTCTGTTCCAATGATTTATAATTAAATCAAGTTCAAGTTCGAGATTTTTATGTATTTGTTTAATGGTTTCATAATCATTGGGATTGAATTTTCGAAGTAATAAAACTCTCCAATCTTGGATAAAAGTATCGTACCACTCCAAAATTACTCTGGCTAAAAGTCCCGATAGTGGTAAAGAAATGAAATAGGAGAGAGTAAGCCAGATATTATTACTGAAAATTCCAAAAATTAAAGTTTGTAGAATATAAAAAACAGGAATTACAAAAACAGCCCAAACAAATTTAACGCTGGAATGAAATTGCTTATCTTTAATTTTCTTAACCAAAAATTGAGGAATGAAATAAACAAACAAGTTGTTAATTAGTCCATAAATAAAGAAAGGCAAGCAAACAAGCATAATTAAAGTGTTAAGCCCCATCCTGAATAAACTTAATTTAGGTTTCTCAACGGATTGATTACTTATTTTATACTTAGATTTTAAAAGTTCGTATTTGTCAAGAAGATTTTTTATCTCCAACATTTTTTCGGGATATTCTTTTTCATAGGTTTCCAAAGCTTTAATAGTTATTTTATCTGCTTTGAATTTATTTAATTGATTGATTTTTCCGAATTTGAATTTTCTAATTAAGTTTTTAACATTAAAAGTTCTAAGGCTTTCATACATATCATATAATTCGAGACTTCTGATGTCAATCATCAATGGCCTTAATTCTTCTTCTATTCTGTCTCTAAGAGTTAAATATGCTTTTTGGGGGGTATTCAAATATTCATTTTTTAAATCCGAAACTTTAATTGGATTTCCGTAACGTACATGTAAAACACCACGCATTTTATTATAGTTGCTATAGTAAATGCCAACAGGAATAATTTTTATCTCTAATTCAAAGTTGTTTTTTTCTTCTGCCAAAAATGCTAATCTTGGAATTCCTTTTTTTAAATCGAGTAATCTGCGTTTGTTTGTATGTTTGGCTTCGGGAAAAATTCCAACATTTTGTTTGCTTTCGAGCACCTTAACAGCTATGTTAAAAGTAATATCATTGTTGGCGAGATTCTCTTTTCCGTCCCTAATTCTAAAAACAGGGATTATTTTTAGAAAGTGTAAAATTGAAGCAATGAACTTATTTTTAAAAACATCTGCCCTAGCCATAAAAACAATTTGCCTATTGCAGGTAAACAAAACAGCCAAAGGATCCATCAATGCATTTTGATGATTAGGAGCAAAAATTAACGGACCATCTTTAGGTATATTTTCGAGTCCTTCTACAATAATATTTTTATAAAAAAGCTTGTGCAAAAAGATTACATAATAACTCAGAATTTTCCAAGTCCATGAAAACTTGTATAAGTGTCTATATTTATTCAAATCTATTTGTTTTTCCATATAGAAGCTATTGTTAGACCTGAAATTATATGCCAGATTCCCCACCACGCAGTAACAATCATCATTCCGCCTAGAGCCAAATCTTGAGGAAAAATTTTTGGGTTAAATAAAAGAACAAGTCCTAAACCACTATTCTGTATCCCTGTTTCGATTGAAATAGTTCTGCAGTTTTGGGAATTAAGTCTGAAAATTTTAGCAAAACTCCATCCCGAAAAAAATGCCATCCCGTTATGTATTAAAACAATTAAAAATATCCAGTAAATGTATTTAATAAAATAATTGTAGTTGTTTGCAAACATTATAACTACCATTCCCATAAAAAATATGATAGAGAAAATTTTTATGGGCTTCTTGATTTTTTCGGTAAATCTCGGCAAAAATTGATTTGTTAACATTCCTAATAAAATAGGAATTCCAAGAAGAATAACAACAGTTTTAAACATCTCCACTGGATCAATCACTAACTCTCGAAGTAATTCATTGTTACTCCAGGGACCAATATCATTGTAGAGTTTCCCCCAGAAATAAAAATTTAAAGGAGTAAAAAAAATTGCCATCATTGTTGCTATTGCAGTGAGAGTAACTGAAAGAGCCGCGTTTCCTTTTGCAAGCGTTGAAATAAAATTTGAAACATTGCCACCAGGACATGCAGCTACAAGTATCATCCCCATGGCAACACCAACAGTAATGTTATCCCAGAAAGCAATTATTAATAAAAAAGTAATCAAAGGTAAAACAACAAATTGAGATAAAATACCTACTATGATAGGTATAGGTTTTTTTAAAAGTTCTTTAAAATGAGACATTTTTATTTCTAACGCCACACCAAACATTATAATTCCGATAGTAATGTTTAATACAAACAAGCCACCTTGCGAAAAGTTTAGGCTTGCACTATCCATTGCTTGTAAAGATTCAAACATTTTTTTTTGCAAAGATATAATTTTGATTAAAACTTTTAAAATAAAGATATAAATTCAATTGAATTTTTCGAATCTAAAAAGTAGATTTTATTTACTTTGTCTTCTATGATATTGTAAAGAAATTTTTAACTTAGTAGTAATTAAGTTTTTATGTATCTTTGCAAAAAATGTGGATACTGTGAAAGAACATATTATAAAATATAAAGAGTTGAGTTTAGAAAATATCTCTAAGGACGAGAAGGAATTGATTCAGCACGCAATTAATTCAGCAAGCAAGGCTTATGCTCCGTACTCAAATTTTAAAGTAGGTGCAGCTGTAAGGTTGCAAAATGGGATAATAATCGAGGGGAATAATCAAGAAAATGCTGCATATCCTTCAGGTTTGTGTGCGGAAAGAGTAGCTTTGTTTTTTGCAAATGCGAATTTCCCAGATTTGCCCGTTACAGAAATTGCAATTACAGTTTTAGATCAGCTTGGTAATGTTTCTAAAGATGTAATTACTCCATGTGGTTCGTGTAGACAAGTAATTGCCGAAACAGAATTTAGATTCGGTAATAATATTAAAATAATTCTTGCCTCTAAAGATAAAGTTCTGATTTTTACTTCGATAAAAGATTTACTCCCTTTTCATTTTGTTTTGAAAAAGTAATGAATAAATTTTTTATAATGCATTCTTAATCTTCAAAACTTTTTCAATTAAGTCTTTAAACAAATCCAATTTTAGCATATTAGCGCCATCGGATAAAGCTTTGGAAGGGTCAGGATGAGTTTCTATAAAAAGTCCGTCGGCACCTGCTGCAATACCAGCTTTAGCCATGTATTCAATCATATCTGGCTGTCCTCCCGTAACTCCTGATATCTGGTTTGGTTGCTGTAAGCTGTGAGTAACATCAAGTAAAACCGGATAACCAAATGATTTCATTCGAGGAATATTCCGAAAGTCAATAACTAAATCCTGATATCCGAAAAATGTTCCTCTTTCTGTTAATATAATGTTATTATTGCCAGTTGATTTAACTTTTTCAGCAGCAAACTTCATTGATTCGGCTGATAGAAATTGTCCCTTTTTTATGTTAATAATTTTTCCTGTTTTGCCTGCTGCAATAAGTAATTCGGTTTGTCTGCATAAAAATGCCGGAATTTGGAGTATATCAGCAACTTCTGATGCAAATTCTGCTTCCTTATCACTATGAATATCGGTACAAATTGGCAGATCTAACTTTTCTTTTACTTTTTTCAAAATATTGATAGCAATCTTGTCACCCAACCCTGTGAAAGAGATTATGCTACTTCTGTTTGCTTTACGGTATGAAGCCTTAAAAATAAAATCTATATTAAAATTCTTACAAATATTTTTTAAAGTCTCAGCTGTTTGAAAAGTAATTTCTTCGTTTTCAACAACGCATGGACCTGCAATTAAAATAAAATTAGATGTGTTTTTCATTGAATTAAATAAAAACATAATTTTTGACAAAAATAAAAAATATTTATTAATGAATTTTAAATTGTTTTAGATATAAAGTCTATTTATTAGCAAATTATTTCCAATATAGATACATAATCGAGAGAAAAATAATTTTTATTTTTCGATTGAGTTGGATAAAAATCCTGAATATTAGTAAACAATAGTAACAACTCCTTTATAAACTTTCATACCATTTCGTAAATCAAGCACATAAACGTATGAACCTGCAGGTAATGCTTTTCCATCGTATTTTCCATCCCATGGTTCATCACCTTCCTCACCGCGGTAAAGTAATTGCCCCCAGCGGTTATAAACATAAAGAATATATCCTGGGAAAATTTCCAATCCTTCAATTATCCAGGTGTCGTTTATTCCATCACTATTGGGTGTGAAAGCATTTGGAATTTTTATGCACTCAATAAACGGATCTACTAACTCAACTTTTCCGTAATTAAATTCACAATTGCTGGAGTCTTTAACTATAATAGTATATTCTCCCTGATACAAACCTGCTAATAATCCTTCGTCAATTACATAGCCGCCAATGATAAATATATATGGTTCAGTACCACCACTTGGATAAACTCTTATTAGCCCATCGTTATTACCCATACAACTTGGATCAAGATATCCAACAAGTGCGGTTAAAGGTGCAGGTTCTGAGATTATTACAGTAGTGTCAACAGTACATCCATAATTATCCGTTACCGAAGCAATAAATTCTCCTGCGGGAACCCCATTATTAGATTGCCCATTAAAAGTATTTATGCCATCAGTTATTGAATATGTATAAGGTGACACGCCACCAGAAGCTAATAATAATATTGCCCCGTCTTTGTATCCCGAACAAGTAACATTTCGAGTTGTAACGTTTAATCTTAAATATTGAGATGCTTCACGAATATTAAAATGTGATGCCAATGTACATGAATTATGATCAATTACTGTTACATAATAGTCTCCTGGGGAAAGATTGTTATAGCTTAACCCTGTATGTCCCGTATTCCACAGTGCGGAATAAGGGGGAATTCCACCATTTACAGTGATAGAAATAGACCCATTATTTTCTCCTTTACATCTTATGTTTGAATATGTACTTATCATAGTCAATTCGGGAGGAGAAAGAAGATAAACACTTCCGGTTTTACTGCAATTGTGAGAATCTGTAATTGTAAATCCAAAATTAGTATTAGCTGGGATGTTTGTATTAGTGAATGAGGTAGATCCATCCTGCCAAGTTATGGTAATCGGAGGAGTTCCTCCAATTGGGGTTACCGTAGCACTGATAGGTTGTCCATAGCAAGCCGCGTTTAATTGAGACGTTTGATAAGTTAACTCTGCAGGTTCAGAAATTGTGAAGTTACCAGTACCATAACAACCATTCGCGTCGGTTACAGTAAATGTATAAGTTCCCGGTCCCAAATTCGATGGATTTAATCCACTTACTCCTGGTTTATTCCAATTAACAATGAATGGGGCAGTGCCTCCATTTACAGATAGTACTGCAGAACCATTGTTCTGTCCAAAACATAATGGAGATGTTGTTGAACTGACTGTAACATTTAAAGCAGGAGGCATTGTAAGTGAATAACTGCTTGATGTTGTGCAGCCGTTACCGTCTGTTACAGTTACATTATAAGTGCCAACACCTAAATTAGTTATTGTCTGTGCAAAAGAAGGTGGGGTTGTATTCCAGTGATATGCGTATGCAGGATCTCCTCCAACCGGATACGCTGTTAGTCCTCCATCATTTACTCCTGAACAGGTTATTTCTTGAGCAGAAATATTTACGCTTAAATTTACAAATTTAACAAAAGCCGATCTGCTTGCAGAACATCCGTAGTTGTCAGAAATTGTCAGAGAATATGTTCCAGTTGCATTTGCTGTAAGAGTGGGGGCAGTGCTACCATTTTGCCATAAGAAATTTACACCGCTGACATTAGGATTAATTACAAATGGACTACCATTACAAACTATGGTGTCGTTAATAAAATCAAATGGAGGTAAAGAGTTTGAAATAGGGACTTGCATAGATAAAGTTTCATCCACGCAACTGCCAACTCTTCTAAAATGCATTGTTACAGTATAAACTCCCGGATTTTGATACGTGTGAAAAACATTAGTCCCCGAAGCAGTATTACCATCTCCAAAGTCAAACCAGATATTGGTTATGTTTGATCCTGAAGTTGAAAATCCTACTCCGTTTGCTGATTGTTCGCAATTTAAAGTGTCTTGAAAAACATCATAAGGTATTGGGTTACCGTCAATAATAATATCGAAACTAACGTATAGTGGTTGAATGTTAGCCCCGGCAAGGTACCCGTAAGATTCTACATTCCCAAAACCATAAACGGATGCCAAAACACCCTGAGGTGAAGTCAAAACATGACTCCCTTGCGGAATATTTTTTCTGACGTATGAGTATTGAGTGTTTGAAGGTAAAGTTTGCCAACCGGTAATTGCTGCACCGTTTAATTGCACCTGATTTGTAAAAGCTGTTTCAGTAACAATATTAGTATAAAATTGATTAATTGCAGTAGTGTTAAATGCTTGAAATACAATGTAATTAAGGGTTTGCTCTATAGGAGAAAGTATTATCATGAATGGGTCAGAAGTTACTCCGTCACAACTTGTGCCTCTACTGTACTGAGCTACACAAATAGGATTATTTGCTGAAATAAAACAAGCTCCGGTTTGCATAGTTTCGTAAAATTGACCGGCATTTAAATTTATTGGAGCTCCATTATTTATACTCACTTGTGTGTTGTTTTCTGAAACTAAAATTCTGTAAACGTCGCCGTTACGTGTCATAAGAGGAACAGTAACGTATTGTTTTCCCCAAGCCTTAATAGGTATCATTTGTTCGTACAAATGGTCGCAGTAATCGCATGAAGTAGGAACTTTAGCGCATCTATTGCCAGCAAAAACAGCAAAATCATTACATTGACCAGTAGTAGTTGCTCTTACAATTGTTCCCGTTAAATCTCCGGTGCTTTTTACTAAATATACCTGTCCTTGATTTAATGTTATAGTAAATGGTACATTTGCCCCAGAACCTCCTTGCACGGCTGCAGTTGGAATTATTTCAATTGAAGTGTTATTTTGAATTCCAACAACAGCAAACATACTTGGCTGATCACTTGAAAATGAATTGTAAGCCATAATTCTATAAGTATCACCTAAAGCGTGAACGGGTAATACTAAGGTTGCATCCGAAGAAGCTGTTCTTTGATTTGCTGCATATACAGCTACAGCATTATTGGAAGTAACCCTAACGGCTTTATTCACTACTGAATTATTGGTAGAAATAGCTGCATCTTGGGTATCCGGAATTGTTACAGTAGCTGTACCATTTGCCGCTACACTGAAATTTGTACTCCATCCAGATCCTGGTATTGAAACAGTTCCTGACGATGCAACGTCTGAGGTGATATACAATATTGTATTAGCAGGATCATCGAAATTTTGCATGAAAGCTAACCAAAAATCTGTACCGGTTGTGCTGTATTGTGATTTTAAACTGCTAAAACAATATAAAAATATAACTAATAAAACTAAATTTTTTTTCATTTTCAAACCTCGCTTAATTTGGCTCTGTAAATATATTGAAAAAGTTTGAACTTCAAACAATAAATAAAAAAAAGTAATAAAATAAAAGAATAATTTTTTATTAAATTTATGTGAAAAAATAGTGAAATTATATAATAAAATTCTTTTTACTGTAAAAAATTAAAATTTAAATGTGTTGTAAAATTGAAAAAAGGAATCAAAAATTCAAAAGAAAATAATCAAAAAAATAAATTAATTTTGACAAAAATTTTGAATAATGTTTAAGGTTTCTTTAGTATCTTATTCAAATACTTTGCCTTTTAGATATTCTCTGGAAAACTCTAAATTAAGTAAGAGTTATTTTGATTTGGAATTTTGCTATCCATCAAAGTGTTTTGAATTAATTAACAATAAAAATTCCCAAATTAGTCTTGTTCCTGTTGGAGCATTAATAGAACTTGATGATTTTAGAATTTTTTCTGATTATTGTATTGCTGCAAAAAATAAAGTTGAGTCGGTTTTGTTGTTAAGTCAAAAGCCTATAAATGAGCTAAATACAATATTACTGGATTATCAATCCAAAACATCTGTTCTATTAATTAAAATATTAAATCAATTTATGTGGAAAAAAGATTTGAATTTTCTTCATACTCAAAATGGCTATGAACAAAACATCATCAATGAAACAGGAGGAGTCGTTATTGGTGACAGAGCCATGAAAATCAGAAAGAACTATAAATATGCAATAGATTTAGCCAAAGAATGGAATAATTTAACCGGATTGCCTGCAGTTTTTGCGGTATGGGTTGCTCTTAATTCAGTGCCTCAAACTTTAATTGATAATTTAAACAATATTTTTAAAAATGGTATTGATAATTTATCACAAGTTGTAAAATTTTACCAAAAAGACTATCCATACATAGACCTAAATTACTATTATTCAGAATGTGTTGATTTTAAATTTGATTATGCTAAATATCGTAGTTTGAATTTGTTTTTGGATTATGTAAAAAGATTAGAAAATTATTAAAAAACTGGTTACTATGTCAAGCGAATTGTATTTTGTCAGAGATTTTTACGAATCTGATTATAGCGGCGTTTTAGAAGTTTGGAATGCAACAGATATGGGAGGAGCTCATAGAGGAGATAACCTTGAAGTAATTAAAAATACTATTAATAATGGGGGAGCTTTGTTTGTTTTAACCGAAAAACTATCCGGTAAAATAATCGGGACGTCCTGGATTACTAATGATAAACGAAGACTGTATTTACATCATTTCGGAATCCATCCTCAATATCAAGGAAAAGGATTAAGCCATCTTTTAATGGAAAAAACAATGGACTTCGCTCGTAAATCAGGATTGCAAATAAAACTTGAAGTACACAAAGAAAATTTAGTTGCTCGTAAACTTTATCAAAAATATGGGTTTAATTATCTTGGGGATTATGATGTTTTTATCGTTCGAAAGTATGATGAATAAAAAACTACTTTATTGGGGACAACCTAAATTTTCAAATTTATCGCCCCAATTTCTATCTGTTATTATCAAAGGACACTTGTCGGAAAAGGATAAAATTCTTCCGTAATCAATAAATTCAATTTTTAAAGCATCGTTTGCATTAACTTCTGAATCTCCGAGTGAATAATGCACAGCATGAATGTAATCAGCAATAAACGCTCTTGCACGTAAATAACCGGAACCACGATTATAAAAATATGCAAACTTGGAGCCGCCTCTTATCCTATAATCTCCAGTACTTGCATGACAACGAAAATATAAACTGTCTCCAAAAAGCAGTAAATCAGTTTTTAAAATTCCTGCATAATTATCAATTAATAACCTGTCAAAATATAATGTATCATAGCTAATTAAATCACAAGTTTCCATTATGTCAATTTGTGAAAGTTTTGGTGCGGAAATTATTAACTTAGTTTTTAAATATTTTCTTAGAAAATCACAACTATTTCTATCTCTTAGTATTAAAACGGAATTTTCAATATAATAATCAATAAAAGGTAATAAGTTTTTTCCTGTAGTAATAGTAATTGAATAAAAAGGAGAGTTTTCGAAAACAATTTCAAAATCACTGTAAATTTTTACTTTATTAAAGTATTCCAAATCATACTTAACTGTTTTGACTTCTCCATTTGATTTGAAACATCGGGAGGAATCATTATCGCAAGAGAATACAAGTATTATAATAAATAAAATTAAGCCCGTGGATAATAAGAAACGAAAAAATTTAGATAAAAATAAAAAACTTATAGTAAAAAATTTTTTTGAGCGATATGTTATGTGATGTTTAATAAATAGCATAGCATAAAGATTACCAGTGCAATAATAAAAGAATTATATTTTTTTATAAATAAATTTTTTCTGTAATACAAAATTATGTGGATTTTTATTATTTTTGCACCAAATATTTCTTTTATGTCAAACAATGTATCCAAAGAGTTGCTTAACATTTATCAAAAAGTGATTAATGTAAAACATTGTCCATGGTGCGGGAGTCTAGAATTTGTGAAGCATGGTAAGTATAAATTTACTGTTCGCTATAAATGTAAAAACTGCAGGAGAACATTTTTACCAAGCACAGGAACAAGTTTGCATTACATTCATAAAAAAGATTTGTTTTTAAGTTATGCTAATTTCATTCAAAGAGAAGGAATGGTAAGTTTAAAAAAAATGTGTAAACGTTTTGAAATTGCTCCATTGACAGCTTTTGACTGGAGGCATAAAATTCTAATGTCTATTCCTTTGAATGATAAAAACTTTCTTGGTGAAATATTTATGCAAGATTTGTGGTTTTTGTTTAATCAGAAAGGAAGGAAAGGTATTCCGAACAGTCGCAAAACAGGGAATGACCCAATATTTTTATGTGATGATAATTTTAAGACCAGAATTTTATCTGTAAAAGACAATGTTCGCGGAGAGATGAAGTTATCAAATGTTGGTAGTTTAGAAAAGCAACATTTTCAAAGATTATTCGCTAAAAAAATGAAGAAGATAAAAGCAATTACTTGTCCTGATATGGAGTGTTTTAAAAAATTTTCAACGAATAGGAATACGAATTTTATTAATTTTGAAAGTAAAATAAATAATAGTAAAATACGAACTTTCAAAATTCAGAATCAAATGTTTAAAACCTGGATAAATAAAAGATTAAAGGGGGTGGCAACAAAATATATTGCGATGTATTGTAATTATTTTTTAGGTTTTATAACACAGAGTTTTGAGCCTTTTACAAAAAAATATCTGATACAAAAGAACATTTGGCCTTTTTACACATTGGTAGAAGAGTTCTATGCTGATTTTGTTACAAGATATACTTCATTAGAGTATGCCTTTCCAACAAAACGTAAGTGGAAAACTTCAAAACTATATTACCTAAAAGAATGGCAGTTTCGTTATTAAATTAGTTTGCCGAAATTTATTTATTTCGAATAAAAATATAAATTTGCCATTAAAAAGATTACTGATGGCTAAAGATAAAAAGATTATTCCTATAATGCTGGTGTTTTTTTTAGTTATCCTGATTTTAGGAGGACTTCTGGGAATGAAATATTATAATTATATTTTTAAACCAAACATTAAGCTGGATAAATCCAAAGAATTTTTGTATATACCTACAGGTTCAGATTTTGAAGATGTTTGCAGAATTTTGAAAGAGAATAATTTTGTTGACGATATAAATTCATTTCGTTTTGTTGCTGAAAAAAAGAAATATATCAACTCAGTTAAAGCTGGTAGGTATGAGTTGTATGATGGGATGTCGAACAATGAGTTGGTAAATCTTTTGCGTAGCGGTAAGCAAACTCCGGTAAATTTGAGTTTTATTTCACTAAGGAGTTTCGAACTACTTGCTGGAAAGTTAGCATTATATATTGAAGCAGATTCAGCAGTAATTGCGGAATATTTAAATAATCCTCAAACTGCTGAGAAATACGGGTTCAACCTTCAGACATTTATGGCAATGTTTATTCCAAATACATATCAGGTTTATTGGACAATTACACCCGAAAAATTGATTGAAAGGTTGTATGAGGAATATCAAAAATTCTGGAATGATGAACGCAAACGTAAGGCTTCAAAAATAGGTTTCACACCTGTTGAAGTTTCAGTGCTGGCCTCTATAGTTGAAGCAGAAACTCAGAAAAATGAAGAAAAAGCACGTGTTGCAGGAGTTTATATTAACAGATTGAATAAAGGAATGCTGCTTCAGGCTGATCCAACAGTAATTTTTGCTGTAGGTGATTTTTCTATTAGGAGGGTTTTAAACCGTCATCTTGAGATAGATTCCCCTTATAATACATATAAATATCCTGGATTACCACCAGGACCAATAAATATTCCGTCAATTTCTTCAATAGATGCAGTGCTTAATTACGAAAAACATAATTACCTCTATTTTTGTGCTAAAGCAGACTTTTCCGGTTATCATGAATTTGCTGTTACTCTTGCTCAACACGAAATAAATGCAAAAAAATATCGAGATGCTCTAAGAAAAGCCGGAATACGTTAATTTATGTGCATCATTTTGAAATTTTAATTATCTTGCAAAAAAAATATTATTCATTTTCTACAGAGTTATTTTATGAAAAAGATTCTTTTATTATTTGTATTTGTTTTTGGTGTAGTATTATCTTATTCTCAGATTTATTATGGAGAAAAAGCCTCTCAGCTGTTCCCCTATGCTCAAATACTCAGAATGAAAGATTATTCCAAGATTCCGGATTTTGTGAAATTTTCAGACAATGTCAATTTATCCGAAAATAAAGTTTTGAATCTAATAAAGTCAATCTCGAATGATGATAAGATTGGTTATATTAAATATCAGGAACAGAAAAATAATGAGGTTGAAATTACATACAGATATTATCAGACTTTTGCAGGATATCCGGTTGAATTTTCCAGATTGCATATCCATTCGAAAAATGGTAGAATAGTTGCATTTAATGGAGATGTAATTGATAAAATTGATTGCAATTCTCAATTTAATATTTCTGAAGAAACGGCTTTACAATCGGCTTTGAGTTATGTAGGTGCTGACCAATATATGTGGGAATCTGCCGAAGAAGAAAACTTTTTGAAAATTTTTACTGAAAATGATCAAGCTACTTATTTTCCTAAGGCCGAAAAAGTAATCGTTCCTTCTAATATTGAGTTTAAAAATTCTGAATTCAGGGCAGCTTATAAATTTGATGTTTATGCTCGTTATCCTTTGTCAAGACAAAATGTCTATGTAGATGCACAAAGTGGAAAAGTACTCTTTTCAATTGTTACTTTGTATAATTCAAATGCAATAGGAACAGCAGAAACACAATATAGCGGGACAAGACAAATAAACACATGGTTCACAGGTAGCAACTATGTGCTTGACGATAGAACAAGAGGGCAGGGGATACGAACACTAAATTGTCAGAATACAAGCAGCTGGGCAAGTGCAGTGGAATTTTACGATGATGATAATTACTGGAATAATGAAAATCCTCAACTTGACCAATATGCTCCAGATGCTCATTTTGCTACAATGTCAACTTATGATTATTTTCTAAATCGCCATGGCAGAAATAGTATTGACGGGAACGGGTATCGTCTTTGGTCGTTCGTTCATTTTAATCTTATTGATTATGGAATGAGTTCAAATGTAAATGCGTTTTGGAATGGTCAATATATGACATACGGGGATGGAAATCCTGATCAAAGTATCACGCCTTTAACTACAATAGATATTTGCGGACATGAAATTAGTCATGGGTTAACAACATATACAAGTAATCTAAACTATATTAACGAATCCGGAGCTCTTAATGAGGCATTTTCTGATATTTTTGGAACTGCAATAGAATTTTTTGCCGTTCAAGAATTTGCTGATTGGACTATTGGTGAAGATATTGGTATTGTTATAAGATCATTGTCTAATCCCAAAGTTTACAACAAACCTGACACATATCTTGGGCAATATTGGTATTCAGGAACTCAGGATTATGGAGGCGTACATACCAATAACGGACCTATGGCATACTTGTTTTACTTGCTTAGCGAAGGAGGAACCGGAACAAACGATCACGGGAATTCTTATTCGGTGTCTGCGATAGGTATTTTGAAAGCCGAAAATATTATGTTCCGCATGCAAACGGTTTATCTCACTCCAAATTCAAACTACAACGACGCCTGGTTCTATGGTATGCAGGCTGCTGCTGACCTTTATGGCGCATGTTCTCCTGAAGTGGAAGCTGTGGGCAACGCTTTTTATGCTATAGGAGTAGCCTCTCCTTATGAAAATATTGTTCACGCCGATTTTAACGCCAATGTAACTGAAGCCTGTCAGCCTCCTTTTGTGGTGCAATTTATTAATCAAAGCTATAATGGCGATAGTTTCTTGTGGGACTTTGGCGATGGAGCTACCTCAACCGAAATAAATCCCGCTCATATGTACACAAGTTTCGGAAGTTTTACCGTTACTCTCACAGTTTCCGGATCTTGCGGTACTCAACAGATGGTTAAGGAAAATTTTGTCTTTATCGATCCTTCAATACCATGTTTTTACTTGATGCCTCAATCAGGAAATCAAATTGTTGAAGGCTGTACCGGAATTATTTACGATGCAGGAGGTCCTACTCAAAACTATTATGACAACACTGATGGAAGTATTACTATCATTGCTCCTGACGGAAATCAAATTCAACTTAATATACTTGAATTTGATATCGAACCTGGTAGCGGTTCTTACTGCGATTATGATTATATTGCTTTTTATGACGGTACGTCAATTTCCGCCCCTTTGATTAATGACACTTATTATTGTAATACAACAGGAAATCCGGGTATTATTACAAGTTCCGGTAATGCTATTACTATTAGATTTTACAGTGATGCCGGATTGGCTTTGCAAGGTTTCAAAATTCAATTTGATTGTATCGGAAGCGAGAACCCCCCAACTCCATATTTTTCTGCTCAACCTCTAAATACATGCTTAGGCGTTGTACAATTTAATGATAATTCTATTAATAATCCTCAACAATGGCTATGGGATTTCGGTGATGGAAATACATCATCAGAACAAAATCCTATTCATACTTATATACAAAACGGAACTTACAACGTTAGCCTTACTGTTTCTAATCAGTACGGACAAAATACATTAACTAAAAACAATTTCATTACTGTTAATTTGCTTGAATTCCCACAACAAAATCCTATCGAAGCCTGTGATGGGGAGCCTTTTTCAATTGAATTGCAATCTTCAGGAGGCACTATTTTTTGGTATAATAGTCCTGAAGATGAACAGGAATTCTTTTCCGGGAACTTTATGGAACATCCCGCTCCAGATATATGGGAAACTCCAATTATAAAATATTACTTGCGTGAATTTATTCATGGAGAAACATTTTCCGTTGGCGAAACAAATTTAACCAGCGGAGGTAGTTTTTTTGGTAATCCTTCATACATTCATTACCTTGTTTTTGATGCTTATCAGCCTTTTATTTTGGATTCTGTACTTGTCAATGCTCAATATGCAGGAAACCGAACTATCGCTCTTCGTAATTCAAATCAGGAGATAATTGATGTACGAGATGTTTATTGTCCTGCCGGAGTTTCATACATCAGTCTTGGGTTTAATGTGCCGGTTGCAAATAATTTACAACTTGCCGGACTCGGAACGCCTTATCTCTTTAGATCAGATCAATCAGCAAGTCTAAGTTATCCGTATCAAATTGCAGATGTAGTTTCCATTAAATACAGTTCAGCCTCTTCATATCCAACTCAATATTATTACTATTTTTACGATTGGCATATCTCAAGCTATGACTGTATTTCAGAATTTTATGAATTAAATATTCCTGTTTATATTTGCGATAACATCAACCAGAATCAGGATTATTTCATCGAAATTTATCCAAATCCGGCAAGAGAAAGAGAATATGTTACTATTAAATCAAATAAAAATCTCGACAATGCAATTTTCAAAATTATAGACATAAGTGGAAAAATTATTTTTAATGATAAATATTCCGACAATTCGATAAAACTAAATTCATTAAATCCCGGAGTTTACACAATTCAAATATCTTGTAGCCATTTTACAATAAATAAAAAGTTTGTTGTTGTGAAGTAGAGATGATATTGCTTAAAAACCTTATTCTTTTTTAATTACGTGGTTTTAGAGTATTAATAAATGTTTGCCTGATTATATATCATTGATGCGTATTATCTTAATTTTGTTTATATTGGTATTAATTATGAAGGTATGTAATGAAATAATACTTTTTGTTAGGGAAAACATCAGCATACGGGCGTTTCGAGAGCCTCAACGCCCAAATATTTCGGTCTTTAGGTTAATTTCGTATTTGCAAATGCTTAATTCTATCTAACTAAATTTCTAACATACTGATAATGAGTTTAATGTACATAAGTTAGCTCTTTTATGTCAGATTTTTTAAATCTCTTGAAATTGGGTTTACTGTAAATATAAAATTTTAATCTGACATAAACGTAAATAATGTAATTTTGTACAATACTACAACGATTTTATTCAATTGTTTTTTATAAAATTATTATGAAAAAAATATTTTTATTTTTGAATTTTTATTTTGGTTTATTGATTTTTACGTCTCAGAATATTCAAGTTGAGGTAACTAACAAGTATCCTTTTTTTGTTAGTTTGTCATCGAAATTTTTTTATTTTTGCGGTGGTTTTGTTCCGGGATTTGACTTGCAGTATCAACAAAATTTTCTAACCAACAGCAGTTTTATTATACTAGGGTTAGGAAATTTTAGCATACCATTTTTTAATGCTCAAACAACATCAATGCAATATAGGTTCGATTATAAAAACATATTTTATAATAATGATAAAACAAAATGTAATTCATTTGCTTTTTATTTAGGTAAGAAGTTTCATTCGGATAAATTTTTTTCTAAATACTCTTTTTTTTCAAGATCGGGTGAAGAATTTATTTATATAAATGATGATGTTGCCATAAAACCTGATGTTGCGTTGGGATTCTCTCTGGGAATGCCACTTTCTGATTCCAGAATTTTGTTTGAAGTAGCTTATCATCCAATTAAAAAGGTAGTAGGAGATTATATACTTAAGTCTTATTATAGTTTGAATTTACTATGGCTTTTGTATATGCCGGAACATGAAAAATGGACAACAAATTATTAGAGTTCAGTTAGTTTTTTAAACAAACCTAGAACTATGAGTATCATCGGAAAATATCTGATAGTTATCGGGATTGTGTTGATTATTGCAGGATTATTACTGTATTTTATTGGGGATAAATTCAGCTGGTTTGGAAATCTTCCGGGAGATATAAAAGTTGAAAAGGAAAACTTTAAATTTTATTTTCCTATAACCAGTATGATTTTAATTTCTATTGTGCTAAGTTTTTTAATGTATTTATTACGAAAATTTTTTTAGAATTAGAGCTTTACTATTTTCGTTATTTGATTGGTGTTATTAGTTTTAATTTCTATGAAATAAAAGCTCGGTTTAAAGTTTTGGGTATCTATTGAAGTAAATTTTTCAGGGGAATTATTTTCATAAATCATTTTGCCTGTTAAATCGTAAATTCTAATTTTTTCAACATTTGCAGATATTATAAAAAGTATTTGGTCAAAAGGATTAGGAAAAATTTCGGTGTAGGTTTTGGTTGATAAGTTTAAATCTATTGTGTTACATACAGAAAAATTCGAAAAATTTTCAACTGCATCAAAAACATCTTGTTCAACTGTATAAAAAGCGGAATAATTATTAGTTTGATACCCTGTGCCAACCCCGTTTGTAATAAATATAAAACCTATTTGCCTTAAAGTATCAATATAAGCATCGCTCACTAAACCATAAGCTTCGCCAGGATGGCCAAACATCGAAGTGCTTGATGCTAAGACAATATCCCCACCCGAAGTCGAAGTTGTAATATGTACTCCCAGTCCCCAGTTTCTGAACAATCCGTAATAATTATTCCCGTTTGTACCATTGTAGTTCCATTGACTTGTAAACATTTCGCTGCAAGTTTCTTCTGATAGAATCCGTACTTCATTATATGAACCTTTATTAAGCAGTGTAATGAAAATTTTTGCAAGATCTTCGGCAGAGCAACGAAATCCACCTTGAGGGGCAAATCTTCCGCCATTAGTTCCAGGAATATATCCTTCGAGGTTTGTAAAGACAGGTTGTATTCCTTGAAAATTATCAGCTTGAGGAGTCCAGACTCCATAAATTTTACGATATAAAACCGCTAATTGATTTATGTCTGTGAGGTCATTAACATTAAACGACGCATCAATATTTAAAGGCTCGCAGATATTTTGTTTACAATAAATATCGAACCGCTGTCCGGAGATTTTCTCGACAATCGTGCCAAGGATCACATAATTTAGATTAGAATAATTAAAGTATGTTCCGGGAACTGTATTGGTGAATTGTCCGATTGTGTAATAACTACCGCCTGGGCTGATAATTTCGCTGAGGTCAGGAATGGGATTGTTATTAACGGTAGCCTGCATAAAACTGCTGTAAGTTGATCCGTCAATAATTGATGAAGTGTGTGATAACAACATTCTGACATTAATAGCTGTGTTTGGATAATTCGGATTTTTTACTTCGTAATTTAAAATACTTCCTATATCATCGTCGAGTGAAAGTAAATTTTGTTCTACAAGCTGCATTATTGCTATTGCTGTAATCGTTTTGGAAATACTTGCAATTCTGTATTTGGTTTGATTTGTAACAGGGATGTTTCTGTTGTAATCTGCTTTGCCATAAGATAAGTTTTCAATAATCCCGTCTTTGCAGAAAACCACTAGGCTGCCGCCAATCATTTCGTGGTTTGAGGCTATGTCATTAAATTGAGTTTCGAGAGTTTGTGAGAAAGCCATTCCGTAAAATGTTAATTGTAGCAATATAGCTATTTTATATAATTTCATCAAGTTCGAAATTTTAATTCAAATTTATAAAATTTTTAATTTATTTTAATATTTTCGTAAAGTGAGA
>LUZK01000078.1 GCA_001603595.1 Bacteroidales bacterium Bact_19
CTCGTCGGCAGCGTCAGATGTGTATAAGAGACAGAGTTAGATTTGTGCAAAAATTTTTTTCAAGATTTTTCTACAAGTATTAACATTTTTTCTAAAAAATGTTAATAAAATTACATTACTGTGAATCAATAATTTGTAAATTTTGATAAGAATTTAATAATCTGTTTTACAGTAAATTAACATTCATTTAATGTTTTGTTAATAAATAATAGTTGATATTTATTAAGTTTTTGTAAACCAATATGTTAAAAATTTAATGAATTTAGTAGATTGATCTTTTTATGAAATAAAAAGACAACAATTAATAACAAAATTCAATTTTGAAAGTTTATCACATAGAATTATATTTGCAGCTTATTTAAAATGGTGATATTAAGATGGATAAGAAATTTGCAGAGTACAAAGAATTCAATCTTGCTTCAATAAACAAAGAGTATGAAAAAAGATGGCAAGATAATGAAACATTTAAAAAGAGTATAAAAACAAGAGAAGATAATAAACCTTTTATTTTTTATGAAGGTCCACCATCAGCAAATGGAACTCCCGGAATTCACCATGTCATGGCAAGAACTATTAAAGATGTGGTTTGTCGTTTTAAAACAATGGAAGGATATCGGGTTGACCGAAAAGCTGGTTGGGATACTCACGGTTTACCTGTAGAACTTGGTGTAGAAAAATCTCTCGGAATAACAAAAGAAGACATTGGTAAAAAAATAAGTGTTGAAGAATACAATAAAATTTGCCGTAAAGAGGTAATGAAATATACCGACGAGTGGGAAAAACTTACCAGTCAGATGGGTTACTGGGTTGATATGGATGACCCATACATTACTTATGATAGTAAATACATCGAAACTATATGGTATTTACTAAAACAACTTTACGAAAAAGGATTTTTATACAAAGGATATACAATTCAGCCTTATTCGCCTGCTGCAGGAACCGGATTAAGTACTCACGAGCTTAACCAGCCGGGATGTTATCGTGATGTGAAAGATACAACCGTTGTTGCTCTTTTCAAAGTAATTAATAATAATAATTCAGAAAAGTTTTATAACGGATTAGATACTAATTTATTTATACTTGCATGGACAACTACACCTTGGACATTACCAAGTAATACTGCCCTTGCAGTTGGTCCTGATATTAAATATGTTAAAGTAAAAACTTTTAATCCATATTCTGGTGAAAAGATTTACGTAATTCTCTGCGAAGATCGTTTGAGCGCTTATTTTAAACCAGAATCAAAAGATTTAGATTTTGATGCTTACAAGCAAGGAGATAAACTTATTCCCTGGTCTGTTGTAGATGAATTTTACGGGAAAGACCTGCTTGGATGCGACTACGAACAGCTTATTGATTGGGTAAAACCAATGTCTCCCGCATTTAAAGTTATTCCTGGTGATTATGTTACTACTGAAGATGGTACCGGAATAGTTCATATTGCTCCTACATTTGGTGCTGATGATGCCAGAGTGGCAAAAGCTGCCGGAATACCTGCCTTGATAATTTATGATAAAGATGGAAATATTTGTCCATTAGTTGATAAACAAGGAAAATTCTATAGAATTGAAGATATACATTCTGAATTTGTTTCTAAATATGTTAATATTACTACATATTCAGAATTTGCAGGAAAATATGTTAAAAATGAATACGATCCCGAAGGCAGTGCAAAAGAAACTACTACTGACGTTGATATTGCTGTAATGCTAAAACAACAAGGTAAAGCATTTAGAATTGAAAAACATGTTCATAATTATCCACATTGTTGGCGTACCGATAAACCGGTTTTATATTATCCTTTGGATTCATGGTTTATCAAAACAACAGCAGTAAAAGACAGAATGATTGAACTTAATAAAACAATCAATTGGAAACCTGCAAGTACCGGTGAAGGACGATTTGGAAAATGGCTTGAAAATCTTGTTGATTGGAATCTAAGCCGTTCACGTTATTGGGGAACTCCTCTTCCGATCTGGAGTACTGAAGACGGTAAAGAAAGAAAATGTATAGGTTCGGTTGAAGAGCTTATCAGCGAAATTAAAAAATCTGTTGAAAAAGGATATATGTCTGCTGATTACTGGAAAGATTTTGTACCCGGTGATTACAACAAAGAGAATTACGATAAGATAGACCTTCACCGTCCTTATGTTGATGAAATAATTCTTGTTTCTTCCGATGGTCGTAAGATGTATCGTGAGCCAGATCTAATTGATGTTTGGTTTGATTCCGGAGCTATGCCTTATGCACAATGGCATTGGCCTTTCGAAAATTCCGAAAACTTCGAGAATTTATTTCCTGCTGATTTTATTGCAGAAGGGGTAGATCAAACTCGCGGTTGGTTTTTCACTCTACATGCTATTTCTACAATGATTAAAGATTCTGTTGCTTTTAAAAATATTATTTCTAACGGTCTTGTTCTCGATAAAGACGGCAACAAGATGTCTAAACGTCTAGGTAATGCCGTTGATCCTTTTAAAACCATGAACGAGTACGGTGCGGATGCTTTACGCTGGTATATGATTACCAATTCACAATCATGGGATAATCTTAAATTTGACTTTTTCGGTGTTGATGAGGTGAAGCGTAAATTTTTTGGTACTTTATACAACACTTACAGTTTTTTTGCACTATATGCTAATATTGACGGGTTTAAATACAGCGAACCGGAAGTGGAATTTGAAAAACGCCCCGAACTCGACAGATGGATTTTGAGTTTGTTGAATTCGTTGATTAAAGACGTTTATTGGTGTTACTCGAATTATGAAAATACTCGTGCCGGTCGTTTGATTCAAGAATTTGTTAATGATAATCTTAGCAACTGGTATGTTCGTCTTGGACGAAAGAGATACTGGGGCGGTGATTATTCCGAAGATAAAATTTCTGCATATCAAACTTTATATACTTGTTTGATTACAGTTGCAAAATTAGCTGCTCCGATTGCTCCATTTTACATGGATAAATTATATTGCGATTTAAACTCTGTTACAGCTAAGGAACAATTTGAATCTGTTCATCTTGCTTATTTTCCAAAAGTAAATGAAGCACTGATTGATAAATCACTTGAAGAAAGAATGCAAATGGCACAGACTATTTCGTCAATGATTTTAAGTTTACGTCGAAAGGTAGGAATTAAAGTAAGACAGCCTCTTCAAAAAGCTCTTGTACCTGATATTGGAGGTGATTTCAAACAACAGCTTGAAAAAGTTAAAAATATCATAATCACAGAAACAAATATTAAAGAGATTGAAATTATTTCTGATAGTGCCGACTTTTTGGTAAAAAAAATAAAACCAAACTTCAAATTACTCGGTCCTAGATTTGGTAAAATAATGAAAGAATTGTCTGCTTTGATTACTTCAATGTCTCAAAAAGAAATTAACCAACTGGAACACCAAGGAAAGTTTATTTTTAACATAAGTAATCAAGAAGTAATCATAGGTATCGAAGATGTCGAAATCATTAGTGAAGATATTCCCGGTTGGCTTGTGGATAATGAAGGCAAATTTACCGTTGCTCTTGATGTAACATTGAATGATGATTTAATTGCTGAAGGTATTGCAAGAGAATTTATTAATCGTATTCAAAATATTCGTAAAGACAGTGGATTTGATGTTACTGACAAAATTAATATTGAAGTGGCATCGCATCCTGAAATTGATTCAGCATTGTTAAAACATAAAGATTATATATGTTCTCAAACATTAGCATTATCGTTAAAAATAGTTAATGATTTGGAACAAAATAAAAAATTAATCGTAGAAATAAATGATTTTGAAACAGAAGTGAGTATAACAAAAAGTCGAACTTAAAATTTAGGGCTTATGAGCGAAGAAAGTCAAGAAAAAACCAGATACACCAACGAAGAACTTCAGGAGTTCAAAGAAATAATTCTGAAAAAATTGGATAAAGCTCAAAAAGATTATGAGCTGTACAAAAGTATGTTAAGTCTTACCGACACAAACGACACTATGGACACTTCACCAACCTTCAAGTTGTTGGAAGAAGGTGCAAACGTGATGACAAAAGAAGAAATAGCAAAAATTGCTCAACGGCAGTTAAAATTTATACAACATCTGCAAGCTGCATTAGTGAGGATTGAAAACGGCACTTATGGAATTTGTCGGGAAACCGGAAAGTTGATAAGCAAAGAAAGATTAAGAGCAGTTCCGCATGCTACATTAAGTATTGAAGCTAAACAAAACAGAAAATAACCAAACCAATATCCATGAACATTTAACAGCCGACCAGCTTTTGCTGGTCGGTTGTTTGTTTTATACACATCAACTTATTATTCCAAGATCAATTTTTCCGCGGTTAATAATTTTAAGTTGTTTAAGAAAAATAGTATTGTCTGGTTTTTGTAATTCGGGATCATCGTTAAGAATATCTTCTGCAAGAATTTTTACGTATTGAATAAGTTGTCCATCCTGGCTGAGGTCAGCCATTTTTAGGTTGAGACTGAACCCGCTCTGTTGAGTACCTGCCATATCTCCGGGACCTCTGAGCTTAAGGTCTGTTTCAGCTATTTCGAAACCATCGGTTGTGTTAACCATAGTTAATATCCTGTTATATGCATTATCGGAGAGTTCGTCGGCTGTCATAAGTATGCAATATGATTGTTCAGAACCTCTTCCTACTCTGCCTCTCAATTGGTGTAATTGCGAAAGCCCGAATCTTTCTGCACTTTCTATTACCATTACAGTTGCATTTGGTACGTCAACTCCCACCTCAATTACTGTGGTAGCAATCATAATTTGTGTTTGATGCCGAACAAAAAGTTGCATGGAATATTCTTTATCGGCAGGTTTCATGCGACCATGTACAACAGAAATACTGTATTTTGGTGGAGGAAATGCTCTACTGTAACCTTCAACACCATCTTCAAGGTCTTTGTAGTCCATTGTTTCGGATTCTTGTATCAATGGAAACACAACATAAACCTGTCTGCCAAGCTCTATTTGTTTTTTTATGAAACCAAAAATTCGCATTCGGTCCTTATCCGTAAAGTGTTTTGTTATAATTTTTGTTCGTCCAGGGGGTAATTCATCAATAACAGATACATCAAGGTCGCCATAGAGCGTCATTGCCAAGGTACGAGGTATTGGTGTTGCAGACATTATTAACACATGTGGGGGAATTTTATTTTTAATCCATAATTTTGCTCTCTGTTCTACTCCGAAACGATGTTGTTCATCAATAACAACAAATCCTAAGTTTTTAAATTCTACAACATCTTCAATCAGAGCATGTGTTCCGATAATAATATGTATTTTT
The DNA here is from genome assembly GCA_001603595.1 of Bacteroidales bacterium Bact_19. Lineage (GTDB taxonomy): Bacteria > Bacteroidota > Bacteroidia > Bacteroidales > ML635J-15 > Bact-19. The sequence goes on from LUZK01000078.1 coordinate 5,281, forward strand.
CCTTCGGCAAGTTCTTTGTAAATTTCTTCTTTTTCTTTTTTTTTCGTCGAACCTGTCAACAACTTGAAGTTTAAATCCAAACCTTGAAGGAATTTTTTTATGGAGTTAAAATGTTGTTGTGCAAGAATTTCGGTTGGAGCCATCATGCAGGCCTGATAGCCATTATCTACTGCCATTAAAATACTTAAAAGAGCCACCATTGTTTTACCGCTGCCTACATCACCTTGAAGCAAGCGATTCATTTGTTTTCCACTCGAAACATCTGTTCTGATTTCACGAAGTACTCTAATTTGAGCATTAGTGAGTTTAAAAGGAATATTTTTATAAAAACATTGCTTTACATAGTAGTCCTTGTTTTTATCAAAGGTAAAGCCTTTAGAGTTTTTCTTACGTTTGAATTTTATTTGCAAAAGATTTAGTTGGATGTAAAACAATTCCTCGAATTTAATACGATACTGAGCTTTAGACAATTCTTCTGTATTTTCCGGAAAATGTATAATTCTTATTGCATCTTCGAGTTTTAACAATTCATGTTTTTCTCGAAAATTTAGAGGAAGAGTTTCTTCAATTTTACCAGATATCTCTTTAAGCAGAGTCTCGCAAAGTTTCTGAATTGTTTTTGAGGTAATGAAACTATTTTTTAAATTTTCAGTTGTACTGTATTGAGGGTAAAGATTTTTAGCGATTTGAGTTTTCCACTTTTCAACATCTTCAATATCAGGATGAACAATGTTAATACGTCCTAAAAATTCTTTGGGTTTTCCAAATAAAATATATTCTTTGTGAAGCTGTATAGAATCTCTTATCCATTTTATTCCTTGAAACCAAACAATTTCAACAACTCCTGTATCATCAGCAAAATATCCTACTAATTTTTTTCCACTTCTGGAAATTGTTGTCGTCTCAAAATTTAAAAATTTACCTTTTAGCTGAATATAAGGTAAATCTTTGTGTAGTTCTTTTACAGTATAGAATTTACTACGGTCAATATAACGATAAGGAAAAAAATATATTAAATCACGGTATGTTTCAAGACCAAGTTCTTTGTTTAAAAGTTCCGCTTTTTTAGGTCCTACACCCGGTAAATATTTAAGTTCCTTATCAAGTATTGACATTAAAAAATTATATTTACTACAAATATATGAAATGTTTGTTACTTGTTGGAGTTTTAATTCAGAATTAAACATTAGAAATCAAAATGCTAATGATTAGTGGTGTAAGGATAAAGTACATCATTCGTTAAATATTTTCTAATTAGATTTTTACAAATAATATATACAATTAAATTTTCAACTTAGCACATCGTATTTATATATAATTATTAATTAACATTTCGTTATAATCAACTTTAAACCTTATGTTTTTAGATTTCCATCTACGATTTATGGCGACATAATCGGGATATGGTGAATAATTCTTATTCAAAAAGTCTTTGTATAATTCCTCCATCTTTAAATATTTTATCCACGCAAGTCTAACCTCTAAAAGTTTATAGTAATCCGGAACAGATTTTAAACTTTGCAAAAACGAATAAAAATTTGCATATACTTGCAGGTACTTAGTGGATACTCCACGCATAAACCTATTTATAAAAACTTTGAATTCTTCTGATTTGTATTTATGTATTTTCAAACACTTTTCTAATTTCTTGATTTTTACAGGAATATTTTTTTCTTTTTTTAAATTTTTAATGTCGTCAATTAAAATGTTTTCATCATCCTTAAAAAATAATAAAGCTCTATCCCGAACTCTACCGTCAAATCGTAGGTGAAAATCTTTTCTTATACTTTCTCCGATGTTAATAAACTTAAACTCTGTTATTCTACTATCTGTAATAGAACACAAATTAACTCTTTGTTTAATTTTTACTCTTCTTCCGGACACTCTCTTACGACCTTTTTCGTTGAAATTAAAAACAATTTTATTTGCTATCGTTACTGATTCGTAATCTTGCTTGACTAATTGCAAGGCCAAAAAAATCTTATGTCGCCAATCAAAGGCAGTTAAAATACTAATTCCAAATTTTTGTGAAATATTTTTTATCGTCAAAACTTCCCCAATATTGAACATATCAAACAATCTCAAAAACTTTTCTTTTTTATTTATGTAATGAATGCTGCTTCCGCTTGTCGGAACAAACGTGCGACGACATTCTTTACATCTATATCTCGATACATTTACATACTTTCCAAACTTGATAAAATGTTTGCTGCCACAGTGAGGACATTCCTTAACCGGCAAGTTCACAATCTCTTGTGGAAAGATATTACGTTTTACTTTTTTGCTTTTTTGATTCATTGTAAAAAGATTTTTAATAAGCAAATTATTGCAAAATTAAAAAATAAAAATAACAACACAAACATAAAATAAATAATTTAACTAATTATTTTATCACTCCAATCCTTTCCCTTTTTGATCATCTAAAATTTTGGTACAGCTATTCTTTTGATTTTATCCTTTTCTTAAATTTGTTTTTATTTGTGATACTTTTAAATTTAAAATTGTTTACATGAATTTTTGCAATCTTGAATACTTATTTAGAAAAAAACAAAACTTCATATTTTCTGATGACTTTATAACTAATGTTTTGGATATAACTAAAGTAGAACATTATTCTGTAAAAGCCTTAAAATATTATGGGGAACTTTTAAAGTCAAACGAAACAATTATTCAAATTGACTTTGGTGCAGGTTCAAGAGGATTTAAGAATAATCACCGAAAAGTATCTGATATAGCAAAAATTTCAGGAACAAAACCTCAGTATGGAATATTTTATCAAAAACTAATTTCCTATTTCGGGATTAAGAAAGTAATAGAATTGGGGACATCGCTAGGAATTGCTTCTGCTTACTTTTCTTCTGTGTTTTCTGATTCTTATGTTGTTTCGGTTGAAGCTTGTCCTAATACAGTAGAATTTACATCAAATAAATTAAAAATCAACAATTTCAATAATATAACTTTGATAAATAAAACCTTCGATGATTTTTTTAATGAAACTAATCCATATTACAAATATTTTGATTTTGCATTTATTGATGGTAATCATCGAAAATTTGCAGTTTTGTCGTATTTCGAGAAATTAAAGTATGCTTATTTGAAAGATGTAAATATTGTAGTTATTGATGATATAAACTGGAGCTTAGACATGCATAGTGCATGGCAGGAAATAGTAAAAAATAACACTAACTCGACTTGTTTAAACCTTTTCAGATGTGGAGTTGTAATTACAGGTTTCAATTTGCCTCGTGGAGAGTTTTGTTTAAATTTTGTTAAAAAGCCTTCCGAAAAGGAATTTTATGTAATTTAGAAAAAAAATTGTGAGTCTGATTGAATTAAATAATGTAATAAAAAACTATGTTGTAGGGCCAAATGTAGTAAGGGCTTTGCAAGGCATTAGTTTTAATATTAACAAAAACGAATATGTTGCCATAATGGGACCTTCGGGCAGCGGTAAGTCCACGTTAATGAATATTCTTGGTTGTCTTGATACTGTTAGTTCTGGAAAATATGTACTTAATGGTATTGATGTCAGCGATATGAGTGATAATGAACTTGCAGATATCAGAAACAAAGAAATTGGGTTTGTGTTTCAGACCTTTAACTTACTTCCCAGATATACTGCATTTGACAATGTGATGTTACCGCTGATTTATGCAGGAGTAAAATCAGGTGAGAGAATAGAAAGGACTTCTCAAGTAATTGCAGCGGTAGGACTGGCCGAACGTTCACATCACAGACCAAATGAACTTTCGGGTGGGCAAAGGCAGAGAGTTGCAATTGCCAGAGCTCTGATTAATAATCCTTCAATTATCCTTGCAGATGAACCAACCGGGAACCTCGATACAAAAACTTCTGTAGAAATCATGGAAATTTTTGAACAAATTTATCAAAAAGGAAATACAATAATAGTTGTAACTCACGAAGATGAGATCGCAAGGTATGCAAGAAGAATTATCCGATTGCGGGACGGATTGATTGAATCTGATACGATTAATGAAAAACCGATTTTAATTTAAATGTTTTATTATGAAGTTATATACAAAAACAGGGGATAATGGAAAAACTTCGTTGCTGGGTGGTAAACGAGTCAGTAAAGATAACATCCGACTCGAAGCCTATGGCACAGTTGACGAACTTAATGCTAATGTAGGCATGGTTTTAAATTATGTTAATGAAGATTTTGATATTAATCTAATTGAATTTATACAGAATAAACTTTTTGATATTGGTTCTTTATTATCTGCAGAGGAAGACGAAGCAGAATATCCCTTACCGCAATTGAATCAAATAGAGAATAAAGATATTTTTGTCATAGAACAAGCTATTGACAGATATCAACAAGAATTACCTGAAATCACTAATTTCATAATTCCTGCAGGTAGTCATGCAGTTTCGTGGTGTCATATAGCAAGAACAGTATGTCGTAGGGCAGAAAGACGTGTTGTTTCCATAAATGATGAAAATAATAAATATTTACAAATTATCGTTTTTTTAAATCGTTTGTCGGATTTATTTTTTATATTAGCAAGGAAAATGGCAAAAAGAGATGGAATTAATGAAATTTTTTGGAATAAAAATTTGTAATTCAAAAAAAAGTATTTATTTCGCAGTCCAATTTTTTGATGTTTAACCCTAAAACTGAAGATATATGTATTGGACATTAGAATTAGCATCCAAACTCGAAGATGCTCCATGGCCTGCAACAAAAGACGAACTTATTGACTATGCTATTCGTTCAGGAGCTCCTCTAGAAGTAATTGAAAATTTACAGGAAATTGAAGATGATGGAGAAATTTACGAAAGTATAGAAGATATTTGGCCTGATTATCCAAGCAAAGAAGATTTCTTTTTTAACGAAGATGAATATTAAAAATCAAAAGCTGCTTCAAGGCAGCTTTTTTTATGTTCTAACAAATCTTTTTACAATATTTTTATTTTCCCGTAACAATTTCTCCTGTTTCTGGATTACGTTCGCTTCCTCGCAGTGAGTGCGGTATCATGTAAACTAAAAATAGAATTAATACAGCTGCAAATGCAATTTTGGGTCGTTGTTTTTTGAAATTTGCAATAAAGGCAATCAAAAATGCTATAAGTGCTATCAAAGTTTTGTTATCAGTGAGGTCTTCGCCCATAGGCCATCCTGTCCAGTAATGACCAAAAGCATATTTTTGTACTATGGGACCTAATACTGCTCCTCCCAAAACAAGTAAGACAAATGCAATTTTTAGATACTTTCTGTAATTATCTTTTTTTAATAAAATTAAAATTCCGGTTAAATTAGAAAAAAACATTGCAAAAAACATGAATAAAACATGTGGAATCATTATTACCGCCGGAACATCGCCTTTAAATCTAATTATTACAGGTTCATCTTCTGCAACTTTTATTTCTCTTCCATTTTCTTTCAAAACTAAAAAATATTCCAGTTTTCCTGCAGCAGGTTGTGATGGTAACAATGCTTTGAGTACATTGTTTTCTTTTTGCAATTCTACAGAATCCCATTTAAAATTTCCTGGATAAACTCTGTAATATACAACTCCATTTAAATTTTCAGGGGCCTTTGGCAGTTCCACATAAAAGTCTTTTGTCGAGTTTTGAGAACGTTTGAGTTTAAACTTATACTCCCCTAAGGAGGTTTCAATTTTAAATGTTTTTGGATAAGTGGGACCGGTTATTCTTTGATAAATTGCTGCTGATATTGTTATTGTAGCACCAAGTATAAACGCTAAGAAAGTCTTATTTTTCATAACTAGTTCACTGTTTAAATATTTTACAGTTGTATCATTAACTCAATTCTCTGATTTTCTCGTTCGACTTCCACTTTTATTTGTTCTCCGGGATTTAATTTGCTTAGCCTGAACATGTATTCTTCTATGTCTTTTACGGGCATTCCGTTTATGGATTTAATAATGTCCCCATTTTTCATTCCTGCATTGTGAGCCGGTTTTCCGGGAGTAGCAACCTCAACTCTCAATCCTTCAATATTTGTTGCTGCAATATCAGGCATTATTCCCAAACTAACTTTTAAATTGCCGCCATGACGAGAGTTTTCTTTTGAACTTGGACCGGCTTCTGTAAATATAGGACGCTCGCGTATTTTGTCAATTTCTTTAATTACTGATATCAAGTAATCTCCAATTTCTTTCATTCCTTCGTAATTAATTTTATCCGGAGTGTCGGAGGGCGTATGATAATCGAGGTGCATACCGCTTGAAAAAAACAATACAGGAATATTTTTGGCATAAAATGGAGCGTGATCTGAAGGACCTGAACCTTCGGGAGATAAGACAAGTTTAAAATTGAAATTTTTGTTAACAACATTTAAAATACTATCAGCAGTTGTGAAAGTTCCTGTTCCTCCTATTGAAAGTACTTTTTCTGGTTTTAATCTTCCAACCATATCAAGATTTATCATCAAAACAATATTTTTTAAATCTGTAAACGGGTTTTCCACAAAGAATTTTGATCCTAAAAGTCCTCTTTCTTCGGCTCCAAATGCAACAAAAATTAAAGATCGCTTAGGTTTTATGGGTTGATTCTTAAAATATTTAGCAATTTCAAGCAGTAGAGCAACACCCGAAGCATTATCATCAGCGCCGTAATGAATGGCTGATATATCCGGTACTCTACTTAAGGTTGACGGTCCTCCCATTCCAAGATGATCGTAATGAGCTCCAATTACAATGTATTGATGTCTTAATACAGGATCGCTACCGGTTATATAAGTTACGATATTGGATGATTGACCTTCCACAGTTCTTAGTTCGGTTGAAGCGTTTACTTTAATTTTTGTAAGCATTGACCATGGTTTGTTCCTGCTACTTATAATTTTATCAAGTTCTTCGATGCTATAATTTGATTTTTTTAAAATTTCGTTAGCAGCACTTCTTTTTACATGTATTACCGGAATGTTTACACGTCCTAAATTTCTACGAAGTTTAATAAGATTATCATCTTCGTCAAATTTTTCGGGCGAAACCAGAATAACTCCGCCTGCTCCCATGTCGGCAGCAGTCCTTATTTTGTATTGGTCGGATGAATATTTTTCAAATTTTTTTGTATCGGGTAAATCATTTGGTATTCCGCGAAATATCATAACCCATTTTCCCTTGATTTTAGAGGCTTCGTAATAATCGTTCCAGATGAAATCGGGTTCTAAAATATTAAACCCGTACCCACAAAAATATAATTCCGAACTCAAAGATTTGTTAGCTGAAAAACTTGTAACTGTATAATCTTTATTAAAAGTAAAATTTTTACCGCCGGAATTCAGGCTGTTGTTTTCTCCATAATCAATGTCAGTATCGAATACAAAAAAATCTGTTTGTACGCTCGAAAAATTCAGGCTTTCAAGGTATTCAACAATATAGTTTATCGTTAAAAATTCTTCATCTCCTCCCGAAGGCCTTCCTCCAAATTCTTCTGATGCAAGTGTGTAAACATGTTGTTTAAGGCTTTCAGTCGAAATGCTTTCTCTCTGCGAGATAGCGTATTGTATTGAGAGAGTAAATGACAGAAATAAAATTAAAAATCTTTTGAAGAATCTAAATTTCATAAATAAAAATTTTCCATTTAAACAAAAGTAATAAATATAGGTTTATAAGAACTTAAAAAAAATTTAATGTATTATTAAAATATATGGTAAAAAAAGTTAGCTAACTTTTAGAAATGATTTATAAAACTATTTTTTGTTTCGTAAATGAGTTATAATAGATTTAAATATAGCCAGACCGTCGGTATTTTTTAATTCGGGGTCTGCTGCTCTTTCTGGATGAGGCATCATTCCGAATACATTTTTTTCTTTATTGCAAATACCTGCAATATTCATCAATGACCCGTTCGGATTAGCTTTTTCGGTAAGTTTACCGTTTTCGTCGCAATACCTCCAGATAATTTGATTGTTTTGAATCATTTCGCTGAGTATATCATCAGGGGCGTAATATCTTCCTTCACCGTGAGCAATTGGGATTTTTAGAGGTTTTTCTTTGGTTACAAACATAGTCATTGCAGAATCAGTATTTTCTGCAATTATGTACTGATTTTTGCAAATAAATTTTTGATTTGTATTGTGTAAAAGAGTTCCGGGCAATAATCCTGCTTCGCACAAAATCTGGAATCCGTTGCACACTCCGAAAACAAAACCTCCTTTGTTTGCAAATTCTATGATACTTCCCATTATGGGAGAAAATTTTGCAATTGCTCCTGATCTTAAATAATCTCCATAAGAAAATCCTCCCGGAATTGCAATGGCATCACAGTTTTGTAATTCTGTGTCTTTATGCCATAATTCAACTACTTCTTGTTTGAGAATTTTTCTCAATACATAAGTCATATCATGATCACAATTAGATCCGGGGAATATTACAACTCCAAATTTCATAAATTTAATTTATAATTTTCTCCAAAGATAGAATTATTGTAATAATTATGAAAGTATAAATGAGAATTTTACAAAATTAAAAATTCATCCACTAAGTACTTTACTTGCACTGTAGAGTTATTAACCCAATCTCAGGATGTGCTCCGATTCTTAATGGCATTAAAATAGTTCCGAGTCCGTTACTTATTATCAGAAACTTGTTTTCAAACATGTATTCACCATACCATTCCTTGTAAACCAATGACGACGGGCTGTATTTGTTATTACAGCAAGCAATTTGCATGGAATGAGTGTGTCCGGAAAGAGTTAACATTATATTTTTGTATTTCAGGATCTCCAATTTCCAATATGATGGGTCGTGTGAGAGTAAAACCACAAAATCTTCTTCTCTTGTATTCATTAATGCATGATTTATATCAGCATTACCTCCGAATGGAGGTTTTCCGCTACTTTCTATACCTGCAATTACGAGTTTTGATGTGTTTCTTTTAATTTGAATGTTCTCGTTTAAGAGTAAATTCCAATTAATTTTTGAATAGAAATCCTTTAGTTGATTAAAATTTTGTTCTTTTAATTTATCATCAGACCATTTTACGTAAGTTCCATAATCGTGATTCCCGGTAACTGCAAATACCCCGTCTTTTGCATTTAATTGCGAAAGAATATTTTCAAATCCAAAGGCCTCTGCTGTTAGATTGCTCACCAAATCTCCTGTGAAAACAATTATGTCCGGATTCAAATCATTTATAATGTCTATGGATTCTTTAAGCTTATCTTGATTATTTCTGAAACTTTCTAAATGCAAATCCGAAATATGAACAATTTTGTAATTATTAAATTCTTGTGGTAGATTATAGAATTTCAATTCATATACTTTTAACTTAAAATCAAATCTGCCGTAAAAAATTCCATGAAAAATAATTGATGTAAATACGGCAGTTAAAATTATTTGAGTGATAATTTTGGCATATTTCAATCGCCGCAAACAAGCATTTTTCTTTTTAAGTATGCTAAATGGATAAAAGAGTAATTCGGTTAAAAGGTATATAAACTTCAGAAAATAATTTAAAATCATTATAACTACTATAACCTGAAATACTTCCCAAAAGTTTAGCCTAAAATTGTAATTTCTGTAAATTGTAAAAAATAATGAATTCAGGTATAGTAATATGCAGAAAGTCCAATAAGAGATTTTGAAATATTTGTTGTTTAATTTTTTATGTCTATTTATTAAAAATTGGTAAAATAAAAAATCAATTATTGGAAAAATTAATGCTAAAAGTATTCTAAATAAAATTATTTTCATTCTGAATTTTTAAAACAAAATTCAAAATTAAAAAATTTAAATGCGGATTAGATAAATATGTTTAGAATTTTAAAAATATTTATGCATTGAATTATTAAAGTGTTTATTTTTGACAATGAAAATTTAATGATTAAATAAATGAGTAAGATAGTTGTAGATCAGGTGTTTTTGGATGAGAAATACACAAAGTTTGTATTAAGACGTGAATATAATTGCAATCTGGTGCCAATTGCTGAAATGGAAATTTATGATAAAGCCTGGGAAAAACCAAAAAAAATAAAAAAAGTTGTTATTGATCCTTCAAAGGATGAATATATAATATTTGTAAATGATGAATTTGTAACCTCGAAAACTGTAAAAAAGACTTTGGAAACCTATATCAATTTGGGCTGGAAAGAATTGTAGCAGAGTTTTGTGCACATTTCTCAAAGATAGATTTTATCTCTTCGGGGCTATTTACAATTTTTGTTTTATTAGGATTAATTTCTAATTTTCTCTCTATTACTTGATTTCCTGAAATGATTAATTTTGTTTTCGAAAAAATCTGTTCGTAATCGGATATAATTTCATTTAGGACAGAATCTTCAATTTTTGTAACAAAAAATGTAACAAAAAAATCCGGATTAAAATTTCGTATAATTTCGTAAAGGTCTTTACGAGGTACAAATTGTCCTAAATATAGAGTCTTTAAACCTGATTTTCTTGCTAAATAATAGGAATATAATATGCTGGCTTCATGCCCTTCGGTTTCGGGTAGAGCAAATAATACTTTACAATTTTTTTGAGGAACAGGCTTTTGTTTTTCTATTTCGGAAATAATTTTTTTTCGAATAATGTTTGTTACAAAATGTTCGTGAACAGGCAAAATACTGCCTTGTATCCATAACATTCCGATTTTGTCCAGTAAAGGATAAATCAGTTTTGTAAATGTTTCATCAAAACCAATTTGCGAAATTGATTTAGTAAACATATTTCCAAAATATTCTTCATCGAAACTAAGCATTGCCATCAGATATGACTCTTCTTTCTGATTATAAATTTCACATTCTTTAAGCAGATCGAAAAGTTCATTATTTGAAAGCTTACTGAGTTTACCTATTTTATATCCGCATTTTAATAAATATACAATAGCAAGAAGTTTTCTTAATTCAGAATCAGTGTATTTTCGGATATTGGTAGCGGTTCTTTGTGGCTCAAAAATATTATATCTTTTTTCCCATATCCTGATAGTATGGGCCTTAATTCCGCTTATACATTCAAGATCCTTAATGTTGTATTCCAGCTTTGTCAGCATTTTTGTTAATTTTGTTTTGAGATTAACAAAAAAGTTTAAACATTGTTGAAAGAAAAATTCACGACGTTCATAAAATAAGATAAATACAAATAAAAATTATAAATTTTGAGCCAGTTTGCAAATATATTCAATTCCGCGAGTTAGTTCACTCTCTTCGTGTGCAAGATTAATTCTGATATAATTATTCCATTCCTGTCCGAAATGTTGTCCGGGGATTATTGCAGTGTGATAATTCTCGTATAATTTTATTCCAAAATCCAGGCTATTCTCTATATTTTCGGGCAATTTACACCAGATAAAGTAACCACCGTCAATATTTGGAACATAAAAACCACTTTTTTCCAGAAACTTTGATGCATGTAGATAATTTGAATAAATTTTTTTACGAATGTTTTCGAGATAATTTTCGGGATTATTCTCGATAAGAAATTCTGCAACAGCTTGTTGTAAGACTGATGGAGCACATAATCCAATGTAGTCGTGGAGATATGAAAATTTTTCGAAATGTTTTTTATTCATAATTACATAACCTAATCTCCAGCCTGTAATTGAGAGTTTTTTTGAAAAGCTGTTTACGTAAAAAATATTTTCAGGCAAATTGTCAATAGGATAATATGCTGACCGGGTGAAATACAAATCCTTGTAAACGGCATCTATTATCATATAGAATCCTATTTCTTGCGAAAGTGAAATCAGTTTTTGCATTTTCTCCTTTGGAATTATTTTACCATAAGGATTTCCTGGCGAAGCTACAAAAAATATGTTTATTGAATTCCTCTTTGCAAAGCTTATAAATTCATTTTCATCAAAGTAAATATCGTCATTTATGGTATAAGAGTAATATTTATGTTTGAATATTTTTGGTAAATGGATGTATGATTCGTAAGCAGGCGTAAAAGAAGCTGCTCTAATTTCTTTAGAAGTAAGTAAAAATTCGGTTAGATAATTGTATGTTAATGAAATTGCTTCAGTAGCTCCGTTTGTTATTAAAAATTCATTTTCGTTATTCAGGATTTTATAATAGCTGTCGAGATATTGTCGTAAAAGTTGGTTTCCTGTTCCCGGAGCATATTGATTATAATTTTCTGAGGCAATCTTAATTAACTTTTTGGTCAGTTCTATCGGTGGTTGAAATGCCGGAATCCCTTGAGCAAGGTTTATTCCTCCTTTGGTCTTTACAAGATTGCTGAAATAGCTAATTAATGAACCTTGAATTTTCATCAAAAGTTATTTAGAATAAACATCCAGAATTTCTTTGGGAACAACTGCAATATCTAGAACAACAAGCCCATCAATCGTGTAATTAAATTCAGGGTCAACATTAAAATCCACAATTTTTCCTCCTAAGGATAAATATTTCTTTATTAAAACAGGAATGCCGTTTCGGGTAATATCAGTATCTTTAATAAATTTGTCTAGTTGATTTAAGTCAGATCCAATTATGTCCAGGATATTTCTATGATGATGTGTTTTCTTATATTTAAACGGTGTAATTGCAGATACCATGTTCTCATGTTTTTTAACGGAATAATGTCTTTTTAAATATTCGACCATTAAAATTTGAGAATTTAAGGAATATTCACTCGAAATACTAGCAGGACCTATTAAGTATTTATATTCCGGATATTTTTGAGTAACTTGATAAATTCCTTTCCATAACAAGAATAATGATAATGGTCTACGTTGATACTGAGAAACAATGAAAGAACGCCCCATTTCCATTGATTTTGAAAGGACTTTTTCAAATTGGGGATTAAATTTGAATAGAGAGTTTAAATAAAATCCTTTGAATCCCATTTTATCCAGAATTTCTTTGCCTAACCCGATTCTGTATGAACCTGCAATTTCTCCTTCTTCATTATCCCAAAGAATAAGATGTTTATAATATTCATCGTAGGCATCTGTATCAAAAGATCTTCCAGTGCCTTCGCCTACTTCGCGAAATGTTTTTTCTCGCAGAATGGTTATTTGTTCGAAAGCCTTTGGAGCATCAGTTTTATTTATGAAATAACACCAATAATTTTCGTTTTTTAAAACAATAAATTTTTCAGGTAAAGATCTTATTTCTTCAATAATTTCGTTTTTGGGCAAATATTCTTTGAGCGGTTGGAGAACTGGTTTGGCAGTTTTTATGGAATTTTTGTCATCGTATTCCAACAAATAGGTTTTGGATTTTAAGAATTTACCGAGTTCTTTAAGATCTTTGAATTTAGAAATAGCTTTTGCTGACATGGGCGAGCTAAATCGAAGCGTAACTTCTATGTTTCTTTTGATAATGTATTCACGAGGTAACAATGCTGTTCTTAATGAAGGACTAATCTTACCAGCAAAATGAAAAAGATTACTGTTTTCTCCGGAGCAAAATCCCGATATTACAGGTACATTTGTATTCATGGCAAATTTAATCATGTTTCTTTGCCATTCTCTATCCTCGACAAACTTATTTTTACCGTATTTTGTTGAAACCTCTCCGGCAGGTAAAATCACAACAATTCCTCCACTTTTTAGATGATCATACATTTGTTTTAACCCGGAATGACTCGAATATACTTCCTTTCGGGTTTCAAATGGATTAACACCAAATAAGTATGGAGCAATTGGTCTTACTCTTTTTAAAAGAAAATTTGCTATGAATTTGGTATCAGGTCGGATTTTTAATAAAATATTTATAATTATTAAAGCATCAAGTAATCCATAAGGATGATTGAAAAAAAATATGCACGGTCCGCTTAGGGGAATATTTTGAATATCAATGTCAAATGTTTTAATTTTAATATTATTTAGTTTAATGCAATTGTCTGTAAATTTTATGGCGTCATCATCATAAACCTGGTGATACATTCGGTTGAGTTTGTTTAATCTTAGGATATTCATGATAATGTAAGCAAAAAGATTCCCCAACTTACCTTTTGAATTAAATAACTTCTGAACTTCTTGTTTTGAAACTAATATTTTCTGTTCTGAACCCATTACTCTTTTAATACTTTGCAAATATGATAAATTATCTTAATATAAAAAAAATAGTTTTCAACTTTTGTATTTTAATTGAGGTAAATAAAATAAAAATATTACGAATGAGGCAATAAAAATAATTGTTCCCGATAAAACAAATGCTTGCTTTAAACTGTATAAATCAGCGTACCATCCCACAAAAGGACCAAATCCCGAAAATAATAATCTTATGACAAAATTTCTAACGGATAATATTGTTGCTCTTACAGAAGGATCACAAAAACGATTTATATAATCTTTTAATACTGGCGTTGCAAGACCTCTGGTATAATAAAATAACCATATTATTACAAAAGCAGCAATTGATTCATCATAACCCAAATAAATATAAGATCCGCTGATTATAAAAATTATTAAAAGTAAGGTAGTTTTAACTCCAAGTCTTTTTTCAATTCGGTAAGCAAAAAAGGTTGAAATTCCAACCGTAAGATTCACAACCGACCAAGCAATACCAATTTGATATTCTGTAAAGTTTTGTATTTGAGCGAGATAGGCTTGTAAAAACCATGCCATTGTTAGAGTAGCACAACCCAGAATGCTCGAAAGCAAGATATTTAGAGCTAATTCTTTTGATTCGAATAGCGAAAATTTAACTACTTTTAGAATATGTCTAAATCCGGACTTTACAATCTCATTGTTTTTTTGAGGCTCTATTAATGCTATAGCTGCTGGTATTGCAATAAATGCGACTGCTGTTTGGGCATAAAATGTTGACCGCAAACTGATATGTGCAATAAAACCCCCTGCTACAGCAGCAATAGTTTCGGCAAAGTTTCCTAAAGAGAGCACTCTGCCTTCGTATTTAATATATTGATTTTCTTTATTTTTTAACTTTAGAGTATCATATAGTAATGCCGAATCGCTCCCGCTTATAAAACTTTGTGCTGTTCCAAGTGTTAATTCTGCAATTAAAAAACCCAAAAAACCATAACTTAGACTATAAATTCCAAAACCTAATGTGCCTAAAATTGCTCCGAAAATCATCGTGTTTCTTCTGCCCCAAATATCTGCCAAATAACCACTAGGAATTTCAAGAACTATTATTGCAATACTGTAGATGGCCTGTAATGTTAATACATCCTTTAAACTAAGCCCGTTTTCCTGATAAAATAATACAATAATTGGCATGTAAAGCATAAACCATTTTGCAATTTTTATCAGGTACAGGCAAATTATATTTCTTTTTATTGTATTCATTTCGGTCGCAAAAATATAAAGCTTTGAAGTAATTTTAGAGCAAAAATATCACTTGTAAAACATATAATTAAAGTCTATATTTAACAATAATCCGTTCAAAATTATTAATTTAAACATGCTTGATTTCGGTTTGTAATGTATATTTTCATATTTTTGCATAACTAAATTATTTTTGTGATGAATTTTAAACAGATTTTCGCATTATTTTTTGTTTTCGTTTCTATAAATATGTATTCGCAGACAAAACAATTGAACCAGGATATTTTAAATCATTTTCGCGAAGAATATAAAAATAAATCAGATGATTACAAAGCTTTAAGAAATGCTCTGTCAGCAAATGATTTGAATAGCATAACCCTAAACAGAGATATTGTTGGCAAAGCGGATTACAATTTTAAATATAAAGTTAAAGTAACAGGTATTACAGATCAAAAAAGTTCAGGTCGTTGCTGGATGTTTACGGGTTTAAATACTTTAAGACCTTACGTTATAAATTCCAAAAATCTGAACAATTTTGAATTTTCAACTAACTATTTGTATTTTTATGATTTACTCGAAAAATCAAATTTATTCCTTGAAACTTGTATAGAAACTGCGCTATTGCCAGAAGAAGACAAAATGTATGATTGGTTATTTAAAAATCCAATCGGAGACGGAGGTGTCTGGAATTCTTTTGCAAATCTTGTAGAAAAATACGGAGTTGTTCCTAAATCAGTTATGCCCGAAACATACCATTCCGAAAACACTGCAAAACTGAATAAAGTTTTATCATCAATTCTTCGACAGTATGGAATGAGTTTGAGGAATATGAAAAGACTAAAGCTTGCTTCTCAAAGAATTGATAATGAAAAAATAAGAATGATGTCAGATATATATCGTATTCTTGTTTTATTTCTTGGCGAACCTCCGATAAACTTCGAATATAGATTTGCTGACAAAAACGGTAATATAGAGGATTATAAAACATATACACCTCAAATGTTTTTCAGAGAATTATTTCCCGACTATAAATCAGATGATTATGTTATGTTAATGAATGACCCTTCCAGAGAATATTTTAAAATGTATGAAATTTCATACGACAGAAATGTTATGGAAGGTAAAAACTGGAAATACCTAAACCTACCTGCAGAGGAGTTAAAGAAATTTGCTATTGCAAGTATTAAAAATGATGAAGCTTTGTATGCTTCTTGTGATGTAGGTAAACAACTTAATAAAAATGATGGAACTCTCGACCTCAACAATTATGATTATGAAAGTTTGCTAGGAATAAAATTTACTATGAACAAAGGAGAACGTATTAAAACTTTCGATAGTGGTTCAACTCATGCTATGTTGTTGATGGCTGTTGATACCGATAAAGACGATAAACCTGTTAAGTGGATGTTCGAAAACAGTTGGGGGGCTTCTCATGGATATAACGGATATTTGATATTTACCGATGAATGGTTCGATGAATATATGTTTAGAGTTGTAATAAATAAAAAATATCTGGATGCCGAAACTTTGGAATTGCTGGGTCAGAAACCGATAGTTTTGCCTCCATGGGATCCGATGTTTTGTGCAGATAATTAAATATTAATCTTTATGTGTGGTATTTTTGGATATCTTTCATATAATAACGATGCTAAAATATTCGAGGACAGACTTAAAAACGCAGTTAAGACTCTCGAAAACCGGGGTCCTGATTATAGCGGCATTTTTATTCATAATAATGTAGGTCTTGGTCATACTCGCCTTGCAGTAATTGATACTTCGCAGGCAGGTTCGCAACCTTTTTTTGATTCTCAAAAAAAATATGTTCTTATTTTCAATGGTGAATTCTATAATTTTAAGGATTATATTGACGAACTTAAAAACGATGGAGTTAAATTCATTAGCCGTTCGGATACCGAAGTTTTACTGTATCTTTTGATTAAATATCGTGAAAAAGCCATTGAAAAAATTAACGGTTGTTTTGCTTTTGCTTTTTACGATTTGCAAAAACAAGAATTGCTTCTGGCAAGAGATCGGATGGGAATAAATCCATTAGTATTTTACAAGGACGATAATTTTTTTGTTTTTGGCTCAGAATTGAAGTCATTGCTGGCATTCGGTATTCAAAAAAAGATAAATTATTCTGCTCTGAATTTTTATTTTAAATTAAATTATTTGCCCACTGAAATAAGCATACTTGATAATGTATTCAAATTAAATCCCGGTCATTTTTTAATTGTAAATAAAGAAGGAATAAAGAAGCAAAAATATTATCAGATACCTATACCCGTCGAAAATGAATATGAAACAGACTACAAATCATCGGCAAAAAAACTTAGAGAATTGCTCTCTGAATCTGTAAAAAGAAGACTTATATCTGATGTCCCGATATGCACCTTTCTTAGTGGAGGTATTGATTCAAGCATTATTACAGCAATTGCCTCACAATATACTAAAGATCTAAATACATTCTCAATAGGCTTTAAGAATGAAGAATTTTACGACGAAACAAAATATGCCGAATTGCTCTCAAAAAGATATAAAACTAATCATACGGCATTTTTAATTCAGCCCAAAGATATGCTCGAAGACGTTTTTAAAGTTCTGGAATATCTTGACGAACCTTTTGGGGATTCCTCTTCCATTGCAGTTTATCGTTTGAGTAAATTGGTACGACAAAAAGCAACTGTTGCCCTTAGCGGTGATGGTGCCGATGAAATGTTCGCCGGTTATAATAAGCATTCGGCTCATTTCATGGCAAAATATGCAGGATCTAAAGAAAAACTTACAGCCCTTCTAAATCCTTTATGGAAAAATCTTCCAAAATCAAGATCATCAAAATATACAAATTATATACGCCAACTAAACAGATTTGCTGAAGGTTTCAAACTTTCTCCCGAAGAAAGATATTTTTATTGGGCATCAATTGGTTATGATGATTATGTAAACAACCTGCTGGCAGTTTCATCCGATTATCAAATTTTAAATAAAATAATTTCCAAATATAATAGCCTATCAAACAACTCCGACGACTTAAATTTTGTCTTGTATAAAGATATGCATTTAGTTTTACAAGGAGATATGCTCACAAAAGTTGATTTAATGTCAATGGCTAATAGTCTTGAAGTTCGCACTCCATTTTTAGATCATACTGTTGTTGATTTTGTATTCCGATTGCCCTCGTATTTTAAAATTACTGCAAATAATAGAAAAAAAATATTAAAAGATGCGTTCTCCGACTTATTACCCGAAGATATAGTTAGCAGACCTAAGCATGGCTTTGAAGTACCTTTAAAATCTTGGTTAAAAAAAGAATTGTGGACTTTGATTGATGATGATCTTTTAAATGAAGATTTTATTTATGACCAAAAAATCTTTAATTATAATGTGATTAAAACATTGAAAAAACAAGTGTTATCAAAAAATCCTGAAGATAGTCCGGCAAAAATATGGGCTTTAGTGGTATTTCAATATTGGTGGAAAAAATATTATTGCTAATATGCCAAAAGTTTTACGAATAATTAACAGATTTAATTTAGGAGGACCCACCTACAACGTTTCGTACCTTACAAAATACCTTAATAGCGGTTATGAAACTCTGCTTGTGGGCGGAATGAACGATAAAAATGAGGCTTGTTCTGATTACATTGCAAAAAAACTTGGAATACACTTTCTGAAAATTCCTGAAATGACTCGTGATATCGGATATAACGATCTTGTGGCATACTATAAGATTAAAGACATTATCCGTAGATATAAACCCGATATTGTTCACACTCATGCTTCGAAATCGGGATTTTTAGGGCGAAGAGCCGCTGCAGAACTAAAAGTCCCCGTAGTTGTTCATACTTTTCACGGACATATTTTTCATTCATACTTCAATAAATATACAACTCAGATTTTTAAAACAATTGAAAGACAACTTGCTCAAAAAACTGATGCTATTATAGCAATTAGCAATCTTCAAAAATACGAGCTTAGTAAAGTTCATGAAATTGCTCCGGAAGAAAAATTCAGAGTGATTCCTTTGGGTTTTGACCTTGAGAGATTTCAGGAAAATTATGACTTTAAAAGAAAAAGCTTTAGGGATTTATATCATGTTAAGGATGAGGAAATTGTGATAACAATAATCGGAAGATTAGTTCCCGTAAAAAATCATGAGCTTTTTATTAAAGCTGTAGCTGAAGTAAAGAAAAACACAAACCACAAGATTAAAGCTTTTATTGTTGGAGACGGCGAATTGAGAAACAAACTTGTAGAACTTGCAATTTCTTTAGGTCTCAAATGCTTTCAGCCTGGAAATTATAATTATGATGCAGATATATTTTTTACCTCGTGGATTCAGGATGCTGACCTCGTTTTAGCTGCAACTGATATTACTGCACTGACATCTTTTAATGAAGGAACTCCGGTTTCTCTGATAGAGGCTCAGGCTGCAAATTCGCCAATAGTGAGTACTAATGTTGGCGGGATTGAAGACGTTGTTATTAAAGATAAAACAGCTCTTTTAGCAGATAACAATAATCTCGAAGATTTTAGCCAAAAACTTCTTAAACTTGTTAATTCTGATGACCTTAGAAAAGAGATGAAAAAGCAAGGTTGGGAATTTGTAAAAGAAACATTTCATTATACAAGACTTGTTAATGATACAAAAAAACTTTACGACGAACTTTTACTGAGTAAAAAAAGTTAGAATCTTAATTAACCGAATGCTTAAACTTTTATTTTCGTAGAAAAAATAGTTTTTCCGTTTTAAATATTAAATTCGTATTTTTGTAAGTTGAAAAATTCGAAAATGAAAAAGAAATTTCTGTTGTTTTATTTGGTCATTTTAGTTTTTATTGCCAATTCATGTAAAGTTCTAAGGCCATCGGAAATGTTTCAAACCGATGAAAATTATCCGGTTTCGGACTTTGAACCATCAAAAAATGAATATATTATTCATCCCTATGACAGAATAGCTTTAAGAGTTGTTTCAAATGAAGGCGAATCTTTTTTTGGTACCGGAAATGTAAGTGAAAGCAGTGCAAATTTTCAACGCAATCAACAAGGTTTTGAGTTTCCGGTGGAATTTGATGGTTATGTAAAACTCCCGATTATCGGCAGAATAAAAATAAGCGGAATGACTGTTCGCGAAGCCGAAGATCATCTTGAGAATCTTTATGCTAATTATTTCGTAAATCCATTTGTTCTTTTGCAGGTAACAAACCGAAAGGTTATGGTTTTCATGGACAGTGGAACTAAAGCAAAAATCATAGAAATGCCTTCGGAAAATCTCACTCTTATCGAAGCAATTGCCCAAAGCGGAGGGCTTACAGAAATTAGCAAAGCTTACAAAATAAAACTTATACGAGGCGACCTTACAAAGAATCCAGAAATTTATTATTGGAATATCTCCACTCTTGCCGACCTTAAAAATTCTAATATAATTCTCGAAGCCAATGATATTATTTATGTAGATTCCCGTCCACAATACTTTAATAGAGTATTAAGAGAAATAGCACCTTATCTTACACTTACAACCACCATTTTGACCATTTACGGAGTATTTTTCAAATTAAAAGCTTCAAATTAACAACTAATGGATACAAAAAATAAAATACCATTTTTTAATCAAAGGTTTGATCCGCATACGTTTTTTACAATTTTAAGAAAAAACCTCTGGATAATTATTTTAATATTTATTATTTCTATTTCTTCAGGTTTTGTTTATTTTCGATATACTCGTCCTGTTTATAAATCCAGTACAGTGATTCAAATAAAGAATGAAAATAAAACCAATCAAATTCTGGGGATTAGTAGTGGAATAATGGAAACTGATCTGGCTCAAGCAATAGAGTTACTGAGATCGAATGAGTTTCTGAAAAATGTAATAAATGTCTTACCGTTAGATGTAAGTTATTTCAGGCAAGGTACATTTCTATCAACAGAATTATATACAAGCTGTCCATTTGAGGTTAAATATCGAATAAACAACCCTATTGTCTATGATCAAAAAATTTCAATGAGATTTACTGAATATAAATGTCAGCTTTCATTTGAAATTGCCGGTCAAAAATATGAATATTTGATAACACCAGAAGAATGGACTTCTGTTCTTGGAATGGAAATTATGATACATTTTCCATCTAAAAAAGACCTGGAGCTAGAACTAAACAATACTGATTCAGAATACTACTTTATTATAAATAATCAAAAGACTTTGTTAAATGGAATAATTTCCAGATTAGAAATACAAATACTAAACGAAACTGCCGGAACAATTTTAATAACATACCGAGATTATAATGCCAAAAAAGCTGCTGATATTGCAAATACTATTGCAGAAAAATTTATTGAATATGATGAGAATAAAAAGAAAGAAAGCGCCAATAATATTTTAAAGTATATCGATCAACAAATGGAGCATGTGTTCTCTCAATTAACTAATACTGAGCAAGAATTACATGACTTTCGAGTTCGTAATAATATTGTTGATATTGATGAAAAAATTTTACTCAGTAAAACAAATTTGTACAGTTCTAAGATTTCTGAATTGGAAACAAAGCTTCTAAATATTGATTTTGAGATTATGACTTTGGAAAAAATAAAAACAGAAATCGAAAATAATCCCGATATAAAAACCTTTGAACTTTTAGCTATGTTATCCGGCCAACGCTCGGAGGCATTTATAAGTTCTATGTTAAATTCTTTGCAGGAATTGATTAACAGACGCGAGGCTTTGTTATTTGATGTTACTACAAATAATCACAGAATAAAAGTTCTCGACGAACAAATAGCATCTCGCAAAGCCACGATAGCTGATTTTACAAATTCGAGCATTCACAGATTAAGAAGCGAAAAGAAAGAAATTGTTCAGAGAATCAAAGATTTAGAACTGAATTCGCTCGATCAAAATAACTATGATGAAATTGAATATGCCCGACTCCTTAGACTTTATACAATAAACGAAAATTTTTACACTCAATTAATTAAAACAAAGGCCGAAACAATGATTTCACAAGCTGGTTATATTAGTAATAATATAATACTCGAAAAAGCTGCAATACCAATTTTCCCTGATTATCCTATTTTGAATAGGGTAATTTTCATGTCCATCATAATTGCATTATTGGTTTCTTTATTATTTGTCGTTGTAAGATACTTACTTTTTAATAAAATACTTACAACCTTAGACATTTCAGAATTTACTGATATTCCGGTTATTGGTGGCATTCCAATGGCTAAAGTCGAGATGTCAGTTTCACAGGTAGTAGTGCATCAGCGACCAAAATCAATGATGGCAGAATCTTTTCGTAATATAAGAACTAACTTAGAGTTTTATCAATCAAAGGATACATGCCGAGTTATAACTATTAGCTCAACAATTGCCGGTGAAGGAAAAACTTTTGTCGGATTAAATATCGGAGCAATTTACGCAATGTCCGACAAAAAAGTCTTAATCATGGATTTTGATCTTAGAAAACCAAGATTACATAAATGTTTTAACGTTGATAATAACAAGGGAGTAAGTACAATAATTCTCGGAAAGCATAAGTTGGAAGAATGTATTAACAAATCAGAGATAGAAAATCTTGATTATGTTATCTCTGGTCCATTACCGCCTAATCCGGCAGAATTTATTTTATCCAAAAGTGTTACTGAGCTAATAGAGTCTGCAAAAAAAATGTACGATATTCTAATTCTTGATACCCCACCGGTAGGAATTGTTACTGATGCAATAATTACTTACGGTTATGCTGATAACCCTATTTATGTAATGCGTGCCGGAGTAAGTCCTAAATCATTTATTGAAAATGTAAATTCTTTTGCTGAGTCAAGCAAATTAAATAATTTATCAATAATTTTAAATGGGATTATTCGTAGTCCTGGCAGATATGGATACGGTTATAAAACAGGTTATGGTTATCAATATGGTTATTCAACTTACGGATATGGATACGGCTATCTTACAAAAATTCATAATTCTTATTACGGCGAAGAAGTTGAAGATACCAGAAATATGATTGAAAAAATAATTGATAAGTTTAAAAAGAAAAAGAAATGAATTATATTTTAATTACAATTTTTTTGTTATCTTTTCTCGCTGCTATTTTAATAGACAGGTTTTTTATTAAAAGACCCATAAAATTTCTTGTTAAAAAAGCTAACAACTCTGCAATAAGATTTAGTACACAATCTAAGCCTATTTTTGGCGGAATTAGCTTTTATTCGATTTTTCTTTTATTAATGATAGTTTATTTCGTTTTATATAATGAAGAGGTTTTTGTTTCAAGCGAATATATAAGCATCTTAATAATAGTTACTTTGTCGTTTTTTATGGGGCTTGCCGATGATTTAATAAATACTTCGCCGTTTTTTAAACTTATAGTACAGTTGATATGTTCTGTAATTTTTATTTATTCGGGAGTATATATTAAAATTTCACCTGTT
This sequence comes from Bacteroidales bacterium Bact_19, assembly GCA_001603595.1. Classification (GTDB taxonomy): domain Bacteria; phylum Bacteroidota; class Bacteroidia; order Bacteroidales; family ML635J-15; genus Bact-19. Next base: position 28,879 of record LUZK01000078.1, read on the forward strand.
GAATGGATTAATTATGCAATTACAATTTTTTGGGTTGTTGGAATTATGAACTCAATAAATATGCTTGACAATATGGACGCTGTTACAAGCCTAGTTTCTTTATCAATAATTTCCGGAGTTATTTTTGGTAATATTTTTTTTGATGTTTCAATCTCTAATCTGGGAAAATTTATTCTTTTAGGAACAGCAGCATCATTACTTGCTTTTCTATTCTTCAACTGGAATCCTTCTAAAATGTATATGGGTGATAATGGTAGTCAGTATTTAGGAATAATTCTTGCTTGGGTGGGAATAGTATTTTTCTGGAATTCTATTAAAATAGAGGAGGTGCAATATGCCCTTAATTTTAAACAAGCTTTGATTGTTGCTCTCGCTTATATCATTCCATTAACAGATACAACTACTGTCTCAATTAATAGAATGCTAAAAGGCAAATCTCCTTTTGTGGGAGGAAGAGATCATACTACTCACCATCTTTTTTATTTAGGCCTTTCGGTTCGTTGGGTTGGATTTTTGTTGTTTTTACTTAATACTATAGGGGTTATCGTGGCTTTATATCTTATTACTAACTCTAATTCAATAGATTACAATAATCTATGGTATTTTATGATCTTCCCGGTGATTACCTTTTTGCTTTTATATATAAATACTCAAATTTCAAAACCAAAATAAACAGATGTTAAACAAGAAATACGTGAAAATCCCATTTTTTATAGTTTTAGGTTTGGGTTTGGGATTGATTGTCTCAAATATTTTTATTTTTTCTAAAGATAGTGATGGAGAAATTGTAAATCAGCAAAAACAGGAAATTGAAAAACATTGTTTTATACATGGTTCCCAGCCATATATTCCTGATACTTTGAGTTTTTGCGGTGAATCGGTGCCTTTACATTTATTTGATGTTTATGAATCGCTTGATTTGGAAATGATAATTAATACTTATCGTCATTCTTCAACGATGTTATATATTAAACGGGCAAACAGATTTTTTCCTGAGATAGAACGATTGCTTAAGGAAAATAATATTCCTGATGATATGAAATACTTATGCGTTGCCGAAAGTGGGCTGGCTAATGTAATAAGTCCTTCGGGAGCAACCGGTTTTTGGCAATTTATGAAACCTACGGCTCAGGAATATATGATGATTGTTAATCGAGAAATAGATGAAAGATATGATCCAACTATTTCTTTGGTTGCTGCTGCCAAATATTTAAAAACAGCCTACAGGATGTTTGGTAGTTGGACACTTGCTGCCGCTGCCTACAATATGGGAATGGGCGGTTTAAAAAAAGAAATTGAATATCAAAAAGTAAATTCTTATTATGACCTAAAACTCAATGATGAAACTTCAAGATATGTATTCAGAATATTAGCTCTGAAAATAATCATGTCGAACCCGGAACTTTATGGATTTTATCTTGAAGAAAAAGATTTATACAAACCGTTGAAAACCACCACAATAATAATTGATACAAGCATTAACGACCTTGTTCAATTTGCTTTCGATAACGGAATTAATTATAAAATGTTAACCTACTTCAATCCATGGTTAAGAGGAAAATCGCTTCCTAATCCAAACAAAAAAGAGTATAAAATTGTTATTCCCGAAAGGGACCAAAGACCTTGTGATATTCCAAACAAGAAGTAGATTTATATGAAAAAACAAAAAGGGTTAATTTCGGTAAGAGGGGCCAGAGTTCATAACCTAAAAAACGTTGATGTAGATATCCCTCTATATAAGCTGAATGTAATTACAGGGCTGAGTGGTAGCGGTAAATCATCTCTAGCCTTTGATACCATTTATGCCGAAGGTCAGCGGAGGTATATGGAAACATTTTCTGCTTATGCCCGTCAGTTTATCGGGAAACTCGAAAGACCGAAAGTGGATCTTATTACAGGATTAAGCCCTGTAATTGCCATCGAACAAAAAACTACAGTGAAAAATCCTCGTTCAACTGTTGGTACAATTACAGAAATTTACGACTTTTTAAGATTGCTTTATGCTCGAGCCTCTACAGCCTATTCTTATGTTACAGGCGAAAAAATGGTAAGATATACTGATGATCAAATCGCCGACATCATCATAAAAGAATATGAATCCAAACCGGTTTTTATTCTTGCTCCATTAGTTGACGGACGTAAAGGACATTATAAAGAACTTTTTGAAAACCAACGTAAAAAAGGTTTTATTCAAGCCAGAATTGACGGAGTAATTTCTGAAATGACCCCAAACCTTAAGCTGGATCGTTATAAAACTCATTTCATAGAACTTGTTGTGGATAAATTTATAATTAAAGAGAATGACAGAAAACGATTGAAAAAATCCATAGATCTAGCTATGTCTATTGGTAAAGGAGTAATCATGATCATTGAGAAAAATGTTGAAAAACCTCGTTACTTTAGTCGATTTTTGATGTGTCCGACCAGTGGAATTTCATATAAAGAACCTGCACCTCATACTTTTTCTTTTAATTCGCCTCAAGGGGCTTGCCCAAAATGTAACGGACTTGGTGTAATTACTGATATTGATATTAGCAAAATTATTCCGGATGATTCTTTATCAATTTATAATGGTGCAATTTCTTTTTTGGGCAAGTATAAAAATTCCATGCAGTTTTGGATTCTGGAAGCTCTGGCTGAAAAATTGAATTTTTCTTTAAAAACTCCTGTCAAAGAATTATCCGAAGAATGTCTTGATGCCGTTTTGTTCGGCTATCCCGAAGGGATTAGACTTACCAACACACCTCTTGGCGAAAATTCTAATTATGTTGTTGAGTTTAATGGTATTGTTAATCTTATTAAAGAAAGACAAGAAGAAGAACTTAAAGATCCTTATTCCAAACGTTATTCATTGCGGTTTAATAAATACATTACATGTCCAAAATGCAACGGTACAAGATTAAAGCAAGAATCTTTGTATTTTAAATTTGGCGGTAAAAATATTGCCGAACTCAGTCAAATGAGTATCTTAGATTTGAAAAATTTTCTGGAATCCATTAGCATTGAAATTGGTGAGCGGGAACAAAAAATATCTGAAGAAATTATTAAAGAAGTTGTTTCCAGATTGGGTTTTTTACTTGATGTCGGGCTCGATTATTTGAGTTTGAATCTACCTGCATCGAGTTTATCGGGAGGGGAATCTCAACGAATTCGGCTTGCTACACAAATCGGGAGTCGTTTGGTTAATGTGTTGTACATCCTTGATGAACCAAGTATTGGGCTGCATCAACGCGACAATCAGCGATTAATAAATTCTTTGAAACAACTACGTGATAGAGGAAATACAATTATTGTTGTGGAACACGACAAGGATATGATTTTAGAATCGGATTTTGTTGTTGATATTGGTCCGGGCGCTGGTCGAAAAGGAGGGGAGATTGTTTTTACCGGAACTCCCCAACAATTGCTTCAGGCTGATACTATTACTGCAAAATATCTGAATGCTAAACTTGAAATTCCCGTTCCATCACAGAGAAGGGATTTAAGCAAGCAAAAAATCAGTATTTATGGAGCTAGAGGTAATAATTTAAAAAATCTAAATGTTGACATTCCTCTTGGAGGTCTTGTGGTAATTACCGGTGTATCCGGCAGCGGAAAGTCAACATTGCTGAACGAAACTCTGGTGCCAATATTATCAAGACATTTTTATAATTCCACTGCAATGCCACTTGAGTATGATGATATAAAAGGATTAGAAAATATAGATAAATTTATTGAAGTTACTCAAGAACCTATCGGCCGAACTCCAAGATCTAATCCGGCTACCTATACCGGACTTTTTACCGACATACGCGAACTTTTTGCTACCTTACCTGAATCTCAAATAAGGGGGTATAAAGCAGGAAGGTTTTCTTTTAATGTAAAAGGAGGCAGATGCGAAACTTGTAAAGGTGCCGGAGTTAAAGTTATTGAGATGAATTTTCTTCCCGATGTAAGCGTACTGTGCGAAAGTTGTTTGGGTAAAAGATATAATCGCGAAACCCTCGAAGTTCGTTTTAAAGGTAAATCTATTTCAGATGTTTTGAAT
>LUZK01000079.1 GCA_001603595.1 Bacteroidales bacterium Bact_19
TTTTAATATCAAAGTTTTTTGCAAAGGTAAAATATTTTTCACACAATTTTGATATTTATTATTTTAAATATGCAATTATCCATATTACCTCCCCCTCTTATTTTTCTCCAATTCATTAAGATTTAAAATTCACATCTTAATCCTTCTAAAAATATAATCTTTCCATAGATTTTATTATTTTCGCATAATTGTTTGTCGTTTTTAATGAAAAAGTATTTTTTATTTCAAATTACGTTTTATTTTCTACTATTTTTGAACAACTTAATTGTTGCTCAAGACTATTTTTTATCCGAACATTTTATTGATTTTTCAAAAAAATCAATAAACGATTACGAATATCAAAGTTTTTTTCGTCCTTATACAGGTGTTGAAAACACTATTTATGAAAATTTGATTTTTAACACATACTCATCTAAAAAAAATTTATTTTTACGAAAACTTTTTGAAGAAAATTTAATAGTTGAGAAAAACGATAGATTTAAAATCCAAATAAATCCTTCACTAAATTTTTCTTACTTTCAAAATCTCTCCGGACCCATTGGATATCGAAATACACGTGGTGCAATAATTCAAGGAAATTTAGAATCAAAGATTTTTTTCTATTCTGTTCTCGAAGAAACCCAGGCAGCCTATCCTTTCCTGGATAAATCTATTTATAACAATTTCAAAATAATTCCTGGTATTGGTAGAATAAAACCTCTATCAGGTTACAACGAGTTTGATTTTGGAAACTCTTATGCTGTTATTTCTTATAAAGTTAATTCAGACATTAATTTCACTATTGGCTACGACCGTATTTTTATGGGAGATGGATACCGTTCTATGATTATTTCTGATTTTTCAGCTCCTTTATTCTTTTTTAAATCAAGTTTTAATTTTAAACACATAGATGTTTCAAATATTTTCACAAAAGCACTTAATCCAAATTTTAATAATATTCTTAATCTAACAAATTATTTAGGCGAAAATGTTTTATACCCTTGTAAATACATTTCATTTAATTACCTAAAAATTAAGTCTTTACAAAAATTTAACTTTAACATTATTCAAGCAACTGTTCTTTCTCAGGAATTAAAAGCTTTTAAAAACTTAATTTATAACATTACTCCCGGTCTAAACTTTTTATTCTCCGGAATAGACGCATCAAAAATAAATTTTCTTGGAGGGATAAATATTTCCCGTTTTGACAATGATTTAGGAATATTTTATTCTCAATTATTTTTTGACAGGATAATTGACAAGCCTGAATTTGCTTTTCAAATCGGTTATAAAAACTTCAATTTATTAAAATCTAATCTATTCATTCTTATTGAATATAATTATGCTTCTAAAGATATGTATATTAATCCCGACAATTTAAGCTTGCACTATGGTCATTATAATATGCCTCTTGCTCATCCCGCAGGCAGAAATATAAGTGAACTCGTCATAATAGCAAATTACGACTTACGAAGTTTTGAGATTCTTGCAAAATCAAACCTTTATTTCAATAAACAAAACTTTAATATAATAAATCCAAATTTACATTATGAAGCACAATCATTAAACCATTTTTTTGATCTTCAATTAATTTACAATCTGAATAAACGAAATCGATCTCAAATTTTTGCAGGTGTTATTTTAAAACATTATGATTCATTTTCTGATTCAAACATTTTTTTGAACTTTGGTTTTAGAAACGCAATAAGAAATAATTATTACGATTTTTAATGAAACGCATTTATTATATAATATTATTTTTTTCGATTTCTTTAAATCTTCTGCCTCAACAGATTCCTGTTAGATTTTTAAGAAATTATCAAAAAATCATCCTCGAAAGTTTAAATCTTGATTTATCTAAAGACTCGGTTATCTTTGTATCTGTATTACCAGTTTATTACAGTGATTTGAGTCAAATTAAAAATTTAAAAACACTACATTCTCCTAGTTTTATAGTATTCAAAAACAAAAATTCAAAATACAGTTTAAACATTAATCCTACGATTGACTTATTTGCAAAGTACCATAGTTTAGAGCCATTTGCATTTAATCCGACAATAGGATTAGCTGTTGATTTTTCACTTACCGAAAAACTTGGTATTAGCTCATTTTCATATTATTATAAAAATGAATACCCTTTTCAAACCCCAATTTTATTTCCAAATTTCTGGCCACCAATGGATTTTTCAGACGACCACATTTACAAAAGGTTTCCAATAATAAATGATTTTCATATCGTTTATTCTCCTTTTGATTTTTTAAAAATAGATTTTGCCAATTCACGAAATTTTATTGGTAATGGCTATAGAAGTCTTTTATTATCAGATATTGCAAAGCCGTATCCAAACTTAAAAATACAAGCAAAATTCCTTAATTTTCAATATAACATTCTTTGGGCTCGAATGATCTCTGAATATTGGCTGCCTTTCTCCATAACTGAAACCCAAAATAAACATGCTGTTTTTCAATACCTCGAATGGAGAATTCATAAACGTTTTAGTTTAGGTTTTTTCGAATCTGTAATCTCATCGCGGAAAGATTTTTTTAATTTAGAGTATTTACAACCATTAATTTTTCTTAGACCGGTTGAATTTAATTTGGGCTCCGAAGACAATACTTTGTTAGGACTTAACGGCCGAATAATTCCCAAAAATAAAAATATAATTTATTTTCAAATTCTAATTGATGATTTAATTGTAGCTCAACTTATCAACGACATAAGACATCGAATCAATCCCGAATACTCAGGTCAGTACGGCTGGTTTGCAAATAAATGGGGCATACAATTGGGAACTAAACGATATGATATCTTTAATCTTAAAAATACAGATTTTTTCATTGAATACAATATCGTTAGGCCATATACTTATTCTCATTCAAACGTACAAAAAAATTATTCTCATAGTTCTATACCACTTGCCCATCCTTTTGGGGCTAATTTCTCGGAGTTTATTACAGGGGTCTCATATAATGGTGAAAGATTTTTTACCGACATTAAATACATTCATGTAATTGCCGGAGCCGACAGTTTGTTTTCTCACTATGGTAATAATATATTCCTACCAACAATGGACGGCCCAAATAATCACGGATTTATTGTCAATTCTTATGGAAATATAATTCATCAAGGTATTAGAACAGTTCGGCATTCTGCTTATATCGAGCTTGGCTATCATCCTTTTAGCTCCAATAATCATTGCATTTCTTTAATATTCTCCTACGACCATTTTATACCGGAAAATTACAATCAATTGAAATCCTTCAATTTATTGATTGGTATTCGCAGCAACTTCATAAAATTCAATATCCCTTAATTAAGCAGAATTTTAATAACCGGAATATTTTCACTTTATTCTTTATTAAAACTTTATTAAATAGACAAATTTTGAATTTTCTAATGTGAAATTTGGAATAAATTAATATTATTAATTTAAAATTTCTAATTTCTTTTCAAATAAAATAATCATAACATTTATTTGCTAAAAATTTTTTTGTATTTTCGGCATAATAAAAGCTTATGACCATGCTAAACAAAAATGATATTAGTTTTTTAGCTCAGTTGGGAATAACTGAAGAAAATGTCCATGAACAAATCGAACTTTTAAAGAAAAATGACAGTTTCGTCGAAGTTCTATCTCCTGCTATTGAAGGAGATGGTATTCAAACTGTTTCCGAGTCTCGTCTTGAAGAATATTGTAATCTTTTTGACGAAAAACATTCCGATTTCAGCATTTGTAAATTTGTACCGGCTTCTGGAGCAGCAACAAGAATGTTTAAACGTCTAATTAGTTTCGAAAAGTCAGGTAGCGAAAAAGATTATAACGATGGTGGATTTTATTCCGTTCAAAATACTTTTGAAAATATTAAAAAATTTGCTTTTTACGATACATTAAACCATTATCTATCAAAAAATTCCAACTCAAAAGAGATTGCAGAAAAAATACTATATTCCGGGTTAGGCTACGCAGGAATACCAAAAGGACTCATTGAATTTCACAAATATTCAGACCACACACGTACCGCTTTTGCAGAACACCTTTACGAATCCATTTGCCTTCTTAACAATAAAGAAATTGACGAAATACATTTTACTGTTTCACCTGAATTTGAAAAACAATTTTATAGTGAAAAAGACAAAGTTCTGAAAAGAATAGGAAAAAATCTTAAAATAAAATTTTCTTTCCAGCAAAAAAACACTGATACTGTTGCCTTATACCCCGATAATAGCCTTGTACGTAATGAAGATGGCAACATCCTATTACGCCCGGGTGGTCATGGATCATTATTACAGAATTTAAACACACTTGATTATGACATCATCTTTATAAAAAATATCGACAATTTAATTCACGCTGATTATCTCGAAGAAGTTGTGAAATATAAAAAACTTCTTGGTGGTATGCTTATTGAAATTCGCAGTAAACTTGAAGAAATATACAAAACACTCAAAGACCCATCACAATCTATAGAAACAAAACACATCGAATATCTTGAAAAAACCTTTGGGGCTGATTTTTCTGCATCCACAGATAGCAGGCAAAGTATTCTCGAATATATAAACCGACCAATACGCGTTTGCGGAATGGTTAAAAATACCGGCGAACCTGGAGGCGGACCTTTCTGGATTAAAAAAGAAAATGGCAGAAGTCTTCAAATTATTGAAAAAGCTCAAATTAATGAAAATAAACTCAAACAAAAAGAATGCTTACAAAAAGCAACGCACTTTAATCCGGTTGATATTGTTTGCAGCATAAAATCTTTTTCGGGAGAAAAATATAACCTCAATAATTTTGTTGATAAAAATGCTTGTTTTATTTCAGAAAAAACTCATATAGGAAAAAACATCAAAGTTCTAGAACATCCAGGATTATGGAATGGAGCTATGGCCGATTGGTTAACAGTTTTCGTTGAAATTCCGCTAATTACTTTTAATCCGGTTAAAGAGCTTAATGACCTACTAAGAAAAGAACATCAACCTAAAAATATGCAATGAAAATTAATCCCCGAAAATTAAAAATTTCACTCAGTCTCAAAATAATTTTAGGAATGATTTTGGGGCTGGGGTTTGGAATTTTTTCGGTAACATTTGGACTGGCAAATTTTGTATCAAATTGGATAGCCCCAATCGGCGAAATTTTTGTCCGTTTATTAAAAATGCTTGCTATACCAATTATTCTCACAAGCATGATTAAAGGGATTTATGATTTAAGAACTGTTAAAGGATTAAAAAAAATTGCAATTTCTGTAATTTCATTTTATTTAATAACTACAATTATTGCTGTTTCTATCGGAGTAATTTTTGCAATAGGACTTAAACCCGGAGAAGTTTTCCCTGAAGATAAACAACAGCTTTTGATACAAAAATATTCGGAAAAATCAAATGAAAATCCTATAGAAAAACAAAAACCGCTTCAATTTTTAGTTGATATTGTCCCTGATAATATTTTCAGTGCCTCCTCAAAAAACTCCTCGATGCTGCAAATAATTTTCTTTTCCGTTCTAACAGGCATTGCAATTCTATCTTTAAAAGAAGAAAAGACAAAATCTGTTAGATTGTTTATTGATTCGGCAAATGATATCGTTTTAAAACTTGTTGAAATAATTATGAGTTTTGCTCCTTTAGGAGTTTTTGCTTTAATTGCAGGGGTAATTTGCTACATTTCAGGAGAAAGCACAGATGGAACTATTGCGTTATTAAAATCGCTTGGATTTTATGCCGGATGCGTAATTTTGGGATTGCTTACATTAATTCTCATTATTTATCCTATCATTTTAAAACTTTTCTCTAAAATCAACATAAAATATTTTTTCAAAGGAATTTTACCTGCTCAACTTACTGCCTTCAGCACCAGTTCAAGTGCTGCCACTTTGCCGGTAACTAAAAAATGCGTTGACCAAAACCTTAATACAGACCAAAGAATTAGCAGTTTTGTTTTACCCATCGGAGCTACCGTAAATATGGATGGTACAAGCCTTTATCAAGCTGTGGCTGCTGTTTTCATAGCACAAGTTTTTGGTATGGATCTAGGAATAATGGAATTACTTACAATTATTCTTACGGCTACACTTGCCTCAATTGGAGCTGCAGCTGTTCCCGGGGCCGGAATGATAATTCTTCTTATTGTATTAAATTCTGTTAATATCCCCGCAGAAGGACTTGCTTTGATTTTTGCTGTTGATCGTCCACTCGACATGCTCAGAACTACTGTTAATATAACAGGCGACTCTGTTTGTGCAGTAACTATGAATAGATATTTTAAAGATACTCTTGGAGTATAGTTTTTACTACTAATGAAGGCATTTAATCATTAAGAATTTAGATTTTCTTATCAGAAAAATTTAAAAATTTTGGATTTGTATTTGTAAAATTGTTAATTTTGCAGCATACTAAAACTTCGGGGTGTGGCGCAGTTGGTAGCGCGCTACGTTCGGGACGTAGAGGCCGGAAGTTCGAGTCTTCTCACCCCGACTTTCATATTCAATCGTTAAAATTTATTTATCATAGTAATACACCTGATTATTAGTGTTTATAAACACTAACGAATCTGAATGTATGCTCTGCGAACTAAATATTCCTAATCCATTTACAACATTAGTATAAACCATTACCGGCTCAGAAAATGGATCCCCGTGATTGTTGTAATACTGCTGTAATGACTTATAATATAAGTAAAGCTCTTTTGGTATTGATTTCAATTGCACATAAACCCTGTTTGTATCGCCCCAAAAGTTGTAATAAGAAGTATTAAATCTCAAAGTATATGTTTTCCCGTTTATTAATTCATCTGAAAATACTAATCCCTTTTGCAATTGAGACTCAATAATTACATCTTCTGTGTTCGGAAAAACAAACATTCTACGAGGAGTTCTAACATATCCTCCATAAGTAATATAAACAATTGTTGTATCAGGACCAACATAAAGAGTGTCAATATTTTTTACTGTATCACTGTATTGCATCTCATAAAAATTATTTATGAGTGTTAGCATATAATAATTTTTCTCATCTATGGGGTCGGTAAACTTTAAATTAAAATTTAAATTATTGTCCTGATATTGCCCATAGGTTGTGAAAGTGTCAATACTGATTATTTGAACAGAATTTAAAACTCTTGTAGTGGCATAAGCATCATCATAGTTAGAATGACTAACTGCAACTTTATAGTCAAAACCTTTTTTCGGGGTATAATTTATCTTATAAAAACCATTTCCTATATGGATCATAGTTCCAATTTCGGTTTCATTTTCGTAAAGTTTTACCTGAGCATCACTCAAAAAACTGATTTGTGCATTATCAAGGATATGCCTGCTTTTCGAAATATGCACAATTACTGCTGAATCACTTGAAATTATTCCGTTCAGAACAATTTTTATTTTTGCATCTTCAATATTTAGATTTATTACTTTTTCACATGAAATTGAAAATATTAATAATGATGCGATAAGTATAAGCAAATAAACTTTAATGTGTTTCATAACAATTCATTTTGAATTAAAATTTGAAAGAATATCTGACCGATGGTATAATTGGAAATAAAGAAACCTGTTTAAGTACTCTGTTTCCCATATTGTCCCATCCAAAATATAAATAAAATGGATTCTGACGACTATATGCATTATAAAGACCAACACTCCATGTCCTTTCTCCCCAGTTTATTTTTTTGTTGAAATTAACACTTAAATCCAAACGATGATAAGGGGGCATTCTATATGAATTTCTCCCATTATAATATTCAATTTCCTGTCCATAATAATAATACGAATCATAATATTGGACAAATTCATCGTACTCAACTAGTGGTAAATATCTTGCTATTCCCAAGGTAACAGCATTACCGGTTCCATAAACCCACGTAAGTCCAAAATCAATATTGTCGTTTAATTTATACATTAAAACAATCGCAACATCATGTCTTCTATCGTATTTATAAGGGAATGGTTTTCCAAAATTAAGATTCTCAAATTTTCTCCATGACCACGAAAGTGTATAACCAATCCAACCTGTAAACTTTCCGTAATTCTTTCTTATTAAAACTTCAGCTCCATAACTGTACCCCTCTCCTATCTCTAGTTTTGATTCCCAATTCTGAGATAATTGAAAGAAACTTGCCCCTTCTTTATATTCAATAAGATTATCCATTGTTTTGTAATATCCTTCAATAGATAAATCCCAATCTTTATGAAAATCATAATTAAATCCCAGAGCAACTTGATGCGAATTTTCCGGTTTAATTGAATCTGTTGAAGGCAACCATAAATCAGTTGGTAACCCGATTGTTGAATTGGTTAATAAATGAATATATTGTTGCATGTGCGAATATGCAGCTTTTATTGAAATTTTATCAGTTATTAAAAATCTTGTTGATATTCTTGGTTGGAATGAATCGTAATATTTATTCTTTAAAATAAATCCCGAATAGTGAACTCCTAAATTGGCTTTAATCAAAGCAGAAATATCCCAGGAATCTTCTATGTACCCATAAAACTCGTTTGCATAAATATTTTTATTGCCAAATTCCTGTGTTAAACTTGAAGAACCATCTGTAATTTTAAATGCAGAAACCCCTGGTTTGAAAGTATGATAAAGATAATTTCCTCCGAATTTTAATGAATGTTTTGGAACTGGTCTGAAATCAAAGTCAATTATTCCTCCGGTATTTTCTATTCCTGAAAAATAATTGAAAGCATAATTACTTATCAATTTATTTCCTCTATATTCCAAAAATTCCATCCCGGTATCGAAAAGATAATTTGAATAAATTAAGGTAAGATTGCTGAATAATTTATCATTATAAACATGATTCCATCTCAGAGCTGAAGTAACATTACCCCATGTAAGTTTAAATCTGTTTATTGATGTATTTGTGGTATCATTATAAACATATCTGTTTTTTGAATTAGTATATGCCTTGTCTCGTCCGGCATAAAAACTTAAAAACACTCTGTCTTTTTCGCCTAATTTATGATTTATTTTTGCATTTGCATCCCAGAAAAAATATCCGGCTCGCAAATTATCACTCCCACCGGCGGCCCTGTTAATAGCACTTATTATTGGAGCCGCCAATATATCAATATAAGTTCGTCGTCCTGAAACTATAAAAGAGGTTTTATCCTTAATAATAGGACCTTCAAATGTAAACTTTGACGAAACATTTCCAATAGAACCTTCGCCGGCAAATTTTCTTAAGTTTCCTTCCTTCATCCTAATGTCAATTACCGATGAAAGTCTGCCCCCATATCTGGCTGGAAATCCGCCTTTTATTAGCCTCACACTTGAAATTGCATCCGGATTAAAAACGGAGAAAAATCCAAAAAGATGCGAGGCGTTATATACAGGCACTCCATCAAGCAATATAAGGTTTTGGTCGGGACCTCCTCCTCGCACATACAAACCACTTGAGCCTTCCGACCCTGATTGAATTCCGGGCATTAACTGTAGTGTTTTTAAAACGTCTGCTTCTCCCAATAAGACCGGTAAATTTTTTATCTGTTGAACAGGCATTTCGATTAAACTCATCTGAGTACTCTTCACCAACTCTTCCGATCTCCTGTCTGTAACTGTAACTTCTGCAATCTGTATTACAGGATCAAGCTCTATGTTTAACTTTAAGTTAGAATTTAAAAAAAATTTTGTCTGAAATGTGGCATAACCTACAAAAGATATTGTTAATTCCACAGTATCGGATGGAAGAGTAAGACTAAAAAAACCGTATTCGTTTGAGGTTGTCCCTTGTTTTGTTCTTGTGTCGTAAATATTTGCCCAAAACAACTTCTCTCCCGAACGTTTATCCTGAACAAATCCACTTATGGTATATCGTTGAGCATAAGATTTTCCATTGCTCAGAAAAAACAACAACAAAAATATTATTAGAAATCTTGATTTTTTCATTTACGAAAACGTTTAATTTGTAATAACGACATTTAATTACATTTATTTTTTAATTGCTTTTTTAAATAATTCTGCTATCCACTCCGGACAGCGTACGGCTTTCATTTTTTCTGTACTCACAAATCCCAGCTTAACTGTTGCTCTGTTAACAACATTTCCTTTGGAATCAATCATCTCTTGTAAAAAAACCAGTTTTGCCCCGGGAATTTCTTTCACAGTAGAAACAACTTTTACCTCTTCGTCGAATTTCACAAATCGTATATACTCAATATTTACATTTATTGCTGGACAAACTATTCCTTTCTTTTCCATGTCCCCGAACGAAAAACCTAATCTCCGCATAAAATCACCTCTTGCAGCTTCGTAAATTCTGAGGTAATTTGCATAATAAACAACTCCCATAGCATCAGTATCGGCATAGAGTATGCGATAATTCAATTCATGTGTTATCATTTTGCAATTCTTTAAGTTTTAAATATATTCTGCGACAAATCCAGGCATCAGTAGCTGCATATTTGATTTGTTTTTCCGTTAACCTGGAAGCCTCCCAGTTACTAAGTTGCTGTGATTTTGATATTCTAACACCTAAAACAATGGCTGCTATCTTACGCAAGCTCATGTCTTCGATGCCAAAGTTTTTCACATAGTCCTGTAACTCTAGAAAACCTCTTGCTTCAAAAGTTTCTAGCTTTTGCAAAGCACGCAAATCATCTTTTGTGCTTAATCCAATTTTCAGATTTTCTTCAGAACTAAAACAAGAAATTATTTCTTTAGGTAATTTAATCTTGTTTAATCTAAACAAATATGTAGATTTTGCCGTTGAAAATTGTAATAAAGAGACCTGATAATTATTTGATTTCCCTTTTTTAAACCATGGCTTTGTTTCTGTATCAAATCCTAAATATTTTTCACAAAGAATATCATCTATATATTTTGAAATGTTTTTTGTATTGTCAATAACCACAATATCGCCTGTAAATTCAAATAAAGGCAAACTGTATAATTCTTCGTTCGATATTTTTGGAGCAAATTCCAAAATTCAGTATTATTCGTTAGACATATATTTTATTCTGTGAAGATGCTGAAGCAAAATCAACAATCTGATACCCCAAAAGGTTTCAAAATTCTGTTTACAATAATACAGAGCCGACAAAATCAATTCATCATTTGCTGTTTGATATGCAGCAACATAATCTCCCATATCTTGATAGAGATCGGCAAATAATTCGCTCAGAGAAACATTGTAAAAGTCAACATTATTCATCAATGAAGCATCCTGAACCTGAACATATTCATCATGTTCTCCAAGTTTTGCTGCAGTTACCTGCTGAATAAAAGACCAATCGGCTTCGGTAACGAATTTTTCGTAATAATCCTCATCATAATCTGTTACCAAAGGAATTAAACTTCCTTTTAAATATAATAAAGGTAAAATTTTTATGCTTGTATCAATAAATCTATGATAACTAAAATCTTTTGCCGCCTCCAGAAATGCAACAAATTCCTTGGCAACTGTAGTAAATTCCACAGTTTCTTTTGAAAATACAAGATTGTAATCTTTCATTTTTTTATTGATTGTTTACTAAAATCCAAAAATAAACAGTATTTATAGTTTCCATTCCCGGATATGAAATTTCAAAAAATGGTGCGACTGCAATCACTCTTTTGTGAAAACCCCCATCTCCTAAGAACCATTCTTCGAGAAATCTCAACTTTTTAACATTTTTATAGTCAAGTTTAATTTCTTTATCAATAATGTTACCTTTTTTTGTTGTAGTATCTAGAATTTGAAACTTATATGTAAGAACACTGTCCATAAATTTTTGCACATATTCCGGCTGTACACGTTCAAAACTTTCATAATCACCGGTAAGCTCGAAATAGTATATCGGCAGCCTTCCATTTCTAGCATCACTTAAAAGTGTGGCAATAAAAGTATTGCATTCAACTTCGGGAATATTTTCCCAAAACCAGTCAGGATTCTGACGAGATCTGTCATTTAGCAAATCATTACATATCGAAACATCATACATGATTTTATTTGTAATAATTTGTTTTTCTCCGTAATAGTCATACTTACCGGTTTTCACAAATTCATTTTTAGTGGGGTCTGTTGTTTTATTCTTTTCATTACAGGATACAAAATTAAACAACATTAAAATCGTGAAAACGTAAACAAAACTTATTTTTCCCATAAAATTAATATTTGTTGCCTCAAAAATAATAAAAAAAGACTTATCTGTGTTTAAAAGTAAAATTTACATTTAAACACTCCTCTGTGTTATTTAAATTTTAAATTTGATGAAAAAATATATGCTTTTTAAAATAATTTTTTTAAAAAAGTCACTTTTCTACCTCAAACTTTCTGAAAATGATAGTTCCGCTACCCAAAAGTCCTACTGACATGGTGATATGTGAAAAGGCATAAATTAAGATCCTAAATATTTTACTTCCAAAGAACAGCGACGAGTCAATTTTCGTTAAATCTGTAATTTCAGAGTATAGCATCACATATGAAAATCCTTTATATAACATTAAAATTAAAGTTAGTAATAATCCAAGATGTGTTAATCCAAAATATATTGATAACTTTTTTCCGGAAAATCTACACTAATCTTATCTTTAATCAAATAAATTATTGCGGCAAAAATTAAAGGTATAACGGAAAAAAATATCAATGCATGACCATGACCTAGCTCCAAAAAACCATTTACAACATTAAAATCGAACAAATTGATTTTTTGTAATAATCCCCGAGAAACTTCTCTGACTGCTAATCCAACAAATAAGGATAAAAAAATTCCTGTAATGGCAGTTTTTACATTACTAATGATAAATTTTTGAATTTTGTTTTCCATAATACAAATTTTTAATAATATAACTTGGTAAATATATAAAAAATATAAAAGAATTTATTCAAAGAAAAAATTATCAATATTCCAGCATGTAACCATAACTTTTTCATCCGGCAATTCTGAATTGAGATTGTGATTTTTGAGAGCTTCAATAATCTGTTTATAAATATTCAAATCCTGAACTTGAATGATAATCACAGAATTATATCCGGGCCATACAAAATTATTAAGCCTTGGAGTTCCAACTTTGTTTACAGATAATACCTGCTCAATAATTTGATATGAATCGGCTCCGTTAGAATTAACTATTTTAATGACTTCATTCAACATGCTCACATTACATGAAATATATATAATCTTCATTTTTACAATCTTTTAAAGTTATATTTTATCAGAATTATTTTTCTTTCGGTTTAAAATTGCATACATGCAAGGAACAATGATCAAAGTGATTACAAGAGAGACAAATAATCCCCCAATCATTGTAATTGCAAGCGGTATCCATAATTCAGATCCTATACCGCGACTAAAAAGCATTGGAATCATCGCCAAAATTGTTGTTAACGAAGTAATTAATACAGGTCTTAATCTAGAACGCCCGGCCTCAACAACAGCACTAAATAAATCAGAACCTCTTGCCATCAATAAATTAGTATAATCCACAAGCACAATACCATTGTTTACAACTATACCAAGCAACATAATAAGCCCCACAAATGTTACGATATTCAAATTTATTCCGGCAATAATAAAGGCTGCTACTACTCCGGTAATCATAAAAGGAATAGAAAAAATAATGATGAATGGATCCTTGAAAGATTCAAATTGTGCAGCCATAATCATATAAACTAACATAAAACAAACTACAAAAATATATCTTAATTTAGCAAAAGATTCCTCCTGCTCACCAACCTTTCCTGCTAAACTTAAATGAATTGCCGGATCGCTATCGTAGCGTTTTATAATTTCTCTTGCTAATTTTGCTCCTTCGCTTAAACTTATATCGTCAAGTTCGGCTCCCACCTTAACAAAGCGAGACTGTGCTTCGTGCTTAATTTCAAGAGGTCCCGAACCTTCAACAATTTTGGCAACAGACGAAAGATTAACAGGTTGACCAAGAATATTTGTAATAACAATATTATTGAGATCGTTGACATTACTGCGAAAAGTTTTATCATAAAGTATTCTGATATTATAAGCCTCATTGTTTTCGGTAAACTTTCCGGCGTTTGAACCATACAAATTCTGACGAACCTGCAAACCAATTAAAGCTGTATTCAATCCCATTCCTGATGCTCTTTCATTATCTATAATTATATGATACTCTGATTTACCTCGGTCTATAGAATTTTCAACGTTTTTAAACCCTGTGGTATTTTGCATTAATTGTTGTATATCCAGTGCTGCTTTGTTAATTTTATCAAAATCTTTTCCGGAAATTTTAATCTCGATAGGTTTTTCAGCCCCTAGCAACATTTTTTGTAATAATGAACCAGCATTTATTTTAAAGTTTTCGATTTCAGGAATTTCTTTTAGTCGTTTTTCTATTCTCTCTGCAATTTCTCCCGCACTTCTTGTTCTATCCTGAGGTAAACATAAACGTGCCGATATTGTCGCTTTATTTTTACCTTCCTCAAAACCAATACTCGATAACAAACTCGTCTCTGTTTGTCCGATAACAGTATATTGAGAAACCATTTCAGGAATTTCTTCATAATATATTTTTTCAACCATTTTTGCAACTCGCTCGGTTTCGTGAACATCTGAGCCAACTTCTACTTCTATAGTTGTAATTAAATCTCCGGCATCAAGGTCGGGAATATAATCCGATCCTATAGAACTGCCCGCATAGAGTGAAAAAAGAAATATCAAAATACACAAAATTACAATACTATATTTATGATTTACAAAAAATCTTAACAATTTTGCATAAAGGTTTTCAAATTTCACAAATAAATTCTCACTGGATTTAAAAAGATAATTTGTTTTTGATTTTCGCTTATTTTTTGGTTTAAAAAGTAAAGACGAAAGCATTGGAGTTAAAGTTATAGCCGTGATCAGCGATGCTGCCATTGTTACAGTAACTAATATGGCAAGTTGTCGGAAAAGTATTCCCACAAAACCTCCCATAAAAATTAAAGGAACAAAAACCGAAATAGTTGTTAGTGTAGATGCTGTTATTGCTTTTCCCATCTCCCCGGTTGCAAAAATTGATGCCTCTTTTGGCTTTGCACCCCTTTCAATATAACTATTAATATTTTCCAGAACAACAACAGCATTGTCAACAACCATTCCTATAGCAACAATCAAAGACATTAAAGAAAAAATGTTTATCGTAAAACCGGCAATCTTCATAGTAATATATGCCGTCATCATCGAGAACGGGATTGTAAGAATTACAATAAAACTATTTCTCCAATCCCTTAGGAAAATAAAAACTACAAGAATTACAAAAAGAGCTGCATAATAAATTGTTCCCTGAAGACTTTTGCTTACTTCAACAGTAATTTGGGAGGTATCAAAAACTACATTTGTCTTTATGTCTGGAGGAAGATCTTTTTTTATTTCTTCCATTTTATTTATTACGTTGCTGTAAACCTCGTGATTATTTGCTCCTGTTTGTTTCTGAACAAAGAGTGCTACAGCCTTATTTTTTTCGGAATAAGCAATTTCATCCTTATCTTTATATGTATCTAAAACAGTTGCTACATCTTCAATTCTTATAATACGATTATTGAAATTTGAAATAGGAATTTTCTTTATCTCCTCAATAGAATTTACTTTTCCCGGAATTCTAACTGCAAAATCATATTTACCGAATTTTATGTTCCCACCCGGAATATTTAGATTGTAGGCCTGAAGTATAGTTGTTATAGCAGAAATGCTGATTTTATAAGCACTTAATTTTTGAGGATCAACCAGAATGTTTATTTCTCTTGAAGGCTGAGCAATAATAAATGCTGTTCCCACTCCTTCAAGCTTTTTAAGCGGTTCAACAATTCTGTCGTAAATAATTCTTTCCAATCCATTGTAGCTTTCTTCTGCCTGAATTGTAAATACAACAACAGGAATCATCGAAGAATTTATCTTCATCAAGTAAGGATTCATTGCATCTGCGGGCAAGTCTTTTTTTACCAATTCCATCAGGTCTCTCGCACTGTTGGCGGCATCGGAGATATTTGTTCCCCAATCATAAATTAACGAAATAATAGAAACGTTTTCTCTCGAAACAGAATTTATTTTTTTTAGATTTTCTGCCCCTGCAAGAACTTTTTCCAGTGGATCGGTAACTTGAGTTTCAACATCTTCTGCCGAAGCTCCGGGATAAATTGTAATTACCGTTATTGCTGGCAATTCTATTGATGGAAGCAAATCTTTAGGCAAACTCACCCACGAAGAAATCCCGAAAAACAATATTGCAACAAACGCCATAGCTGTTGCAACTGGATTATTTACTGCAGTTTTGGTTATTTTCATTTTATCTTACTATCTTAACCTTTGAACCTTCAACCAGTTTATTCTTACCTTCGAGAGCAACAGTATCTCCTGCATTAATCCCCTCCACAATTACATACTCACCCTCGGATTTAATTTTATTTATTCTTACTTTTTTGGCAACTCCGTTTTTGATTACAAACACAAAATCTTCGGGAGTTCCTGGTTGACGATAAATTGCTCCTGATTTTAAATAAATTCCCGCTTCAGTGCCGTAATCAATATATGCTTTTCCATACATTCCGGGTAAAATTTTATAACCAGTATTGGCAATGCTTATTTCCACAGTTGCAGTTCGAGTTGTTGTAGAAAGATATGGACTGATATTAGTTATTGTTCCTGTTATGCCTTTTAATCCGGCAGCTTCGCAATCTACTCTTATCTTTTGATTTAACCTCAGCTTTGAAATATCATTTTCCGGAACATTTATTTCAAACTTTAATGGATTTAACTGCATTAACCTTACTATGCCACTTGTATTGCTATATCCAGGTTCAAGGCTTAGCGTAAAGAAATAATTTTCTCCCTCTTCAACAAGATAATCTGCTACAATACCATCAAAAGGGGCAATAACAGAAGTGTTTTTTTTTATCATTTCAGTTTTTGCCAGAGATGCTTCAAATTTTGCTTTAATATGGTCAAACTCCATCTCGCTGAGACTACCTTTTTCTTTTAAGCGTGATACTCGTTCGAAATCTTTTTTTAAGGTTTCATACTCAATGAGAGCTTGTGTCAAAAGCTCTGATGAAAGCTCCGCTATAACAGTTCCAGATTTAACAAAACTGCCTTTCTCAAAATAAATTTTTTCGACTTTTCCGGGCATTGAGGTACCTAAATTTGCTTCTTTCCCAGCAAAAAATGTCCCTGCATATTCCAATGTTTTGTTATATTGTTTAATTTCTGCAATTCCAATTTTTACAGGTAATTCCCCGTTTCCGTTATTCCCAGATTTATTACTTTTTTTACTATTGCATGATATTACCAAAAAAGCTATTGATATTATAGTAAAGAACTTTCTCATATCCTAGAATTTTAATTCTCCTGTTTTTTTAAGATATTCTAATTCACAAAGTTTCAGTTTAGTTTTTGCCTCAACGTATTCTGTTTGTGCTTTTACGTAATTTGTTTCTGCTTCGAGTAATTTCGACACTGAAATAATCCCTTCATCATAATTATCCTGAGCCACTCTTAGTATTTCGGCTGCCAATTCCATTGATTTTTTTAATAAGTTAAGATTTTTAATCGCTTCTGTATAATTATTCCATGCTAGGTTCATATCCAGAATTATCAAAGAAACGGCTTCTTCGCGTTTCAAACGAGCTATTTCAACAATCTCATTTGATGCTCGCATTGTATAAATTCTGTCGCCCCAATGTGTAATAGGTATTTGAATGTTAATTCCTGCTGTCCAATCCGAACCGAAAGATTTATCAAAGCCTTTATATGGATTCGGATTCATAAATAAATAATTTGCCATTAGGTTAACATTAGGTAAAAACCTCGATTTAAAGATCTCTTGTTGTGCTAGTGAAATATTTGTGGTCTCGTCAAGTATTTTTATTTCGTTACGATTATAAACAAGCGTTTTTTCAACTGCTGAAGGTGGCGGATAAACATTTATTTTTTCTGCATTATCGCTTAGAAATACTTGAGTGTGAGGGTCTAATCCCATTATTTGATTAAGTGCCATATAGCTTATTCTTAGTCCATTCTCTAATTTTGTTTTATTTAACTCCAATTCGGTCAATTTCATTTCTACTTGTAACAGTTCTAATTTTGTAACTATTCCTTCTTCGTGGAAATTGTTTACGTCGTAATAAAGCCTGTTAAGAAATTCTTGTGCAGTTTCTGTAAGTTTTAATTTTTCCTGTAAATCAATAATTCTCCAGTAAGCCTCTTCGACTTTATAAATCAATTCTTTTTTTTCTGATTCAAGCTGAATTTCGGCAATATTTCTCGTTGATTTCGCTATCCTATAGGCATTTCTAATCTTACTGCCAAGATACACAGGCTGTATAAAACCAGGTCCAAACAAAAAATTATGATGAGTTCCGAATTTTAGCTGCTCAGCCGGCAGATAGGAATAAAAGAAAAACAAAGGATTTCCTTGAGGATCACGAATTACTTCGCCTGTTGCAGGATTTATAACAATGCCGTTTAGTAAAGGATTTTGAAGTATGTCGGGACGTAAATCCATTGTTCCCTGATCTATTGACCAAAAAGGAACTACAGGTAAAAAAACATTTCCGTTTAAAACCTGAAATGGCTTGTTTGTAAGTTGATATTGTCCTCCTAAACTAAGCTGTCCGAAATAGTTTGTTTTTGCAGATTTACGAATATTTTCGGCAATAACTACCTGTGACTCTGATATTTTTATTCCGTAATTCTTTTCAAAAGCAATTTCCTTACACTTTTCTAGGCTTAGATATATTGTATCGCTTTGTGAAAAGACTTTTACACAAATAATAGAAATACATAATAAAATTAATATGTTCTGCTTTTTTAGATTCATTTGTTTTTTATCCCATTAAAGAAAATATTAAGCAAAGAATTAATCTTTTGGGTAAAAACATCCGTCTCGTAATTTAACAACAAAGGTAACTCCACAGCTTTTAAAGTCATTTGAATCGTTTCGGTTATTTCTTCCGGATTTTCTATTGAAAAAATTCCGGTACTTAATCCTTCTTCTATAATTTCTTGAATTTTTTTCTTTTCTAAATCATCATATTTCATTCTTATCTGTCGAATAAAATCCAGATTATCCAGAAAATCATTCCTTAAAGCATTATATAAATTTCCCAGTTCTTTTATTCCTTTAAATCTTGTTAAAACATAAGTTCGTAATTTTTCTTCAGCACTTTTGCAATTCTCCATTGCCTGAATAATGTTATTTTTTAGTATATCAGCTTCATATTCAACCACAGCCTGAAAAATTTCTTCTTTGCTTGTAAAATAATAATATAATGAACTTTTTCCCTTGCGTGCTTCTTCTGCAATTTCATTCATTGTAGTTTTTTCAAAGCCAAACTTTATAAATAATTGTCGGGCTGCAGAGATTAAATTCTGTTTTATTAAATCATGTCTTTTCATTTTTCGACTTTTACGGTCTAAAAGTCCAAAATTAAACAAAATTTATATCTGCAACGAAAATGATAAAGATTTTAATAAAATTTTAACTATTGGTTGAAGCGTAACTCTGCTAAAGATTTTCGTAACATGAGTATTTTTATTACTACATTATTTATAGAATAGATGAAAATGATATTGAGTGGTAAACAAAGAACGATAACCGACTTCGTATGTAGATTTTTCGGTAAGAATAAAAAAAGGACTAAGTCAAATTAAACTTAATCCTTGTTTTTGTAGTCCAGTCAGGAATCGAACCTGAGACCTACTGCTTAGAAGGCAGTTGCTCTATCCAACTGAGCTACTGGACCAACCAAAACGGCTGCAAAAATACATTTTTTTTAAAAAACAAAAAAATATTTTTGCTTTTTATCATTAAAAATAACTCAAGTCGCAATATTCTTAAAAACAAGCAATTATATTAATCCTAAATCCAGTAATGCAGATTCCGAAAGCATGTCTTTTGACCATGGGGGATCAAAAACAAGATTTATACTTACTCCCCGAACTCCATCTATTGCCTTCACCACAGACCTAATATCCTCAATAAGTTCGTCAGCCATTGGACAATTGGGAGCCGTGAGTGTCATATCGATTTCAACATCTCCGTTTTCGGAAAGTTCTATTTTATAAATTATCCCTAAATCGTAAACATTTACAGGGATTTCAGGGTCATACACAGTTTTAAGAGCTTCAACAATTTTTTGTTCTATTTCAGTTTTATTTATCATAGCTACTTCTCAATTGATTTATATGCCATAGCATAATATTTTAATTGCTTAATCATAGCCAATAAACCATTGGCTCTTGTTGGAGAAAGATGCTGCTGCAATCCTATTTTTTCAATGAAAAACAAATCTGCATCAATAATCTCCTGAGGAGTTCTTCCTGACAAAACTCGTATCAAAAGTGAAGCAATCCCTTTAGTAATTATTGCATCAGAATCTGCCATAAAGAATATTTTACCATCTTTATAATATGCATGAAACCAAACTTTCGACTGGCATCCTTCAATCAGATTTTCTTCTTTTTTGTATTCTTCAGGAAAAGTTTCAAGATTAGTGCCCAATTCAATCAAATAAGCATATTTATCCATCCAATCTTCGAAAGAACTAAACTCTTCGACGATGCTTTCCTGTACCGCATTAATATCCATGTTAAATCAACATTTTTATAAATAAAAAACAACTGCAAAATAATTTGTTGTGCAGTTGTTAATTTTTAATTTACTCAACTATAGAAGGTTGTCTAATTTTGAAGTTAAATTAATCTTAGGTACCGCACCAACAACTTTGTCAACAACCTGTCCGTTTTTAATAAATAAAACTGTCGGAATATTTCTTATTCCGAAACGAACCGCGATTTCATTGTTGTTATCAACATCAACCTTGCCAATAACAGCTCTTCCTTCATATTCCTTAGCCATTTCTTCAATAATTGGAGCTATCATACGACATGGACCACACCATACTGCCCAAAAATCTAAAACAACCGGTTTGTCGCTTTTCATTACCAAATCTTCAAAATTACTAGTGTTAATTTCAAGTGCCATAACTTCAAATTTTAAGTTTATATTTTTCTGTAAAATTAATATTTTTTTTTAACTCAAGCTAAACCGATTTATGTTTTTATTGTTTTGTAAAAAATATATTAAATTCTCATTTAATGAAATATTTTTTTTACGTGCCACAAGTTTTAAGGGATTATCACCATTATTATAAATAAACAATGATAATTGAATTTTCCCTTTTTCAACTTTATTCATAATCAAATCAACCATTTCGTCAACAAATAAATTATCAATATTATTTACGTCGAGATATAAAGTTAGATTTTTAAAACATTCATCCTTAACATCTGAAAGTAATCTAACCGAATCAATGCCCACAAATGTCCTTGAACTATCTTTAGTTTCTCTAATATTTAAAGTCATCAATATCGAATATCCTTTAGTAAAGAAATTTTTATTCTCGGCATAATCTTTACCAAAAAAAGTAAAAGAATAAGTTCCCGAATAATCCAAAATTTTGACTGTACCATATGGCTTTCCTTCTTTTGAAAACTTCTCTGATGTTTCCAGAACAAAGCCAATAACATTAATTTTTCCGGGTTTTTTAAGAAGATTATCAACTTCATCCAACTTTTTATAATGTAAAAAATCTAAATAAAATTTATATTGATCAAGCGGATGACTCGAAACATACATTCCAATAAATACTTTTTCAGCATCTAAAAATTCAATTGGATTATAATCGCCTAATGGAGGTATCTGAGGATAATTTATTGTGTGGCTCATATCCATGCTTCCAAAAAGAGTATTTTCAGACGATTTGGATTGTTGAATATTGTTCCCGAACTTTATCAAACTTTCAATAAAGGTTTCATTTTGATCAGAAGCAAGGAAATATTGAGGTCGTTGAATATCAGTAAAACTATCAAATGCTCCTGAATATACTAAAGCTTCCATGGCTTTTTTATTAACGGCATTTAAATTTACCCGTGTCACAAAGTCGAATATATCTGTATAATATCCATTTTTATTTCTTTCGTCAATAATATTTTCAACTGCATTTGAGCCAAGATTCTTTATTCCACCCAGTCCAAATCTAATATTTCCGTTTTTAGTAACCGAAAACCTTTTGATACTTTCATTTACATCAGGACTGAGAACCTTAATTTTCATGCGACGACATTCTTCCATTAACTCAGAAATCTTTTCTATTTCTTTGGCTCTCGACATTGCTGCTGCCATAAACTCGGCAGGAAAGTGAGCTTTGAGGTAAGCTGTTTGATAAGCTAATACAGCATAACACACAGAATGTGACTTATTAAACGCATAATTTGCAAAAGCAATCCAGTCTTTCCAAATTTTTTCAACAAGTTCGTCTGGGTTTTTATTTACTTTTTTGCAGCCTTCGATAAACTCAGGATTATTTTTACAACCCTCTTTAAACCTTACTTCGAGTTTTTCCATGGTTTTCATATCTTTTTTACCCATGGCTTTACGTAGAGTATCGGATTCTCCTCTGGTAAAATTTGCAAGAGCTTGGGATAAAAGCATCACTTGCTCCTGATAAATTGTAATGCCATAAGTCTCCTTAAGATACTTCTCCATTAACGGATGATCGTAAATAACTTTTTCGGTTCCCTTTTTACGAGCTACATAATTAGGAATATATTCCATCGGTCCCGGACGATACAGGGCAACCATTGCAATTAAATCATTGATGTTTGAAGGTTCCAGATCTCTTAAGCTG
>LUZK01000080.1 GCA_001603595.1 Bacteroidales bacterium Bact_19
GATGTAGATCATCGCCACAGTTTTAAGGAGGTTAAATCGTATTTTGACAAAAAAATTCGAGAGTTTAAGGAGTCAATATTAATTGAGAAAAAGTGATTTTTTAAATAAAACACGATATCTATTTAGCAATCACAAGTTTTTTTACAAAAACTTCATTATCAGTTTTAATTCTGATAAAGTAGGAGCCGGCAAGAAGTCCTGAAGTGTTGAATGAAATTTCCGGGTTGTTATCTCTAGGCATTATTCTTTGTAAAATAATTTCGGATGAGTTATTTATAATTTCAATTTCTTGGGCTGAAATATTTTCACTAAATTTTATTAATACATTATCATTAGCAGGGTTAGGATATACTGAAACTTTATCTAAATTATTATTTTTCACATAACTTCCCGAACTGTATGTAAAACGTGCTTTGTAATTATTTCCATTATTATTTAAGTAATGTATAATATTATTTCCATCTTCCATTTGAAAATAAACTTCAATAATATAAGTGCCATCAGTGATGCCGTTTAAAAGATTTAGGTCAATTTCATCCGGAGCATCGTTCCACCATAGTTGATTAAGCCAGGAATCTTCCCACCATTCCGAATGCCATGGTAGATTTGCATTAATAAATTCTCCCGGAGTCGTACCTTCTTTATAGATTCTGTAATACATATCTGCATCAATAATATCTCCTCCATTTCTTTTTGCAACAAATAGTTGTCCGGATTTTAGATACAAACTATTTGAAGACGTTAATACACCATAATTTTTTTGATTAAAATCGTCTTGATTGTAAAAAAAATCTGTCTCGCCACCTTCCCACATTGCAATCATAGCATATTTAATAATTGCTTCTTGCGAATAGATTATTAAGGTAAAAAATAAACTAGATAGTAGAATCGTAATTTTTTTCATATTTATCTTTTTTTACAATTTTAGTATTTTCATTTCAATTAAATCATAAAAAAATAGCAGCTTGGAGCTGCATTTTTTATTTTGAAATTATAATTCTTTGAACTTGAGTTCCGCTTTCAGTCTTTAATCGGATGTAATAGGTTCCGGGTTCAATATCTTCTATTGGAATTTCAATGCTTGAATCTTTAGCTCCTCTTGTTTTTCCTGTTTTGTAAACTATATTAGAGTTGTTGGTAACAAGACATATTTCTTCAATTTGAGTTTCAACGTTAATCTTTAGATTTAAGGTTTCGTTTAAAGGATTGGCTTCTACTTCAAATATTGAAGATGAAGTTTTAATGTTTTTGTTGCCATCATTTTTAATAATGAAATTATCATTACTTGAGGCGTAAAGCACTGGTTTATCAATGTTTTGAGCTACAGATTGTAAACTCAATATGAGTAAAACACTGATTAAAATACCTATTTGTTTCATTTTTAATTTTTAATTACATTACAAAGATAAACAATTAATTTATACAAACAAAAAAAATTTTAATTTTTTTTAAATTAATTTTATTAACAAATCGAATCGTAAATTTTTAATAATCACCACTTTAGTTACTTTAATATTTTAGAATAATTTTATGTTTTAGTTGTAAATTTTATACAAAATGCAGATATTTGAATTTTTATCTACCTGCAACAGTAGAGAAAATTTTATCTTCATCTAAATATTTTTCCGCAATTTTTTTAATGTCTGTGGATGAAATATTTTTTATTCTGTTAATTTTTTTCAATAAGAAATCTTCACTTTTTTCAGTAGAAATTATTTTTTCCCATACAGCTGAAGTTTCGAAAGCACCGTTTAGTCCTGCTATTATTTCTCCAAGCATATAATTTTTTACTCTGGTTAATTCTGTATAATGAACTGCTTTAGATTTCAAAATATTTATTTCTTTAAAAATTTCATTTATTGTTTCACGGTAAACCTGTAACCTAACATCTGCGGAGATTAAAAGCAGAGTGGTCTCAGGATATTCAACGATATAGGAATAAATACCGTAAGTGTAACCTTTATCCTCTCTAATATTTTTCATCAATCTTGCTCCAAAGTAGCCACCTAAAATTGTGTTTAAAATCGAAATATCTATTAATTCCGTTTCTGAAATTTTACCAAGGTTTATCCCGGCAAAAACAGAAGCCTGTTCTGCTGTTGGAATGTTTATAAAACTGTTTTTATTAACAGAAGGGTTAACAGTATCTTTTATTAGTATCGGTTTAAAAGTATTAAATGAATTTTGGCTTCCTATATTTTCATCAAGACTTTTAATTAAATCGTAGTCGATTTTCCCGGATATTTGAATGTTTATATCTCCTTTTGTGTAAAAATTTTCAACAAATTTTTTAATTTCCGAAATGGTCAATTTTTCTATTAACTCTTCGCTTGGAAGTGTAGAGCGTTGATGGTTTTTTCCAAAAATTAGGGACATCAATTCTTTGTGAGCTCTGAGTTTTGTCTGAATTAAATCAATTTTTATCTTTTCTTTGGTTTTTATTTTCAGAATTTCGAAAATATTTTCAGGTAATAGTGGATTTATAACTAACTCGCTAAACTGAGGCAATACTTCCAGAATAAACTTATTCGGACATAATAGGCTTATGCCTGAAGTAAAAGGATTAATAAAACCTTGAACGTAGCTCCCATAAAAATCAAAAAATTCTGCATTTTGCTCCGGATTCATATTTTTCGTTCCTTCTCTGATAAGGTTGTTTGCAAATCCTGCTAGATAAGCTTTATCTTGATATTCTGTTCCTGCCTTAAATATAAAATCAATTTTGCAAACTTTGCTTTCAGAATCCTTAAACAAATATAATTTTATGCCGTTTTTCAACAAAACTAACTCAGGTTTTTTGAACTTTATATTCTTTGGATCTTTTATTTTTGGAATTTTCATCTTTATTTTTTTTAATTATATATAATTTTTCGGATTTATAGTAAATTACTGATAAATTTTTATCATTAAAAATGTTGTTTGATATTTCGATAATTTGATTTCTGGAAACATTCATTATTTTTTGTTCAATATCATTAATTTTTTCTGCACCGAAAACAAGCTCATGAAAAGCTAATTCAGTAGCTAAATTTAGATTTTCGCTTAATTGAAAAAGAGTGTTTGAATATGATTTGTTTTTAACCTTTTGCAACTCTCTTTCATCAAAGTTTCCTGTCTTAATAATATTTAAAACATTTTTGATTTCGGATTCGGCAGTATCAAAATCTATTCCGGGCAATAATTTGCCGTTAATTAATAACAGTCCGGGATCTAATGAACCTTGTATGTAAGCATCAATTTCCGAAAAGATTTTCTTTTCTTTTACAAGTATTCTTTCAAATAATGATGATTTTCCATTTGATAACAAATCCGAAATCAAATCGGTTGCATGGTATTCTTTATCATTACGACCACACATGTGATATGCCATAAATATTGCATCCGATGGAACCTTGCGTTCAAGTGTAAGAGTTCGTTTTTCGGTTTGAACAGGTTCTTGCGGTAAATTTCTTTTTGGAACATCGCGAACAGGAATGTTTGCAAAATATTTTTCGATTTGTTTAATACTTTTATCATGGCTTATGTTTCCTGAAACAACCAGTATTGCATTATTTGGAGCATAATAATTATAAAAAAACTCTTTAACCTCATTTAATTTTGCTTCAGCTATATGCCTGATTTCTTTACCAATAGTTGACCATTGATAAGGATGAACCTTATATGCTAATGGTCTTAAGAACAAAGATACATCAGCATAAGGTTTATTAAAATATCTTTGCTTAAATTCTTCAATAACAACATTTCGTTGAACGTTTAATCTTTTGTGTGAAAAAGCCAACTCATTCATTCTGTCGGCTTCTAAAAATAATGCGATTTCTAAATTCTGTTTTGGGATAGTGATGTAGTAGTTTGTAATGTCATTAGTCGTAAATGCATTGTTATCTCCACCGGCTTTTTGCAACACAAAATCAAAATTTTTAACATTTTTTGTCCCTCCAAACATAAGATGTTCAAAAAGGTGAGCAAAACCTGTGCGATTAGGATTTTCGTCCCTAGCTCCAACATCATATAACAAATTTACGGCTGTTATATTTGTTGTGGGATTTTTGTGTAGCAGAACCTTCAATCCGTTTTTTAATACGTATCTTTTAAAATTTATCATCGTTATTGTATTAAAATATTTATTTGATTAAAAAAGATTTTTTATTTATTTGTCCAAAAATACTAAAAGCTGACGATATGAAAAATTTAATTAGATTGATTTTTATTTGCGGATTAATTTTGGTTTCATTTTCTATTAAACTAAAGGCTTGCACAAGTTACCTTGTAACAAAGGGTGCAAGCTTTGACGGTTCAACTATGATTAGTTATGCGGCAGATTCTCATATACGTTACGGAGAGTTATATTGGCACCAGGGTGGGGATTGGCCTGCAGGAACAATGATTACTTTATACGACAGAGGAACGAACAAAGCCTTGGGACAAATTCCTCAGGCATCAAAAACATATAAAGTCGTTGGTTTTTTAAATGAATTTCAGGTTTCGATGGGCGAAACAACTTTTGGTGGGAGAGAAGAACTTTATGATACTACAGGTATTGTTGACTATGGTAGTTTAATGTTTTTGGCTTTGCAAAGATCTAAAAACGCACGTGAAGCTATTAAAACTATTATTCAATTAACTAAGGAGTATGGATATGCTTCAAGTGGAGAGAGTTTTTCGATTGCCGACCAAAATGAAGTCTGGATAATGGAAATAATCGGCAAGGGAACAGAAATGGTTTATGATAAAAAACTTAAAAAATACTTTAATAAAAACAAAGGAATTGTTTTTGTTGCTATTAAAATTCCGGATGGATATGTGTCGGCTCATGCCAATCATTCACGTATTACAAAATTTCCTCTTCGTGATGGGATTAAGTCAATTACTTCTGAGGATTTAGACAAAATTTTTAATCCCGAAGTTGAGGTTGTTTACGCTTATGACGTCATTGAATTTGCAAGAAGTAAAGGTTTTTTTAACGGTAAAGATGAAGAATTTTCTTTTTCAGATGCTTATGCTCCCATGAATTTTGAGGCTGCCAGATTTTGCGAACTACGTGTTTGGGCTTTTTTTAACAGAATAAACTCTGAGATGAATAAATATTGGGATATTGCTTGCGGTAATGATCTAACTCAACGATTACCCTTGTATATTAAACCTGATAAAAAACTGAAAGTTTCTGATTTGTTTGCAGCTAAAAGAGATTATCTTCAAGGAACAGAACTTGATATGAGTAAAGATGCCGGAGCAGGTCCTTTTGGTTTGCCATATCGCTGGAGACCTCTTACCTGGAAATTTAACGATAAGGAATATTTTAACGAACGTGTTACTGTTACTCAACAAACAGGATTCTCTTTTGTTTCTCAAATGCGAAATTGGTTACCTGATGAAATAGGTGGAATTTATTGGTTTGGAGTTGACGATGCCGGTTCTTGCGTTTATGTTCCTTTTTATTGCGGGATTACACGACCTGCTAAAAAATGGGCTCAAGATTATGGAAGTATACTAAAATATGTTGATGACGCTGCTTTTTGGGTATTTAACAGAGTGGCTCATTTTAAATATTTGTTTTACGATAGAGTACAACCTGAAATCGAAAATCAACAACAAATGCTAGAGCAAAAATTTTTTGATTATCAACCTGCAATTGAAATTGCTGCTCTTGAACTTTTTAAAAATGATCCTCGAAAAGCAAAAGAATTTTTAACAGACTACTCTTGTAACATGGCTGATAATGTTGTGGATTATTGGAATGAATTCGGGAATTTCCTTATGGTGAAATATCTTGACGGAAACGTAAAGCACGAAATGGATGGAAAATTTATTGAAAACGGTTACGGATATCCAAAAGCTCCAATGTTTCCAGGATATCCGCCTCAATGGAAAGAGGATGTTGTTAATAAAACCGGTGATAAATTTATTTTGAAATAAAAGTCTTTTTATTTATTTACAATTCATCATAAAAAATTTGTAAAATGTAAAGTCTTGAAATTAAATCTTTATTGTTGATAAAATCTCCAGAAAAATCATTTAAACCCAAAATTCCACGATAGAATCTAATCTCTAATGCTTAGTGTTAGGAATTTTTAGTTGTAAGATGTAAGTGATTGAAATAAAAGTAAAAACATCAAGCAGGAGAATGACTGAAGCAAAAATTACTGCGGTTAGTTTCGTTGCCGTATTATTTTTGCTATGGCTGTGGTTTTATAGATTTTTTGAAAAAATTTAGGTAGCTACGAATTTTTTCTTTAGTTACTCTTCTTTTTAAGCGGTGGTCTAAACCCGGATTTGTAATTAAAATTTCTTTTAATCTCAAGTGTGTTGGGTTTAGAGAGGAATTCGGGTTAGTCACGATTTATCGTGAAAAAAAGAGAAGTAAATACTACAAAACAAACAATTTTTACTAAACCAAACTATTAAACTTCTATCAAACTTATACTATGCATTATGAATGTAATGAGCTACTAATTAGTGTATTAGGGGAAACATCAGTATTAGGGTGTTTCGAGAGCCTTATAGCCCAAAGGTTCTGACCTTAAGGCAAATTTCACATTTTTTTAATGCGTAATATAGGGTTGAATATTTGATAAATAGAAAATTTGAATATTTTTAAATAAAAGAAGCTGCCAGATACTTTCCGACAGTTTCTTCTTAATTTTTTAATCAAGAGTTGTAAAATCAATTCTTCATTATTTTGAAACTTTTGTTTAAGTTTTCTGAACAGAGGTTTAAAATATAAATTCCGGATTTTAAATTTGAAAGATCAATTTCGTTACCGTTATAATTATCAATAGAAATTAAAATTTTTCCGTAAATGTCGCTGATTGAAATCTTTGCACCGGATTCAATACCTTTGAGGTATAATAAATCAGTTAAAGGATTAGGATATATCTCAACATGTCTTGCATTGAAAGAATTAATTCCTGTTAGAACAGTTTCATAAGAAATTTCCCAACCATTTGCTTGACCGGTTCCGTTAGTTTCAAATTTAATAAATATTTTATTACTGTTCGAAATAATTTGAGCAGGAGGATTTGCTCCTCTTGTAAAATTTCCTAATAGTGTTCCGGTTTCGTCGGTTCCTTCATAAAGTTTTAAATAATCACCTTCGAGTAAATCGAATTTTGTGAAATAAATTTTTATCGCTGAGAAATTCAAAGTGTCTAGCAATATTAGCCAGCTACAATTAGTATTGTTGAAGTAATAGTTTGGTCCGCTACCATCGTCAAAAGTCCATGCCGGTTGATTATATTCCATGTTAGAACAGTAATTTGCATCATTAGGGGTTAAATTGAAAACAGCTCCTTGTCCCCATTTGAATGACATCTGCGGATTAATCGGGTCAAGATAATAAAATCCATCAGAATAGCCACCCCAACCCCAATTAAAATGGAAATAAGAAGTGTCTTGATAACCGTCGCAAACAAAGGCATGTCCTTCTCCATTGTTATTGGTTCCTCTGTACAATATTGGATGTAATTTATCAAGGTCTTCTTTTAGCAAGAATTTCCAGGTCTGGTCATCAACCTTGTCTTTGTTTTTTATAAAAGCACCCGGACGATATCTGAAATTTTGTCTAAGTCCCCAAAATGCATTTTCGATTGTTGAGGAAGAACCTGTATAGGAATAGTTCATATTAGCAGTAACTCCACAATGATATATAAGTTTAGAAATTGCGTCTCTGCTTGAACTATTTATAACATTTGTCATTTTATCCCATTCATAATAAACGGTATCTAAATTTATATAAAAATATTCTCCCCAATGATGTGAAACTGTTCCTTTGCCGTTTTCCGGATAATTCCAGTATTTCATGATCTGAGCCATTGCAGTTGCTACACAACCTGCATATACTCTTTGTCCTGGACCCTGCGGATGATATGGGCAATAATAATTATATGGATAATCTTGATTCCATTTTGTATTCATAAGTTTCTGAACGCCTCTGTTGTTACGTGGAGGATTTAGTGTTCCGTATTCTACTTGTTTCCATAACTCGGTAATATTTTCAGGCAATTCAATATTCTGCGTGATTATTAAATCAAACTGTTCCAGATATTTTGAAATCCAGAGTTGGGTGGCAGGAGCCATGTTTCCCGTATCAAAACTGTCTTCAAATGAATAAGCTAATATCGGATAAGCTCGTCTATCGGCACTAACCAGAATAAAACCTCCTTCATCAAAATTGATGACATAAATTCCGGGATTTTGATTTTCGGTGTTAATTAATTTTAAATCAGAAATTGTTTTTGGAGATTTTTCTGAAAATCCAACTGCAGCATAAGAAATATAATTTTTCCCGATTTTAGCAGCTTGTTCAGAACTTACAAATTGTCCCCATAAAAAACTTGCACAAAGCAATAATAATGTGGAAATAATAAATAATCTTTTCATTTTCTTTTTTTTTTCAAAAATAGTCTTTTTGCAATTGAGACTTGTTTTTGAATGAGAATTTATAAAAATATTTATACAAAATAAATATATAAGCTGCTCATTTAGATAATAAATTATATTAAAACTTAATAATTTCTAAACATCAATTTCATAATCAAATAAAACAAATCTGAAACATTTTTGTATCTTTGCGTCATTGTAAATTTATAAAATATGTTTTTAGGATCAAAAACAAAAATTATTGCAACATTAGGTCCTGCAACTAAGGACAGAGATATCTTGCGTCAAATGATTCTGGCAGGGTTGGATGTTTTCAGACTTAATTTTTCTCATGGTACTCATCAGGATAAACTTGAAATAATAAAACTAATTCGTGAGCTAGAATCAGAATTAAATGTGAATGTTGCAATATTAGGTGATTTACAAGGCCCTAAATTGCGAATTGGCGATCTTGATAATGAACCTCGAAAATTGGTTGAAAAAGAGATTTTTGTTTTTACCACAGATCCTAGAAATTGTGAAGAAGGAGAGTTATTTATTTCTTATCCAAATTTTGCAAAAGATGTAGCCATAGGTGATGTTGTTTTGATTGATGATGGAAAAATAAAATTGCAAGTGATCCAAACCGATAAAACAAAGAATGTTAAAGCTCAAGTGATCTACGGCGGAGATTTATATTCTCGCAAAGGGGTAAATCTTCCGGATACAAAAATTAGCATGCCCAGTCTCACAGATAAAGATAAACAAGACGTGTTATTTGCCTTGAATAATGATCTGGATTGGTTAGCCTTATCGTTTGTGAGAACCGTAAACGACATAGAATACCTGAAAGAATACATTGCAGGATTTAGAAAAAAAATAAACATAATAGCAAAAATTGAAAAAGGTGAAGCTGTTAAAAATCTTGATGCAATTATTCGTTATGCCGACGGGATAATGGTTGCGAGAGGGGATCTGGGAGTAGAATTAAGTTTTGAAAGTGTACCAGTAATTCAAAAAACTATTGTAGAAAAATGTATTTTGGCTTCTAAACCTGTTATCATTGCTACTCAAATGTTGGAAAGCATGATTACAAACTTCAGACCTACTCGTGCCGAAGCAACCGACGTTGCCAATGCCGTACTTGATGGTGCTGATGCTTTAATGCTTAGCGGTGAAACATCTGTAGGAAAATTTCCGGTAGATTCCATAAGAGCTATGCAAAGTATTATTGATTATACCGAAGCAAATTGCGATATTTATTTTAAAAATCATCAACCCGACGTATGTTCAAATGAATTTCTTCCGGATTCCATTTGTTATAATGCTTGTGTTATGGCTCAACAAACAAATGCCAAAGCAATTATTACATTCACATTTTCTGGACGAACTGCAGTGAGACTTTCTTCACATCGTCCTAAAGCTGAAATTTTTGCCTTCACAGCAAACAAAGATCTGTTGCGAGAATTACCGCTTTTGTGGGGAGTAAATACATTTTATTTTCCTCTTTTTGACTCAATTGACCAGGCAATAGATTATTCTATAAATATTTTAAAGCAACAAGGTTTAGTTAAAGAAGGAGATCTTGTGATTCACGTTGCCAGCACTCCAATAACTGCTAAAGACAGAACAAATATGATAAAATTAAGCAGAGTGGTATAAAAGTTTATTTTTTAAATAGAGAATCAACAAATTCACGTTTGTTGAAAATTTCTAAATCATCTATACCTTCGCCTATTCCTATATATTTAACCGGGATTTTGAATTGATCCGAAACTCCTATAACAACTCCGCCTTTAGCTGTACCATCTAATTTTGTTATGGCAAGAGCCGTAACTTCGGTTGCTTTGGTAAATTGTTTTGCTTGTTCGAAAGCATTTTGACCGGTTGAGCCATCTAAAATTAATAATACTTCATGTGGAGCTTCGGGAATAACTTTTTGAATTACCCTCTTGATTTTAGAGAGTTCGTTCATTAAATTTATTTTATTGTGAAGTCGTCCTGCAGTATCAATAATTACTACATCAGCTTGGGCTTTTCTTGCTTGATTTATAGTGTCGTAAGCTACTGATGCAGGGTCGGATCCCATGTTCTGTCGCACTAAAATTGCACTTGTACGATCTGCCCATATTTGAAGCTGATCAATAGCCGCAGCTCTGAAAGTATCTGCAGCTCCAATAACAACTTTCTTCCCCGCTTGCTTAAATTTCCATGCCAATTTACCTATTGTTGTGGTTTTTCCTACACCATTTACTCCAACAACCATTATAACATAGGGTTTATTTTTCTCCAGAATGCTTTCATCGTCAAGGGCATTATTTGTGTTTTCTTCAAGCAACGAAGCTATTGTATCTCTAAGTAAGTTATTTAATTCTTCCTGACTAGTGTATTTTTCGGTTTTAACTTTTTTCTCTAATCTTTCAATAATACGGATTGTTGTTTCAACTCCAACATCAGAAGATATAAGCACTTCTTCAAGTTCGTCTAAAACTTCGGAGTCAATTGTTGATTTCGAAAATAATATCTTATTGAGTTTATCAAAAAAACTTGATCTTGTTTTTTCTAATCCTTTATCAAGTTTTTCTTTTTTTTCTTTATTAAATAATCCAAAAATTCCCATTGTATTTTTTTTTACAAAGTTAAAAAAACGCTTAAACCCAACAAAAGCTTCTGACTATTTTCTCTAAATTCTATTGAAACCATTATATTTAAGGTCGAATAAAAAAAAAACATCTACCCATCAGGAGATGTTTTAAAAAATAAACAATAAAATATTTTTTACTTTGCGTTAAAAAAATCTTTTGCTTCTTCTTTTAACTTGATAGCCTCTTTAAATTGGTAATTACCGGTTTCCGGATTTTTTACCATTTTTATGCATTTTGCGAGTACAACTCCGTCGCCTTTTTTCAATGTTGCAACAACTTTCTTTGCCATATCAATAAATATTATTTGATTTCTTTATGTACGGTAATTCTCTTAAGAATTGGATTATATTTTTTCAATTCCAAACGATCAGGAGTATTTTTTCTGTTTTTGGTAGTAATGTATCTTGACATACCGGGCATTCCTGATTCTTTGTGTTCGGTACATTCTAAAATTACCTGAACTCTATTGCCTTTTGATTTCTTTGCCATTTTTTTTTCCTCCCGAAAAATTAGTTAATATAACCTTTTTGTCTGGCTTCTTTAAGAGCTGCTGCCAATCCTTTTTTAGTAATTGTACGTATGCCTTTTGCACTTACTCTTAAAGTTATCCATTGTTGAGTTTCTTCATCAAAGAAACGTTTTTTCATTAGATTTACATTAAATCTTCTTTTTGTTCTAAGGTTGGAGTGAGAAACATTATTCCCAACCATCGCTTTTTTTCCTGTTATTTGACAAACCCGAGCCATAATTTCTATTTTAAATCTTTTGAAAATTTTTGGACTGCAAAATTCAACATTTTTATTGAATTAGCCAAATATTTTTTAATTTTTTTATCAATTTTATTCTAAAAAAAGTTTTCAACATTCCAAAATCACTTGTATTAGCCGAAAAATTAGGTTTAAATGTTAATAAAATAATTCGTGTTAAGTTCTAAAATTCTTTGCAAAAAAACATGATTTTTTTTTAATTTTGTAAATAAAAACTATTTTT
>LUZK01000081.1 GCA_001603595.1 Bacteroidales bacterium Bact_19
ACATAATCCATTCCGTTTTGATTTTCATCATTCCATACAGGAGAAGCTGCCGTAATATCGTTAGTTGAATACAACCCAAATTCAGTGCCTACTAATACTTTTCGTGAATCATTCCACAAAATAACAGCACAATATGCAGGCATTGCTGGTAAGTTTCCTTGTTTAGAAACGAAAGAACCTGTTCCACTGGCAACAGCAGGATCTACGTTTGCGCTGGTAGAATAATATATAAAATTAGAAGAACCGTAATTACCTAATGTAACAATAACATTTCCTGCAAATTCAGGATCAACAGCAATTGAAGTAATGGATCTATTACTGAATGTTGCAATTTTATCGGTTTGTAAATTATAAGTTTCACGAATAACATCCATGGTTTCAATGGTCCTATTTTCTTTGAAACCTTTAACTCGATATAGGTTTGAATTTTGTCCAACTTGAGTTGCTACGTATAAAATATCTCCATCTGCGGACCATTCCATAGTCATAGCAACTTCATTCGGAAATTGTATTACAGGCATCCAATATGGATCTTTTCTCATACTTAAAGCATCTCTGGTAACCCACACACTTCCATTAAAGCCAACTGCCAAAATAGATTGATATGTATCTTTTACCCAAACAGTATCGTCTTTAGCAACGGGAGCATTAAGTGTAACATAAAAGAATTTATCCGGTACATTTGATTCTATTTCTACGACTTCTCCTGCTGCCAAATCACGTGGAGCAACTTTATATACGTAGTCTATTGAATTTTCATCATAAAAACTTTCCCATAAAGCTATAGGAGTAACAAAAGCATGTCCTCCCGTTTCGCTGCCAATTCCAGATACTGCAGATCCAACTCTTGCACTATAAGGAGATGCCATATTTGCTCCACCTTCATCACTACGATATAAACTCCCGTAATAAACTGTAGAAAATACAATTTTTGGATTAATATTTGAAATTGCACAATATCCACCATCACCTCCTGAAACAGAACTGAATTCATAAGAAGTTCCTGTAGAAGTAGAAACAGTTGGATCGTATAAAAGTGTACCATTATCTTGAGTTCCTCCGATTAAAGTTTTATCAGGACCAATACCTATTGCATAAAATTGAGTTACATTAAAATATTTATTTCTTGTTTGCCATGAAATTCCTCTATCAAGAGATCTGTGTAATCCACCATCTGATCCGCATAAAACTATATTCGGATTTGTAGGATGGAAAGTTATTGCATGTTGATCTGCATGAACATAACGAGGGCTTGATTCTGGTAATGTCCAATATGTTAATTGATTCCAACCATCATTTTTACCCCATGACCATAATGAATACTGTCCGCCGCAAATAATTTGATCTTCATTATCCGGAAAAACTGCAATTACATTATTAAAAGTACCTTGATTACCTAAAATATTGAAATGATAACTACCACCCGGTCCAATTATATTCCAAGTTAAACCTCCATCATCCGAACGATATACATTCAACATTGAACCATCAGCTTTTGAACACATTGCATACATTACATTTTTATTGCTTGGAGCTATTGCAAGTTCTGTTCTTGCTGATGTTAAAGGCAATTGACCTATTGAATTTCCGGTAACTTTTGTCCAGGTTGCACCTGAGTCATGAGATACATACACATTTATTCCTAAATCAACTATTATGTATGTACCATCAGAACTAATATCTACACATCCGGCAAATTCCTTGATCGGATTGTTTGCAACATTCAATATTGGATTTGTCCATGTTTGACCACCATCAGATGTTACTTGTAGCCCTTGATTTGTTGCTGCATAAACCTTTCCGGGAATTGTTGGATGAGCAACTAATTTATTAACATATATAAAAGTATTTTTACTTTCCTGAGTTGACCATGTTGATGCTAATCGAGTGAATGTATTTCCATCTGTTGATTTCCATATACCAGCACCTTCAAAACCGCGAGATTTTGTACCATATCCCATGTAAAATCCTTCTCCTGTACCAAAATATATTGCTCCGGCAGCATCCTGACACATACTTGAAATGTTCAAATTAGGAACATTATTAGTTTCTGAATCACCTGCATAGATTACCTGTTGCCATGAATTACCCGCAGTTGTTGATTTCCATAAACCTCCGGATACTCCGGCAGCATAAATAATATTTGGATTGCTTTTATCAAAAATTATAGCTCTTACTCTTCCACCTGTATTAGTCGGACCAATATTTTCCCATTTAAGATTCATTCCTTGGTTCTTACTACGACGTAACGCTTCTATTTGCATTAAAGCAGCATCAATATCTTTAACATCAATTGTTCCTGTCTCAAGGTTAATCCTTCGTAAAGCCATCCATTCTGCTGCTCCTGAAATAGTTTGGGAAATGGTAATTTGATTTTCTTGATCTCTGGGAACGTATCTTTTCCCATCTTTTGCAAAGCTCAAAAAATAAAAAGCTGCAAGTGTTAAGCTAATTCCTAATAGTCCAAAAATCAGTTTTTTCATAATTAATAATTTATATTTACTTATTCTTCTTACTAAGTTTCATTCAAGCGTTAAAAATACAAAAAATTTCTATTTCAAAAAAAAAAAATGACATCTTTTTTTCAACATTTAATTGTAAAAATGATTAAGCAGAAACTATTTAGCCTTTTTAAGCTCTTTTCGATATTCACGATTTAACCTTGCATCGTATTTATTTCCAAATTGGTATGATACAAACAATGATAAAAATATATTGTTTGATTTTGATGCCATAATCTCAATGGGAATAAAATAAAAATCTATCGAAATTCCAGTTTCGAGCATTCTGGCTTTCATAACATTTTGACTAAAATCAGTTGAAGCACTTAATCTTAAAAATATTCCCGGATGCAATTTTGTCTCATTTAAACCAAGAATAAACGGAGCTTTACCTATTATATCAGTAGGATTGCTCTGTAAATGTAAATCCATTTTATTGTATGAGGTATATGCTATAGGATAACCTCCTGAGAGTACAACACTGTCTATTATTTCATAATATATTGGCTTGCTTATTGCAAAACTTAATCCGGTATTTGCAGATAAATTTATTGATATGCTGTTTTTTTCTCTCTTATCAAAAATCATTCGATTAAATCCGTAACCAACTTTTAAGTTTATTACTGAATGTGTTTTCCCATAAACAAATTTTCTTGAGGATAATGCATCAAAATAAGGATTTACTACCTTAATCTCTTTAGAACTTTTAAGAGTATTTAACTCAATCAGATAAATATTTCTGTTGCGGTAATTTATTCTTGTAGAAAAATGATATAATAAACCAACCCCGTCACTATTTAGCTTTATTCCAAAAGTATTTTGATTATAGTTATCCGGAGCTCTTTCTGTTTCAAATTCACTTTGTCCAACAACAAATTGACTTTTAAACAAAATTAGAATCAGCAATAATATGTAGGTGAAAACTTTCATATTATTGCAAATATAATATTTTTTCAATCAAATTATGCTTTTACTTCTGTTTTAATATCAGTTTTTCCGTATGCCGGACAATCATGAGTAGTTTTACATGAACTTAATGCTAACAATAGAAAAATAACAGAAACTACAACTAAAACTATCTTTTTCATTTTATTTTAATTTATAATTTTTACAAAATTATCGTATTTTAGTTAATAACGAAAATCTTAACTAAAATTTTATTAACAATTAATTTTAAAAAAAAAGAGGGCATTCCCCTCTTTTCAAATTTATTATCAGGATTTAAATTAGTTCTTTAGAAACTTATATGTTATAATTTTATCATTTGTATGTAAATTTATAAAATATTGACCGGAACTTAAGAAACTTACATTAATATTATTTTGTTTAGTAACTAATAATTTACGACCTGTTAAATCAAAAATTTCAGCAAAATTAAATTCAATTCCTTCAATTATTAAATAATCATTGGCAGGATTTGGATATAATACAACCTTATCTGTTAAATTTTCTTCAACATAGATTCCAGGAATTACTGTAATTGTAACTTCGTCAGAAACTTCACAACCATTAGATGCTGTTACGGTTACAGAAATAACATTTTGCCCTATTTGTAAATCAGAAGCATTTACAACAATGTAATTTGTTGTTGCTCCGGTTGACCATAAA
Source organism: Bacteroidales bacterium Bact_19 (assembly GCA_001603595.1). Lineage (GTDB taxonomy): Bacteria > Bacteroidota > Bacteroidia > Bacteroidales > ML635J-15 > Bact-19. The sequence goes on from LUZK01000081.1 coordinate 4,110, forward strand.
TAGGTATATCCAATAGGTGCACCAAGAATAAATACCTGATCTTCGTCAACTAACATATTATCCCCCAAATCAACTTCAGGAACCGGGAAAAGAATTAATTGTACTGAATCAGAATTTTGACATCCATTTTCATCAGTAATTGTTACACTATATGTTCCGGCTTTACTTACAGTAATAGATTGGTTTGTTTCTCCATTTGACCATAAATATGCGGATGCATCGGGAGCAGTAAATTCAAATTCAGGACCTGGACAGCTTGTAATATCATCACCTAAATCTACAGTTGGTAAACTATATACGCTTACGGTAACTTCAGCAGAATTTTGACATCCGTTTTCATCTGTAATTGTAACACTGTATGTTCCTGCTTCAGTAACAGTTATCGACTGGGTAGTAGCTCCTCCGGACCACAAATACTCGGCTGCTTCTTGAGCTTCCAATATTGCAGAAGAACCTTGACAAATAGAAAAATCTTCACCTAAATCAACTGTAGGTAATTCAAGTATTGTTACTAATGTTTGAGATGAAGCTGTACATCCATATTCGTTTGTAACTGTAACGGAATATTGACCTGATTCAGTAACTGTAATTGTTTGTTCTGTAGAGTTATTATTCCACAGATATGAAGCGTAAAGTCCTGCATCAATTACAACATTAGTTCCTGCACAAGCTGTAAAATCTTCAGGTAGTGTAAATTCAACAGTCGAAATACTTACAGTAGCAATTTCTGATTGAATAGAATATGTATCCATAACAACGATACAATAGTATTCTCCGGCTTCATCAACGATGATAGTATTTAAGTCAGGATCGTTATTTAGTGGTTCTCCATTGTAATACCAATGATATTCTAAAGTGTCAGAAGCCGTAGCTTCAATTGATAACATTCCGCTTTCCCCTTCACAAATAACGATTGATTGAGGCTGTTGAACTATTTCAATTGGTTGATATACAACAGATTTATAATACTCAAAATATGCAATTTTCTCTAGAGATATTAACTCGTTATAAGTATGATACCCTGCACTACCAACAGGTCCCGGTCTAACGGGCAAATAAACATCTACTTCTAATCTAAAATCTCCATAAACTCCTTCTTTAATTACATATCCGATCGGTAATTGCATATTGCCTTCCTGTGTTGGAGAAACAATTCCTACTGATTCTCCTCCTGAAATCATTATACCATAAAAAATTGCACCATTCAAATCAGTGCCTCTTAATGAATTTCCATAAGTAGGGTTATCGCTTAGAATTTTTGTTCCCCAGTTGCCGTTGTATTGAGCACCGGTAAAATCAGCCATAATTCTGTTGGATGTTCCGGAATGATAATTTAAACCTCCAATTGAAAATTCTTCAAAAACATCAGCAAAAATTAAAATATCGTTAGTATTGTTATCATACAACTTTAACATAACAAATGCTCCATCAGTATTATAAGGAGCTTCATTAATTATTATTCCCGGATCATAAGTGCCGATATAATCATGCCATGAAAAATCAATCATCATATTATCTTCATTAAAAGATAATTCAACTAAAGGCATTAAAAAAACATTAATAACAGTATCCGAAATCAGTTCCAGATTACCAGTAAAAGTTACATATCCAAATCTTGTAACGGAAAATGAGTAATTCCCTTCCGCCAAATTAAAAGAATACGAGCCTTCAGGATAATCCGTACCTTCAATTGTTAAAAACGCATCAGAAATAGGGTTTTCAAAAATGTCTTTTACAACAAAATTAACATCATAATTGATTTTTGGAGCTGAACCTGCAAAAATGGCATTACTGAACAATAAAATTGTGACCAAACACAAAATTAAATTTTTGTAGATTTTTTTCATAGTAATAAAGTTTTATTTAACATACTTAATCTAAATGCAAAAATAAGTATTTTTTTTTTACTGAAAAATTTTTG
>LUZK01000173.1 GCA_001603595.1 Bacteroidales bacterium Bact_19
ATATAGTTCCGTTTGTTTTGTAAACAATAGTGTCATTCAAAATTTTATTAGTAATTAAATTAGAATTAACCGAAATAATGGCTTTAATATCTTTATTATTCATAAATAAATTAGAAAGGTTAAAGTCTTTTGTGTTTAAAGTTAATTTTTGAGTTATTTCTTTATCGGAATTTTTTATATTATAAAAAGAAAAATTCAAGTTAGAATTGATAGTATTTAATTTTAAATCCTTAATTGCCCAAAGAAATGGTGAGAATTCTGTAATAAATGAAATGGATTTTATTGTTAAATCATTTACTTTAATATTCCTGAGATTACAATCTAATATTGTTTGAGAATATTTTGTGAAATAATCATCATATCCTGAAGTATTTTTTACGATGTTTGGAGATTTTACTTCACTTTGTTGATTAAAGTTTGGAGATAGATTTAAAGAATCAACATTTATAATAATTTTATTTACAAAAACATTTTTATCTTGTAGTCTAGTTATGTAAGGCGATTCATAGTTTAGTTTTGCAGAAATATATGGATTATTTATTTTAATTTCGGCAGTTAAATTATTACTATTTGCTTTGAAATAAGGAACTTCGATAGTGGTGTTTTTAAATTTTATTAATAATGAAACAATAGTTTTTCCTTGTAAGGAATTTTTTACTTCAATAATTTCGCCGGTTAGATTTGAGTCTGAGTTTAAATATATTTCTACAGGAAATTTCTTAAATACTTTTTCGAAAGATTTATGTGTGATTTTTCCGTTAATTGAATTATTGAAAATTAAATTATCATTTTGATGAGAAAAATTGAAATTACCTGCTAATTTTTCTTCGTTGCTATTAAACTCCATTTCAGAAATAACAAAATTAAAACTATTTGGAGTGTTAAGTATTTGAACGGATGCATTAAAATTTAAATTTTTGTTGGTTTTACTGTTCAGTATATTAACATCTGAAAATGTCAGGTTTATACTTAGGTCATTAAAATTTTTAAAGTTTCCTTTTTTTTGTATTAAAACGTTGATAACTCCGGAGGTCTTGTAATATTCATGAACATATTTGGATAAATCGCTAAATGCTGTGATATGAAATTTTTCAGGAACAGAATCTGATATGTTAAAAAATAAATAAAAGTTAATAGGTATGTCATTAAAATATGCATTAGTCGTGGTAGTAAAATAATTGTTTGAGATAGTGAAAATACCTTTTCCTGAGAATTTCTCGGATAAATTTTCTGATGTTAAATTTCCAGCAAATGAATAATTAAATAAGGTATCTGTCTTTGAAATTTTGTTAAAGCTAAAGTCTAAATTATTTATGTTAAAGTTATTATCACTGCTTGCATGGTAAAAGTTTAAATTGTTAATTTTAAGTTCGCTTAGATTTATTGATAAGTCTGGAGATTCAGAGATATTTGTTTTTCCGGATTCAAATTTTTTTAAAATATTGTTAAAGTTGTTTGTTCCATCATTTTGAATTGACAAGAAAATATTTATATCCGAAATTTCTATTTTTTTTATATTTATTTTTTGAGTTTTTGATAAAGATAGATTGTCCGGTTTGATTTCAAATTTTCGACAACTTAGAAGAATACTATCGTTCAAATCTGTTAATTTAAAATTTTTAATAATAAAAGAACCATTAAAAAGATTGAAATCAACGCGTTGAATTTTAACTCTGGCATTGAGATTTTTTTCTAACTCTAAAACTAGTTGTTTTTTTATGTAAAGTGTAAGTAAGAAATATAATACAACTACAAGGCTTACAATAGTTGCGAATGTGATAGTAAATATTCTAAAGGTCTTTTTTTTACTTGACATTAAATATTAGAAAAATAAGTGCATTTTTTCTTTTTTATGCCAACCGGCATCATATCTACTATCAACAAAGAAAATAATTACGTCGGCATCATACTTTGAGTCCACGAAATAAATCTTTTTGTTAGCATCGTATTTTGACTCAACAAAAAACCAAAGACCTTTATTATCTGTAGCATCGTATCGGGAGCTACATTTATAAACAAGTAGATCAGCATCATACTTACTGTCAGCGACCCAAACCTTGACATCAGCATCATACTTTGAATCTGTTGAAAATATTTTTTGTGCTGATAATGAACCAAATAAAAATATTCCAAAAATAATAAAGACTAATTTTTTCATAGCCTAAAATTTTTAATACATAAAGTGCATTTTAGAATTATTCCGCCAACCGGCATCGCTTTTGTAATCACTGAAATAAATAACAATATCAGCTTCGCTCTTGTAATCGCAAAAGTAAATTTTCTTTTGAGCGTCGCTTTTGTAGTTTGTGAAATACCATAAACCTTTATTTCCTGTGGCTTCGCTGCTGTAGTTGCATTTATACACTATTAAGTCGGCATCACTTTTATATTGCGATACATAGACTTTAACATCTGCTTCGCTTTTGTACTGGCAGGAATAGACTTTTTGTGAAAATAATGACAACGAAAGAATTGAAAAAAATAAAAGTAGTCCTAATAATTTTAAAATCATTTTCATAGTAATTAGTTTTATATTTCAACTACAAAAATTTTGCCTAAATTAAAAAATTAAACCAACTCCAATAATAATAGCTTGAATCTGAACGCTTCTTGTTTTTTCATGAGTAACCCATTTATACTCATCATTTTCATCTTTAAAATAAACTCTGTTTTCGTATTCAATGTTTGATTTGGAAAGCAAATAATTAAAGAATATTTTTAATTTTTTATTGCTAGCAATATCCTGGATTAAAGAAAATTCGGGATTAACCCCTAAACTTAATCCGTTTCCACGAGAATATTCATTTTTGTAAACAATTTCGTTAAGATTGTTATCGTATCTTGCATAGAAAACCGGAGGGCTTCCTGCATTAATCAAACAAGGAGAAAGTGATAGTTCAAAAATATTATCTTTTGACAAAAGATAAAAATACGGACCTGCGGCTATTACTATATTAAACCATTTTCCAAACTCTGCTCTTACATCAGGTAGAAAAACATTTAGGTGAAAATAGTCAGAATTTACGGGATTTATCATTGCTCCAACAGAAAATTTAAGTCCGAAAAAGTTGTTGAAGTTTTGTTTGACAGCAAAATTAAGCATCAATCCGTTTTTTGCAAAACCTTCGTTGTCTGTTCCAAATTTATACAGATATTTTCCCAAAGGTTTATTTAATCCTACCGATAATTCAAGCTGGAAATCTTTTGTTTCTGTAATTTTTTTCTGTGCATACGAATTAATTACCAATATAAATGCTGCTGAAATAATAAATGCAATTTTTTTCATTTCAAAAATTTCTATAAAAATACAAAATTTTTTTAAAACTAAAAACCATTAAAATTTAGATAGAGCGTTGGTAATAATAATAAAAATCCTAAAATTACAAGTATCAGAATAAGTTTCCAAATGTATTTGAACCATAAATTATAAGGGATTCTGGCTATACCTAAACACCCAATTAATACTCCTGAAGTAGGCGTAATCATATTTGTGAATCCATCTCCAAATTGAAAGGCCAAAACTGTAGTTTGACGAGCTACGCCGATTAAATCTGAAAATGGAGCCATAATAGGCATTGTTAGAGCAGCTTTAGCAGATCCCGAAGGTATTATTATATTCAATAGTGTTTGAATGCCATACATTAATCCTACAGAAGATTCTTTGTTTACGTTTTTCAATGTACTAGATAAATAATACATTATTGAATCAAGTATTTTGCCGTTTGTAAGAATAACAATAATTCCTCCGGCAATTGCTACAACAAAAGCTGCAGTAAAAATATCTTTGCACCCTTCGATAAATAGTTTTGTAATATTATTTGCAGAATATCCGGCAGCAATACCGGCAATAATTCCCATTGCAAAAAATAATCCGGCAATTTCGGTTACATACCAACCATATCCCATAACACCTATTATTAAGAATATTATAGTAAATGCCAAAATATTTAAAATGTAAAAATGAACTGATTTTTTTAGGGTAAAAATAGAAATAAGAAAGTATAATGCAGATGCAATTGGGACAGCGGGCAATTCAAAAACAGAATTTCCAACTTTTAGTGAAGATTTCGGAAAATAAATTGAGAAAATTAAAAGTATAATTGAACTTATTGCCAAAATTATCCATGAAATTTGAGTGTTTCGATATTCAATTTTTAATTCATTTTCTGAATGAAGGTTTCTCCAATATTCGTCAATTTCGTATGTTAAACTTTTACGCGGATTTTTCTTGATTTTTTTTGCATAAAATAAAATAAAAGCAAAACCTATTATGTTGATAATCAACCAACAAAAAAATCTGTATTCCCATCCGCTAAATAAAGGTAAATCAGATAAACCCTGAGCAATCCCAATCGTAAATGGGTTTAATATAGCTCCTGCAAAGCCAATATGTGCAGCAACGTATACAAGACTTATCCCCACAATTGAATCATATCCCATACTAATTGCTAAAGGAACAATAATAATAACAAAAGCAATGGTTTCTTCACTCATTCCGAAAATTGCACCAAATGAACTGAATAATGTCATAATCAGTATCATTATAACATTATCAACTCCAATTCTTGCTAAAAGTTTGTTACTTTCGAGCTTTTTTGTTCTTTTAATAAAACTATAAATCCCAATATCAATTGCTTTTGTTGAGTTTAAAATCCAAAAAGCCCCACCAATAACTAAAATAAAAACTATTATATTCGCCTGAGCAATGAATCCTTCAATAATAGAAGTAAAAATTTGCCATGTTTGAGGAACCTGTTCAGTTTTGTGAAAAGAGTCCTTTTGAATAATTGTTTTTGTACTACCATCTGGAAGCAACTTTTGTGTTCGGTTAAATTCTCCAGCCGGTACAATCCATGTTAAAATTGCAGCAACAACAATAATAGAAAAAATAATTACGAAAGTGTGCGGAATTTTCTTTGTCATGTTTTTTATTGCAAATATAAAATTTAGTTGCATGAGAGCAAAAAGAAGAAAAATTTACGAAATTTATTGAGATTGATTTTTAATTAATTTGGTATTCATATTCAGAATAATGTTGTTAAATTTCATCCTTCCGTAATAATTGAAATGGAGCAAGTGGAATTTTTAATTGAGAATTAAATTATGTTTTTATGTTTATATTAAAATAAAAATTATGTTATTGAAGTTTTACTGAGAGTTGAAAAGAACCGATTGGATTTTTTGTGTTTTAATTTTATAGATTTTTATTTTCAAAATTCATATTCAAATTTATGTTGTTAAATTTTTATTATATTTGCACAGAGAATTTTATTTTTTGATGAAAAAAGATTTTCAAAACATTAGTTCTGAGTTGTTGGAAATTTACTCCAAAAAGTTGAAAGTAAAATCCTGTCCGCATTGTAAAAGTAAAAGTTTT
>LUZK01000082.1 GCA_001603595.1 Bacteroidales bacterium Bact_19
ATAAAAACAACTTTCTTCTTCAAATAATGTATTGATGTTCCGGTACTTGGAATAAAAGTTCGTTTACAACTGCAACATCTGTACCTTTCTGTATATTTATACCTACCATGACGATAAAATTTTTGACTATTACAGTAAGGACAATGTGTAACTTCTAATACAGAAGAATAAAGATTAACAAGCCTTTTATCGTAAACTTTATATGACATTAGTAAAAATTTTTGCAAAAATAAAAATTTTCAACATTATTTTGTATCACAGAAAATTTTCTTTCAAATAACCAAGACTATCCAATAAAATACATAAAGAACTATCCAAATTTTTTAATTTAACAAGAACACAAAAACCTATAGATTTTCCTCAAAATATCTTGTTACTAATCGCATAAGGTGTACTCTGTCGAGTCCTCGCACATTATGTTCGTGTTCGGGATATACAAAATAATCAACTAAGACTTTTTTTTCTATAGATTTTTGTAAAAAAGCAAGACTATGTTGCCATACAACAACAGGATCCTGTGCTCCATGAATAATTAGGAGCCTGCCTTTTAGATTTTCTACTTTTTCGAGAAGATTACTTTTTTTATATCCTTCAATATTATCTTTTGGATTTCCCATATATCTTTCTCCGTACATAACTTCGTAATACTCCCAATTTGTTACCGGACCTCCTGCAACTGCCACTTTAAAAATATCCGGATATGTTAATGCGAGATTGATTGTCATAAATCCTCCGTAGCTCCACCCGTGTACTCCTATTCTGTCCATGTCAATGTATCCAAGATTTTTAAGAAATTCTATACCGGTCATTTGGTCTCTCATTTCGTATTCTCCGCAATTTCCATAAATTACATTTTCAAATTCCAAACCTCTGTTAGCGGATCCTCTGTTATCGAGAGTAAAAACAACATATCCTTTCTGAGCCATGTAATAATCCCATCCAGCTGCCCCGCCCAACCATCTATTTGTGATAAGTTGTGCATGTGGACCTCCATATACATAAATAATCGCAGGATATTTTTTTGTTGGATCTAAGTCTGGAGGAGAAATTAATCTGTAATACAATTCTGTAATTCCATCATCAGCTTTGATAGTTCCTATTTCCATTTTAGCAAGATTAAAGTCTTTTAGTGGATTATCGGCAAGCAATACGGTGTTGATAAGTTTTCCTTTTGTATCAATAATATTTATTTGATTTGGAATTGTAGTACTGCTAAACTGATCAATAATGACTGAGCCGTCTTTTGATACTATTGCAATATGACTTCCGGCGTGTTTTGTAACTCTTAACATTGCTCCTGTTTCGATATTAACTCTATATATGTCAAAATCAATCGGAGTTTCTTTATTTGCTAGAATAATTATATCCTTACCATCTTCTGTAAATCCGTAAACTTCCTGCACTTCGAAATTTCCTTTAGTAACTTGACGAATTAAGTTTCCATCCGTATCATACAAATAAAGATGGGAATAATTATCTCTTCTGCTCTGCCATAAAAATTTATTTGGATCTTTCGGTAAAAAAATTCCCGGATGTAAGGGTTCTACATATTTTTCATTTTTTTCTTCAAATAAGGTTTTAACAAATTTACCGTCGGATACTCTATAGCAATTAAACTTCATGTGTTTTTGAGCTCTGTTTAAAACAGCAACATAGATAAACTTTTCATCAGGACTCCATGTTATATTTGTAAGATATTGATATTTTTCTCCTTCAGTTTCAAGGTATATTGTTTTTTTGTTTTTAATATCATAAATGCCAACAGAAATTATTTCACTTTCCATTCCTGCCATCGGATATTTTATATTTTTAAGAGTAGCGATTCGCGTCGAAGTATTAACTAAAGGATAATCAGTAACATTACTCTCATCCTTTTTATAAAATGCTAAATATGAACCTTTTGGTGACCAGAAAGTTCCTTTAGAAATGCCAAATTCATTTCTTGATACAGTTTGACCGTAAACAATGTTTTGGTCTCTTTCGTTACTAACTTGAAAAACTTCGCCTTTTTCATTAATGATATTAAGATTGTTTCCTATTGTATAGGCTATCATCCCGTTTTCAGCACAAAAATCAGCATTTTCTACATCATCAGATACTTTAATAAATTTCAGAACAGATTTTGTTTTAAGGTCTATTTCAATAACGTTGTTTCCAGGAAATAATCTAATTTTATTGTTATCAATCCATTCATAAGTCTTTAAAGAACTTAATTCTTCAATATTCTTTGCTTGCAAGATTCTATTTAATTCATCAAGCGTGAGTAAAACATTTTCTTTTTTTAAATCATAACTTAAAGCTAACAGAGAATTATTTTCAATTTTTGAAAATTCTTTTGAATCGGGTTTAAGTCCAAGTCCTCTAATAGTTTTTGGATAGTATTGTCTCCATACTCCTACTACGGCGTCTTCAATTGTTAATTCTTTTTTTTCCTGAGAGTATAATCCAAAAACACTAAATAATGCAATTAAAACAATTAAAAGTAAAGTTCTCATATTTTTTAATTTTAAAATTTTTAATTTTACAGCCTGACAAATATAAGATTAATGATTAAAAAATTAAACCACTTCTTTTTTTTTACTTTATTAATACTTTGGTCTTGTCATAACAATATGCAAGATCAGCAGAAGCATGATGATGTAAAAAATATAACAATAGATACAAATATTATTGATGATAATATTCCTGAAAAAATAAATAAAACGGAACAATATCTTAATTCTATTGGTTTGGTAAATATTAAAGATTCAATCCCTGAAATTATTGTTGAATTGAAATATTCTTCGGAAGATAATTTTTTGGGTTTTAGTTTTTATGGTGAATTAAAAAATGCTTTTGTTCAGCCTGAATGTTTTAAAAAGTTAAAAGCCGCTTACAAATTACTTCAGGATACTATACCTGGTTATACTTTCATTATTTATGATGCAGTGCGAAGTATAGAGGCTCAACAAATAATGTGGGATTCCATAAAAGTTCCTGAAAAACAAAAATATTGGTATGTTGCTAATCCAAATAGAGGATCAATACACAACTACGGAATGGCTGTAGATATTACTCTAGCAGACCGGCAAGGAAAACCATTAGATATGGGAACAGGATTTGATTTTTTCGGAGAATTAGCTTTTCCAGACAAATCAGACTACTACTTAAAAATTGGAGAATTATCGACAGAACAATATAATAATAGAATGCTTTTATTGAATATTATGCGTCGTGCAGGATTTTACGTTTCTAAAACTGAATGGTGGCATTTCAATGCTACTTCATTAAACGATGCAAAACAAAGATTTATAATTTTCAGTGAGAAAAACATAACAACAGAATAAATATGATAATTAAGAATTTCAGTTTTGACGTTCAGGAAAACTGTAAGTTAATATTTGGTTTAAAATATACGTTGTTTGAAACCTTAACGGAAAATAAAAAAATATTCTTATTAACTGATTCAAATCTATACAAACTTTATCCCCAATTTTTCGAGAACTATGAGTACTGTTTTGTTATTGAGGCAGGAGAAGAATCCAAAAATCTGAACACTATTTCAGAAATTTTAAATGTATTCGAAGAAAAAAATGTAGATAAAGATTTCTATATAATTGGCTTTGGAGGAGGAGTCGTTTGTGATATAACTGGATTTGCAGCATCAATTTACCGCAGAGGTATCAAATGCGGATTAATTCCTACAAGTTTTTTGGCTCAAATAGATGCTGCACTTGGGGGCAAAAACGGCATCAACTTTAAAAATCTTAAAAACTACATTGGAACCATTCGCCAACCGGAGTTTGTTTTGATTGACCCTAAACTATTAAAAACATTAGACAAAGAAGAATTTTATTCCGGACTTGGTGAACTTATGAAGTATGCCATTATTGACGATTCTGAGTTTTTTGAGTTTGTATTTAACAATAAAGACAAAATTCTAAATTATGATTTTCAAACAATTGAATATGCAATAAAAAAATCTTGCGAAATCAAAATGGAAATTGTAAGCAAGGACCCCTTTGATAATGATTTTCGACATGTTTTAAATCTTGGTCATAGTTTCGGACATATTTACGAACTTAAAAATAATTTAAAACATGGTATAGCAGTTGTGCAAGGAATTTACCGTGCTACAGAGCTTTCTTTATTTTTGAATAAAATATCAGATTTCAATGCAAATAAAATCTTTTCTTTATTAAAAATTTACGATTTTGAAAATAAAAAGATTAAAATCCCTAATATTGAAAAACTAATTTTTACCGACAAAAAAAGTCAATCCAAAAACATTAAATTCATTCTGCCTGAAGAAATTGGACGCGTTTCAATCTGTGATGTGAATTTTGATCAAATCAAGGATTTCGTAAATTCAGAAATATACAGTTCTATAGGCTAAAATCAATAATAAACCGTTAAATCATCAGTATCAACTGTGATATTATTGTCTCCAGGAACAAAATCATACATTAAAGGCAGATCCTGCTTTTTCAAAAAAATTTCTTTTTTAGCTAAAGTTTTATTCTGATTTATCAATGTGTTTTCACAGTCATCAAGAACTTTTTCATAATTAATTTTTGACGAAACTATGTCATAAATATAGGTTTCCCAGTACTCACAAGGAATACCTTTATCAACAACTACTTTTGTCAGTCTGAATTCATCATTAATAAGTTGATAACAGTGATTATAATAATATTTAAGGGTCATACCTCCTGTGTGTGAAATGTAGATTTTATTATCTTCGATTACAATCCCGTCAAACGAATCGGAGAAATGCCCGTCAGACTTAGATTGTAATACAGGACCGTTAGCAGTTTTCCACAATTTCCATTTTCCGTCAATTTCTTTACAGATATATATAATTCTATTTAATCCTAAATCTCCTTCTATATCAGTATTAAAAACCAAAATTTTTTCATCAACTTTATCATTATCCAGATCACCCAAAACCTCAGTAAGTTTTGTGTAATTTTTTGGAATTACGAGGTCGCTGTATTTTTCATTATTATCTTTTTTTCCTTTGTTATGGCATGATAAAACTATGAATATAATGACTAAAATATATATATTATTTAGTTTCATAACGTAAATTATAAAATAATAATTAAATCAAAGATTTTATTCTCCAATAATTTTTACAAGAACCTTCTTGCGACGTTTACCATCAAATTCTCCGTAAAAAATTTGTTCCCATGGTCCAAAATCCAATTTGCCTTCGGTTACAGCAACAACAACTTCACGTCCCATTATTGTTCTTTTAAGATGTGCATCGGCATTATCTTCGTAAGTATTATGACGATATCTGTCGTAAGGTTTTTCAGGGGCAAGATGTTCTAACCATTCTTCAAAATCCTGGTGCAAGCCGGGCTCATCGTCATTTATAAAAACACTTGAAGTAATGTGCATAGCGTTAACCAAACAAAGTCCCTCCTGAATGCCGCTTTCATTAAGACATTGATTTACAAGTGGTGTAATGTTAATTAATTTTCTGCGTTGAGGTACTTCGAACCATAATATTTTTCTGTACGACTTCATTTATTTTTATTATTTATAATTTACCATCCAATTTATGTACGATTCAATTTTTGATTTTAATTCCCTTGTCTTATTTTCATACTCATCATAAGAATCTAACTTGTCCTTAACAGAAACATAAAACTTTATTTTCGGTTCAGTTCCTGAGGGACGCACTGTAATTTTTGTTCCGTCTTTAAGGTCGAATTGTAAAACGTCAGATTTTGGAAGGTTGATGTCATAGCGCAAATCACTTATCATATCAACTGATTTGGATTTCAAGAAATCATGAAGCATCACAACTTTTACGCTGTTTATTGTCTGAGGGGTACTATTTCGAAAGTTTTCCATCATCTGTTTTATTTCCTGAAGTCCTCTTATTCCGGTTTTGGTAATAGATTTCAAGCCTTCGAGATAATATCCGAACTTAACATAAATATCAATAAGCAAATCTTCAAGAGTCATATTTCTGTTTTTTGCCCATGAAGCAATTTCGGCTATTAAGGTACAAGACAAAACAGCATCTTTATCTCTTACAAAATCATCTACAAGATACCCGTAACTTTCTTCACCTCCACCAATAAATTTTAATTTTCCAAAGTTTTTCTCGATTAAATCAGCAATATATTTAAACCCTGTAAGAACATCAAAATACTTAACATTATAATATTTGGCCATTTCAGCCAATAAATCTGTAGTTACAATAGTTTTTACAATAAACTCTTTGCCGGTCAATTTATTCTGACGTTTCCATTCTTCGAGCAAGTACCAGGTTAGTATTGTTGCAGTTTGATTGCCATTCAAAGCAAGATAATCACCATTTTTTCTTCTAATCACTATTCCGAGTCTGTCTCCGTCTGGATCAGTTCCCATTACAATATCAGCATTTAATTCACGAGCCAGGTTTATTCCCATTTCAAGAGCTGAAATTTCCTCAGGATTTGGTGATTTTACTGTGGAAAAATTACCATCAGGAACGCCTTGTTCCTGAACAATGTTAACATTTTTAAACCCTGCTTTGGCAAGGGCTTTAGGCAATATTTTAACAGTACTACCGTGAATTGGCGTAAATACAATATTCAGGTTTGCTTTTTGAATTTCATCTTTATTCAATAAAATCTCTTTAATCCTATCTGTATATACCTCGTCAATTTCCTCGAGTATATATTCTACATTTTTAAGGCTTTCGTCAAATTTCACCTGTGATACATCAGATATATTACGAACCTCCTCAATTATTGCTTTATCGTGAGGATTGATTACCTGTCCACCATCTTGCCAATAAACTTTATAGCCATTATATTCTTTCGGATTGTGTGACGCTGTAATCATAACACCGGTATGACAACCTAAATATCGAATTGCAAATGATAATTCGGGTGTAGGCCTTAATTCCTTAAATAAATACACCTTAATCCCATTTGCAGAAAATACTGATGCCGTGATTTTTGCAAAAAACTCACTGTTATTTCTGCAATCATAAGAAATTACAGCTTTTATTTTTTGACCTGGGAAATTTTTTGACAGATAATTGGATAGACCTTGTGTAGCCATTCCTACAGTATATTTATTCATTCGGTTTGTTCCCACTCCCATTATTCCACGCAAGCCTCCTGTCCCAAATTCCAGATCCTGATAAAAAGATTCTATTAATTCCTGTGGATTATTTTCCATCAATCTCTTTACTTCGTTTCTTGTTTCATCGTCAAATATGCTGCTTTGCCAATATTCAGCCTTTTTTAATATTTTTTCTTCCATAATCAAAATGTTTTTGTAAAAATATGAATTTTTACTGAATTGTGGATTATAAAAATTGTAAATTAAAGCAAAATAATAAATAAATTCTTTCTATTTATCAAACCATTTATAAATCAAATCATCAATATCTTCTTCGGTATATGGTTTAGTAATATAGTCATTGCATCCTAACTCCATAGCTTGTCTTCGTTCATCAATCAATGCGTAGGCTGATTGTCCGAACACAAGCAGATTTTTATTGAACTCGCGAATATTCTTAATTACTTCAAAACCACTGAGCTGTGGCATTTTAATATCCAAAAAAATACAATCAATGTCATTATTATTCTTACAATAATTAAGTACATCCTCTCCATTGGTAAAAATCTCAATTTCTTTAGCAAATTTTTCAATATATTCTTTTAATAAAAAACTAGAAATCGGATCGTCTTCGGCTATAACAATTTTTAGATTTTTTATTTTCCCCATATTTATTTTATTAAAATTATTTTTTTTTATAATCTCTGATTTATTGATATTCTCACTACAATATTCAGCAGCTATCTTAACCTTAAACAAAGAACCTTCTCCAAAATTACTTTCAACAGTAATATCTCCACCTAACATTTGAGAATAAGATTTGGAGATTGCCAGACCAAGTCCCGAACCTTCATAATTCCGAGAATACTCTTGAGATCCCTGAACAAATCTTTCAAATATTTTGGTTTGAAGTTCTATGGGAATTCCTCTACCTGTGTCTTTAACATAAAATTCCATGGTTTTATTTCCTGTTATTGATCCAAATTCTATTCTACCTTTTTCTGTAAATTTTATGGCATTCCTTAAAAGATTTGAAATAATTGCGTTTAACTTGTACTTATCACTTTTGATGTTTTTAAAAGAATCGTTAATTAATGCCGGATATTTAAGCTCTAATCCTTTAACCTCTGCCATTGGCTTAAAAAAATAATAATTTTCCAATAATAACTGATTTACATCAAAATCTTCCAAATATAATGGCATCTGGCCGCTTTCAATTTTAGAAATATCTATTATATCGTTAATTATTGCCAGCATTCTTTCGCCGCTTTTTTCGATCAAATCCAGAAATTCTTTTTGCTTTTCAGGCTTAACTTCTTTTTTTCTTAATAAAGACGCAAAACCCAGAATCCCATTCATCGGCGTACGAATTTCATGGCTCATGTTTGCGAGAAAAGCAGATTTTAATCGGTCGCTTTCTTCGGCTTTTTCCTTGGCTTTTATAAGTTCTTGTTCTGTAATTTTTCGATCTGTTATATCTCTTGTAACTCCATGTATTCCAATCAATTCCCCTTGAGAATTCAAATAAGGTGTAACAATTAATTCTCCCCATTTAGTATTACCATCTCTGCATTTATATTCTAATTCTACTCTTTCTGTATAATCAAAATTTTTATTAGGATTTTGTCTGTATTTTAAAAGTCCTTCATGCAAATATTTCTGTGCTAATATTGAAGATTCCATAGTAAATCTATCATCAATACTCTGCGATAAATATTCTTCAACAGAGAATCCAGTAAATTTTTTAATTGAAGGAGTTACAAACAAACTTTTACCCCTTGTATCCATCAACCACACTACATCTGTCATTTTTTCAGTTATACTGCGGTATTTTGTTTCGCTTTCAATAAGTTCTTTCTCAATTTTATTTCTTTTAACTAATTCGCACTTTAACTTTTGATTTTTGTTATATATGTATATGAAACTTATGTATAGAGCCCAAATTAATAAAATAATTAATATGGTTCTGAATATTTCCATATATAACATATCCCTCCAGATTTTAGCATCATAATCCATCCCAAATACATATATATCCCCATTTTCATTTTGAATTGGAATTAATACAGAAATCCATGAACCCCAACGATCTGTGTTAATTTTTGTTATTTCTGGTGAATTTGTAAGAAATACTTTATAATATGAACTATCAGCTTCTGTATATTCTTGCCCCGCAGGTGATTCATCATTCGAACCTACAGGTTCCGAATCAACAACAAAATATATTTTATTATCCCTTAATAAATTTATATACGCAAATCTTGCTCTTAAATTAAAATTAAGAAGTTTAGACAATTTATTTTTCAATTCAAAATATTCTTCTCGAATCGTATCTTGTGGGATACCAGACAAAGCAAATATTTTTTCACGTGGTAATAATTCAGATATTGTTAATGCATTTGTTAGAACAAATTCTTTTCTTTCCTTCGTAAATCTTTTAAAGCTATAATTAAAATAATAAATTCCACAAAGGAATATCAAAACCCCAATTATATTTATAAAAACAAATTGTTTTTTATTTTTGCTTAAAATTGGCACAATTTTTATAATTATGCTACGAAATTAAATAATATTTTAAAAAATAATGTCAAATTTTAATTTTTTGTTATGAAATCAACATTATCATTTTTTATCATTTGCTTGTTATTTTCAAGCTGCACCTTTCAAAAAAACACAATAACAAACGACGTCATTGTTAAACAAAAACAGGATATTTACAATTCCAACTCAACAGAAAATTTCAACGATCAAAATTCTATTGACTTTGATTTAATCAAAGCATCGTTTAAAATCTTTAAAGAACTTGCTTTAAATAATTCAGGCAAAAGTTTTTCTTTTTCTCCTGCATCTCTTAATCTTGCAATGGCAATGGTTTATGCAGGTGCAGCCGGAAGTACTGCCGAAGAATTTCAGAAAACATTTCACTTTGACAAAGAGTTAAGCAAGTTTCTACCCGGAATATATGATTATTACTCAAGCCTTTTAAGAATATCTGAAGATACATCTATGGAGTTTAAAATTGTCAATAAAATCTTCATTGAAAAAACTTATCCTTTAAATGAAAGTTATACTAGTAATATAGAGAAATTTTTTTACGGAAATTTCGAAAAGGTGGATTTCTTTAATGATTATCGCCAACAGGAAAAATATATTAACAAATATGTAACCGACTTTACCAAACAAAGAATCAAAAATTTACTACCAGAAGGAATTCTTAACGAAATGACACAATTAGTTTTGATAAATGCCCTATATTTAAAATCTAATTGGAAATATTCATTTGATGAAGGTTTTACACGTGAAAAATTATTCTATGCAGATAGCGATAAATCATTAAAAAATGAATTTATGTCTCAAAGGAGACAAGGAGTTAAATATTATGCTGACCAAAAATTTCAGGTACTCGAAATGGAATATAAAACAGACAAATATTCAATGTTAATATTTTTACCACGCGATAGCAAAACTTCAAATATTACAGATAATTTTTTTACAGCCGAATATTATTTAAATGTTTGCAAATCAATACATTATGATAATGTTTATTATGAAATTCCAAAATTTAAAACTGAATCAAGTTTCAGTTTCAGATCTTTATTAGAAAAAATGGGAATGACTGAGTCTTTCAGTGATAATGCTGATTTTTCCGAAATAAGTCAAAATCGTGATGTTAAGATAAGCGAAATTTTGCAAAAAGTATTCTTTGAAATTGATGAAAAAGGTTCAGAAGCTGCTGCAGCTACTGCGGTTGTAATGGTACAGGTTTCTTCGGCAATGCCTTCTAATATTGAATATCAATTTTTTATAGCCAACAGACCTTTTATTTATATATTGAAAGAAAATACATTCAGTACTCCTCTATTTATGGGAGTTTATTGTGGAGAATAATTTCTTTCATTTTCTGACAATTATTTAATCTGAAATTCTATTTCTTTTTTATGAATTTAATTTATCCTGAATGTCTCTCATAGATGAGAAGACATCATTAGTCGAAATGTTGAATTTATTCACTTTTATTTCAAAAAAAACAGTAGCTTGCATAAAATTAAAATTTTACCGATAATGAAAAAAATATTGATAATAAACCTTTTATTCTTTTTAAGTTTTATTGGTTTCGCACAAAATCCAAAAATATATATTGCTTTTTTATGGCACATGCATCAACCTATTTATTGGCCAGGAGAAGACGTAGTTCAAACTGCAAATGCCGGACATTATGGATACAATCTCTGGGATATATTTATATCCAGGACAGGACCTTATACCGATTGGCCTAAAAATGCAGTCATTAAGGGCATAGATGCCGGTTTTGGTAACTTTGGTTCGCAGGTATCATTTTCAGGTAGTTTAATTGAAAATTTAAACCGTCTCGAAAGTCATGGTGTTGGTAATTTCAGTAATTGGAAATCTCACTGGAATTATATCAAAACTCAAAACACCTCACTTGGAAATCCTCGCATGGATATGGTAGCCTTCGGGTATTATCATCCTTTAATGCCTTTAATTGACAATACTTCTATTATTAAGCAAATTCAATTACATAAAACAGCTTTTGCAAATAATTTTTCAGGCTCCTACTCTAAAGGAATGTTTCCTCCGGAAAATGCTTTTGCACTACATATCATTCCGGCATTAAAATCTGAGAACATAAATTGGGTAATGGTTGATAACATTCATTTCGATAGAACTTGCGAAGGATATCCTTTCAATACCGGCGGTAATCTATATGAACCAAACCAAGCCGACATTTTAAATCCAAATCCCAACGATTGGAAACAACTTAATAACCTATGGGCTCCTACACCTGTTTCAGCTGCTTGGGGACATCGTCCGCACTATGCAATATATATTAATCCAAATACAGGAACGGAACATAAAATAATAGTCGTCCCAACATCTCGATATTTAGGAAACGAAGACGGTATGGGAGGTTTTGGTGCTTTACAATACGAGAGTGTCATGAGCCAATTGGAATCATATAATACAGATCCCAACCACCCGATTTTAATTGTTTTACATCATGACGGAGATAATTACGGAGGGGGATCTGATTCGTATTACAATCACAACTTCAATAATTTTGTTGGATGGTTGCAATCTAATCCTAATAGATTTGTTTGTACAACAGTTGAAGATTATCTTGAGATGTTTCCCCCCAATCCAAATGATATAATTCATATAGAACCTGGTAGTTGGAGTGGTGCAGATAATGGAGATCCACAATTCAGGAAATGGCTTGGACCTCCCAATTCACAGGGATACAGCCCTGATCGTAATAGCTGGAGCATAATTACAGCAGCAACTAATATTGTAAAAACTGCCGAACAAATTAATCCTTCATCTCAAAATGTACAAAATGCGTGGAAATATTTATTACTAGGACAAACAAGTTGTTATTGGTACTGGGACTATGCCGAAAACGGAGTTTGGGATTCTCATCCAACCAGAGCTGCAAATATGGCAGTAGCACAAGTAAATTCAATAGTTCAGGGACAAAACGAAACCATGGGACCGGAAATATTTTTACCACAAAGGCATCCATATAATCCAGGAGGAAAAGAATTTAATGTTCAGCAAACTTCTGATGTAACAATTTGGACCTATGTATATGATTTCAGCGGACTTTCCCGAGTACATTTAAAGTACAGAATTGATAATGACGGTGTAAATTCGATGTTCACAAATCATAACGAAACCTATACTGGCGGTTCTGATGTGGGACAATGGCAAACTATTAACATGACAGGAATAAACATTCCATCACAAACAAATCCACAACCAACTTACAAAGCTCAAGAATTTTCTGCTGTAATAACCGGGCTTAATAATTTTCTGATAGATTATTACGTTGAAGCCGAAGATACAAAGGGAAATGTTAGCAGATCTATAATACAACATGTTTGGATCGGACAGGCAAGTTCCGGAACTCAAACCGGTATAACATGGTCACCGGCGAATCCAAATTTGAATGATATAATTACAATAACCGTTAACGATGCAAGTTTTGGCGGGAAACTTCATTGGGGCGTAAATGGCTGGACACAACCTATTCAGGAATATTGGCCTGAAAACTCGTATTTGTTTAATAGCACCGGACCAGCCGTTCAATCTCCTATGAACGGACCTGCAAATAACAAATTAACTATTCAAATCGGACCGTTCAATAATCCTCAACAAATTGTCAATACCGTAAATTTTGTAATTAATTACGATAACAACTCCTGGGACAATAATAATGGTAATGATTATCACATAACTATCAGTCAAAGTAGCGGGGACAATTTGTTTGAAATAAATTTTGACGAATTAACAAATGCTTCTTTGTTCCCAAATCCTGTTGAAGATAAGTTTTTTATTCTTTTATCAGCAAAAAAAGAATGTTCTTATCCTTTTAAAATAATAGATATTACAGGGAAAACTCTTAAAGAATTTTACATTTCCAACAATATTGCAGAACAAGATATTTCTGAATTGAAACAGGGACTGTATTTTATTCTCATCTACAGCCCAAACGATGCTAAATTGATTACGTTAAAATTAATAAAAGAATAATTACAACACATCTTTTTTTATAATACTTTTTTTCAAAATTACTATTGAATTTTTGCCTTCATTAAAAATTAAATCCAGAATGCTGAGATTTGGGAAAAAATCAAATCTGTCACCAAAAACTTGCATATAATTTTTAGGCATAAAATCAAGATCAATAATTTCTTTATTTTTAGGATTTATTTTTTCTCTGAAATTATTTTCATGACTTCTTATAAAATCATCACTATAAGACCAATTTGAGTTTATTTCAAGAATATTTAAACATTTTATAAGAATATCACTATTCAAATCAATTAAATAATTGTAATGTTTATCAAAAACAAAATAAAATTCATCAATAAAAAAATCAAAAAATGGAGAATTTTTATAGGCACTCAAAATAGCCCGATAATGCTGTTTTTGCCATGCATATGTATTATCAATTTTAACATTTTTTGTTAATGATTTTCCCGGCTTAACTATTGGGATACTCAAACTTAGTTTTCCGTTAGCAGTTAGGATTTCACAACGATTTCGGTAAGTTTGTCTGGGATAAGTTTCGTGAATGTCAATAATGATATTTTTATAAAGAATATATTTTGAAAAATATTGAATATTCCCAAAATATGCGGTAGAAAGTACGGCTTCCATTAAAACAAAACTTTTCCGATTATAAAATCCTCCGGAAGAAATCCCCAAACTCTGGAATCATGAGTGGAATAACGATCGTCACTTAAAACAAAATAGTAATCTTTCTTAAAAGTATAAGAATCTGTTTGAACGCCATCAATCAAAATTTTATTATAATCATAATATAATTCGTGATCCTCGTAATAGTCAATGATACGTTTGTATAGTGCGATGTTTCTGTAATTTAGTTTAACATCCATACCTTTATAAGGAATTAATACCGGTCCAAAATTGTCCTTGTTCCATGAAAAAAAATCACTATGAGGAAATGTTCCTCTATTATTAGTATTAGCAAGCAAAAAAACTTTCCTGATATTTAGAATTCCCTGAATTTTTGAAATTTCTTCAGCCACATTTTCATTACACCATACATTGCATGATTTTGCATCTGATAAAATTTCTAAAATTTTTACATCATAAGGCTTAAGAATTTTTCCAAAATCAACACTTTCTTTAAAGGTTATTCTATAACAGAAATACAATGGATCTGAAAACTCAAGATATTCATCATTTACATAAACCTTTGTATCTCTTATCGTTATAATTTCTCCAGGTTTTCCAACTACTCGCATTATTAGGTTTTCTCGATTTCGGAATTTTAAATCAAATAATTTAGGATCTTTAATTACAATTTCATCTTTATGATTTAATATTTTCTGAGCAGATGGTTTAAAAAAATTTAATATATAGTTTTTATTATTTAAATTCAGAATTATTACAATTTTTGATTTATCAGAAAATGTTTTTGCTGAATAAATTCCGAATACTGAAAATAAAATCAATGTTAAAACACCGGCAGCAAAAAAAATATACAATAATTTTTTGTTTTTGAAATTTTTAACTTTCATTGTGAGCGACTTTTAAAATTCTATTCCATCTAATCCGACCATATTCTTTATCCCTCGAAAACCATATCAACCATGCTTTGCCAACCACATGATCCTCTGGAACAAATCCCCAGAAACGCGAATCAGCAGAATTATGACGATTATCGCCTACCATAAAATAATAATTCATTTTAAAAGTATATTTATCCGTCTCCTCACCATTTATAAAAATCTTTCCATCTTTTACTTCTAACTTATTGTGTTCATAATATCCGATAATTCTTTCATAAAGAGGAAGGATATCAGGTGTTAAATCTATTGTAGCTCCGGCTTTTGGTATATATAAAGGACCGAACCAGTCTTCATTCCATTTATATCTTTCGTCGTGCGGAAAGATTCTGAAATATCTTTCTCCTTTTTGACGAACTTCCTTAGTAACAGATTTTACCATTAACATCTGTTTAAATTTTTCAACATTTGGAGCAGTCAAAGGAATAATAAAATATCCCCCTTCATTTCTTACATCAGATTTATAAATCCCATTTTCACGTAAAACCTTTTCCGGAATACCGGATCCATCAGTTATAACTCTGTAATTAAATTGTTTTGTTTGAATTTCTTTTTGTTTTTTCCCATTGATAAACACTTCTCCTTCTCTTATTTCAAGTGTATCTCCTGCAACAGCAACACATCTCTTGATATAATTTTCTCTTTTATCAATCGGGCGAACAGTAATATCATAACATTCTAAAACTAATTTCCGTGCTAAAAGATAATAGTAATTATAATCTTTTTGTTTCTTGCCATTTCTGAAATATTTTTTGTCATAATCTTTGATGATTTCGGTGGCTTTATTTATCATTTCCGAATTGTGAGCAGCATTTGCTTCGGGATGAAAAATAGTATATGCAATTTGATAGTATTCTTGTTCTGATTTAATTTTGTTAGCTGCTAAGGAATCGCCTGTCATTATAATTTTTTGTTTATCAAATTCTTGTAAATAGAACATTGCTATTCTTACTATATCATAATAATCCTGAGCCTGATTCTGAACAACAACAGTATCGCCGGTGGGATAGTTAAAAACTACCATATCATCTCGTTGAACCGAACCCCATCCTACCATTCTGCGATATTCTGTTTGTATCCATGTTAAATACGAGGGAGTAGAACTAGTCAACGGCAAAGTGTGATGAACAAACGGAAATGACAGCGGAGTCATCGGAACACGCGGGCCATAAGCAACTTTACTAACAAAAAGATAATCACCTATTAACAAAGTTTTCTCCATCGAAGAAGTTGGAATTGTAAATGCCTCGAAAAAGAATATTCGTATAAACGAGGCTGCAATTACAGCAAAAATAATCGCATCAACCCATTCAAGCGTTTTTCTTTTTAACTTACTATATTCTTTATCTTTACGAGGTTTCCAAAATGCCCAACGCACAAATTTTGTTATATATATATCAAAAATTGCCAATTCCAACAACAGCCACCAATAATTTTCGAGCCATATTACCCATAAAATATACAGAACACTAACAATTAAAAACTTAACCCATTTATTCGACAATTTTTGAATTAGGGTATTTTGTTTTAGCCGATCTCTAAATGTAATCTTATTACTTTTTCTCATAAATTATATATTTAATAAGTCTTTCATCGAATAAATTCCGGTTTTACCTTTTATAAATTCTGCTGCCATTAAAGCTCCGTAAGCAAAACCTCTCCGACTTTTTGCTGAATGTTGTAGAATAATCACATCTTCGGGACTTTCCCAAATAATTTTGTGATCTCCAAAAACATCCCCAATCCTTTCGGATTTTATTGTAATATAATTTTCATCCTGAGTCTCGTTTTCTGATAACTTCCAACCACTAAATCTTTGATTATTGTTTATAATCACTTCGGCAAGAGTTACAGCTGTCCCGCTTGGTTTATCCAGCTTCTGTATATGATGGGTTTCCTCAATTTTTATTTTGTATGTCGGATATTTCTCAAATATTTTAGCGAGTTTTTCAGTAATTGTGATAAAAGCATTTACTCCTATAACAAAATTGGAAGCCTTAAAAAATGCTGTTTTATTTTTATCGCAAAGAGCTTGAATTTGCTCATAATTTGGAGTCCATCCGGTAGTTCCTGTGACAACAGAAATGCCATTTTCAAGACACTTAATTATATTAAATTCGGCAGCAGAAGGTATAGAAAATTCTATTGCTACATCAACAATTCCCCGAAATTCAGAAAAACTTGCATTTTGTTTATCAACATCAATTATTACCACAATATTATGTCTCATTTCAAGGGCAAGTCTTTCTATTTCTTTCCCCATTTTTCCATATCCGATGATTGCAATATTCATAAAATTATTTCAATATTTTTGAACTTGTAAAATTACAAAATATTGTTTGATTTTAAAATTTTAGTTTTTATTAAAACAAGAATCATTTGCAAAGCATTATTTTTCAGATAATGAATTTAAAATAATTATTATATTGAATTTTTAATATAATTATATTCTGTAATTAATAAATTTATAAGCTAAAACAATTTTTTAATTATTAGAAATTTGTATTAATCATATCCTTGCAAATGCAAGAAATGTGGCATGTAATACGACTGTAAGGACAATCCAAAAATTTTTCAAATTAGGTTTTTGTTTATTGTAAAAACTATAGGAAATTGCTTGGACATGACAAACATTTATACAATCCCCGCAATTTGTGCAACCAAAAGTTATTTGCATATTTTTTGAATTTTTGTCTAAAGAAATAGATGAATATTTACATACATAAACGCACTTACCACACAAATCACAAGAATTATTTATTTTCACTTTTATCGGATATATTTTCGAATATAAAGAAACAATAAAACCAATCGGGCAATAATATGTACAATGAAACATTTTTCCTTTTTTCCTTGAATAAATAAATATCACAAAAAAAGCTCCAATAACAAAAATAATGGCCAAGATCGAGGCATAAAAATTACTGACTTTAAAAATCCTTAAAATCAATACTATAACTATAAAAAAAATAAAAAGTGTAAATCTTATTTTTATAGAATTTTTATTGTGTTTTGTTTTTTTACGATTAGTAAAATAATTCTCAATTGCTCCAAAATAACATAATTGAGAACACCAAGCAGAACCTGATATCAACAAAGTACTAATAAATAATATAGTCATAAAACCGATTTGTGATCTATAAATCGGACCCCCAATTATAAGGGCAGGTATTGGAAAATGTAATTTTCCTGTCATTAAGCATTGATCACAAAATATTAATCCTGCCAGAAATTGACCAAAAAAACATATTGAGAATATAGACCAAGCAATGTTTCTAGCTTTGTTCTGATCCTTTAACATTAATTTTGTCAACAAAAAACTATATACTGAAAGCAGAAAAATTTCTAAAACTCCTCCATAATTCCAGAAACGCTGTAATAATAGCATTGATCTTCCGGCAACCTGAACATTATAAAAAACAGGAACTAAAATTAACAATACAAAAAACGAACTTAAAAGCGGTATTAAAATCAAATTTTTATTATTCATATTATAAAAAAACAATATAATATTTTATTTTTATAACTTTTTAATTTTTTACGACTTTATAAACATAAATATTCAAATATTTTATTTTTTTAATATTATAATTCATATTTATAGATATTTTTTTAAATATATTCAAAACAATTAAACATTTTTTTACGGTAATAATTTTTTATTATAGTAAATTTTAATT
>LUZK01000083.1:0-214 GCA_001603595.1 Bacteroidales bacterium Bact_19
AATCGCAACCACAAATCATCACAAATAACCTCTCTACCAAATGTAAATTCTTCGGGAGAAAGCGAGGCCAATATTTTATGTCTCCAGTCAAATGCGGTTAGTGGAGCAATTTTTAATCTCTTACACATTGCACGGAGTGTATCTAAACCTCAATTTTTAATATCCTCAGCATACTCGATAAAAACAACTTTCTTCTTCAAATAATGTATTGATG
>LUZK01000083.1:287-9424 GCA_001603595.1 Bacteroidales bacterium Bact_19
ATATTTATACCTACCATGACGATAAAATTTTTGACTATTACAGTAAGGACAATGTGTAACTTTCAATACAGAAGAATATAGATTAACAAGTCTTTTATCGTAAACTTTATATGACATTAGTAAAAATTTTTGCAAAAATAAAAATTTTCCACATTATTTTGTATCACAGAAACAATTATAATTTACTACCCACCATTTAATAAAAAACCGGAGTTAAATCTTCCGGTTAACCAAAACCAACTAACTATGAAAACAAAAATTTTTTTTAAACAAGTGTCTGCAGTTTGGGCGACTACAGACACGAAACAAACTAACTATGAAACTATGAAAAAATCAGGAGTTATATTCTTCGATTATCTTTTTAACATCTTCGGGAGCTACTCTACCATAGGTTTTATCTCCAATCATCACTACGGGAGCCAGACCGCAGGCTCCAACACATCTTAAGCAACTTAAGGAGAATTTGCCATCAGGAGTAGTTTCTCCAACAGATATTTTCAGTTCTTTTTTCAATTCTTCGAGTACTTTTTCAGCTCCACGAACGTAGCAAGCAGTTCCGGTACATACAGAAATTGGATGTTTACCTTTTGGTGTCATACTAAAAAAACTATAGAAGGTAACAACACCATAAACTTTAGCAACCGAAATATTCAGATTTTGTGCAATTGTTTCCTGCACTTCTGCAGGTAAATACCCAAAATGTTCCTGTGCTTTATGTAAAATATTAATTAATTCACCCGGATCGTTATTGAACGATTCGCATATTTCTTTGATTGTCTGACAATCTTTATCTTTTAATTTTATATGTATGCTTGACATGGCTCTACAATTTTTTATTTTTCAATATATATTCTTTTCTTTTTATCAAAATACTTGGTATGAAGCAAATGATGAGCTTTTTCGCTACTTGGTTTACCAAGGAATTCTTCATATAATTTTATTATCTCTGGATTTTCGTGAGATTTTCTCAAGGCTTTTCCTTCATCTTCCTTGTATATTGCGGCAGCTCTAGCTTTGAGAATTTCAGTATTTCCATGATGTAATGGTTGTCCTCCGCCACCAATACAACCACCTGGACAAGCCATAATTTCTATTGCATGGAACTCACATTCACCATTGCGAATACATTCGAGAAGTTTCCTTGCATTTCCCAAACCATGAGCTATTCCGATGTTTAATTTAAGTCCATCAAAATCAACTACGGCAGAACGTACGCTTTCAAAACCTCTGAGTTGATGAAATTCAACTTTTTCGAGTGTTTTACCTGTATATATTTCGTAAGCGGTACGACAAGCAGCTTCGATAACACCGCCGGTATTGCCAAAAATTACACCCGCTCCAGTTGACTCTCCCATTAGCTTATCAAAATCTTCATCAGGTAAATCCTTGATATCTCCGATTGTTTGTTTAATAAGGTGGGCTAATTCTCTGGTTGAAATTGAAAAATCAACATCCGGATTTCCATCAACTCTGAATTCTTCTCTTTCAGCTTCATATTTTTTAGCCAAACAAGGCATAACAGAAACTACGACAAGATTTTCGCGTTTTACTCCTAATTTTTCAGCTAGATATGTTTTTGCAATTGCACCAAACATTTGTTGTGGAGATTTAGCTGTTGAAGGAATATCTCGCATATCGGGGAAATTATATTCAAAAAAATTCACCCAACCCGGACAGCAAGAAGTTAAAATAGGGAGTTTTACATTTTTATCCCCGTTAAGGTATCTTGATAATCTATCGAGAAATTCCGTGCCTTCTTCCATTATTGTTAAGTCTGCGGCAAAATCAGTGTCGTAAACTTTATCAAAACCTAAACGTCTCAATGCAGCGACCATTTTTCCTGTTACGATTGTACCAGCCGGTAATCCAAATTCTTCACCCAAAGCAACACGGACAGCAGGAGCTGTTTGTACTATAACAGTTTTTGTTGGATCGGCAAGAGCACGAATTACTCTATTTGTATAATCCCTTTCAGTAAGAGCTCCGGTTGGACAAACAGCAACACATTGTCCGCAGAAAGTACATGGAGATTTTATAAGATCCTGTTCAAAAGCAGGAGCAACCACTGCGGTAAACCCTCTGTTTATTCCACTAAGAACTCCGCATGTCTGAACATCATTACACATAGTTTCGCAACGACGGCACATAATACATTTATCCATATCCCTTATTATCGCAGGAGATTTATCTTCTTTGTACGTGGATTGCTCTCCTTGATAATGTATTTCTCTTACTCCAAGATCTTGTGCTAATTTTTGCAAATCGCAATTCCCATTTTTAGCACAGGTTAAACATTCAAATGGATGGTCTGAAAGAATTAATTCCATTACGGTGCGTCTAGCATTTAGCACACGCATTGTATGTGTTTTAACAGACATGCCTTCCCAAACTTTAGTAACACAAGACGGAGCAAGATTTCTGCGTCCTTCTACTTCAACAACACAAATTCGACATCCACCGGGATTATGCTCGATATTTAAATCGTGAAGATTCATGTAACATAAAGTAGGGATTTCGATACCTACCTTTTTTGCAGCTTGAAGGATAGTTGTTCCTTCTTCTACCTGCAGTTCTTTACCGTTTATTTTTATATTTATTAGACTCATTTTAAAGCCTCCTGTTATTTAATAAATATTGCGTTGAATTTACACTTTTCGTAACAAGCACCGCACTTTATACAAATGTCTTGATTAATATTATGCGGCATTTTACGTTCTCCTGAAATAGCATTAACCGGACAAGCTCTTGCACATGCTGTACAACCAACACAAGCCTCTTCATCAATGATATACTTTTTCAAAGCAGTACACTGACCGGCACGACATTTCTTTTCGGTTACATGCTCAACATATTCATCCCAGAAATTTGTTAATGTTGATAAAACAGGATTTGGGGAACTCTGTCCCAATCCACAAAGCGAAGTATCTTTAATAACTTCACTAAGATTTCTTAAAAGCTCCAAATCCTCCATTGTTCCTTTTCCTTGAGTAATTTTGTCCAGAATTTCGTACAAGCGTTTATTTCCTATACGGCATGGTGAACATTTACCACAAGATTCTTCAACAGTGAATTCAAGGAAGAACTTTGCAATAGACACCATACAATCATCTTCATCCATTACGATCATACCTCCGGAACCCATCATAGAACCAGCTGCAAGAAGATTATCAAAATCTATTGGAGTATCAAGATGAGTTTCTGTAAGACATCCACCCGATGGTCCACCTGTTTGTACAGCTTTAAATTTCTTTCCATTCTTTATTCCACCTCCGATTTCAAAAATAACTTCACGGAGAGTTATTCCCATTGGAACTTCAATTAGCCCAACATTATTTATTTTTCCGGCAAGAGCAAAAACTTTTGTTCCTTTTGATCTTTCTGTTCCTATTGAGCTAAACCATTCGGCTCCTTTAAGGATTATTGGTGGAACATTAGCAAAAGTTTCAACATTATTAACGTTAGTAGGTTTACCTAGATAGCCGGCTTCAGCAGGGAATGGAGGTTTTACTGTAGGTTCACCTCTTTGCCCTTCCATTGAATGAATTAAGGCTGTTTCTTCACCACACACAAAAGCACCTGCTCCGTATCTCAATTCGATGTGAAAACTGAATCCCGTTCCAAAAATATCATCACCAAGTACACCATATTCCATAGCTTGTTTAATTGCAATCTTAAGACGTTTGATAGCTAATGGATATTCGGCTCTAATATATATTAAACCTTTATTTGCACCAATGCAATATCCGCAGATAGCCATAGCTTCCAAAACAGAGTGCGGATCCCCTTCCAATACTGATCTATCCATAAAAGCCCCGGGATCTCCTTCGTCGGCATTACAAACAACATATTTTTGGTCGGAAGCATTTTTTGCTGCAATTTCCCATTTAATCCCTGTCGGGAAACCTCCTCCTCCTCTACCTCTTAAGCCCGATTTTTTAATAATATCAATAACTTCTTGTGGAGTCAATTCAGTAAGACATTTTCCTAAAGCTGAATAAGCATCCCGAGCAATAGCTTCTTCTATATTTTCTGGATCAATAAAACCACAGTTTCTAAGAGCTATACGAATTTGTTTTTTATAGAATTCCATGTGTTTGGAGTCCGGCACATGTTCCTGTTTTTTGGGATCGGTATATAATAAACGATCTACTTTACGACCTTTAATGATATGTTCTTCGATAATTTCTTTTGCATCTTCCGGAGCAACTTTGGTATAAAAAGTATTGTCAGGAATAACTTTTACAATTGGTCCTTGCTCACAAAAACCAAAACAACCTGTTTTTACAACTTTACATTCATCCTGCAGGCCATGAGCTTCAAGTTCCTTTATCAGACTTTCGGCTACCTGAGGACTATATGATGAAACACAACCTGTTCCACCACAAACCAACAAGTGCATTTTTACTGTTGACATGAATTAACCTCCTTTTAATCTATTGATTGATAATTTGCGGGTAAAATCCCCTCTACTAATTCTCCGTTCTTGATGTATTTTTCAATGATTTCATCAGCTTTGGCAATATTGACATACCCAAAAACAACTGGTTCCTTACCGGGTAATGTTACTTCAATTGTCGGTTCTGCATAACAATAGCCCATATCTCCGACCTGAGTAACAACTGCATCAATGTTTCTTTTTTCGAGTTCTTCAATCAGATAATTCATAACTTCTTTTGCTCCTGATGCAATACCACTGGTTGCCATTCCAACTTTAATCTGTACAATAGCTTCCGGAGAATCTCCTCTCTCACGAAGCTTAATTTTGTTTTGAAGATCTTGTTTCATCTTACGAAGATCATCTAGATTTTTGATTTTATTCATAGTTTAATATTTTATTTTGTTAAAAATACTTTTTTTTATAATTCGTTACAAAAATAACAACTATTTTTTTCTATGCAAACTTTTTTTGTTATTTTTTTAACACTGTTATTTTTTTAACATTCACTTTATAATGATTCTAAATAAATTTCGGCTTTTCGGATTGTCATTTTGCTGATTATCAAACTATTGTATGCCCATTGATTTTTATCAAACAAAATAAATAAATTTTCGCGTGTTTAAAAACATGAATTTTCCTAAAAACTTATTTGTATTGCTCCAAAAAAAATTCATTCAAAACCATTTCAATAAATGAAGTTACAAATTTTAACTCATTTGAAGCATTTAGAAATTTAATGAACTAATAATAGTGGGTAGGTTTGGCAAAATGTAGGAATTCGGGTGTTGATATTCTCAAAACGCACTAAAATCAGAGCCTTTAGGGAAATCTCACATTTTCTAATTCGGAATTTAGGGTTAATATTTCTTATAAGCATTTTAGAAAATAAATAAAACAACATAAAACTATTACTTAGTTTCAATATTCTCACAAATAAGGTCTTTTACAATTTTAATTATTTCAGTTTTATTCAGATCCTCTAACTCAAGGGCATTTTTAATATCATTAGAAGAAATTGAAAAATTTGAATTATCGGTTATATAATTAAAAATAAAATTGATATCGGGATATTGACAAATAAAACTAGTAATACATCCTGCTAAATCACCAACCGGCTGCCTATCAATATGTGATTTTATAAAAAAAGCATAAACCCTTGTCCCCTTTCCTATTTCGCTTTCGATAGAAAATTGTCCACCGCATAATTCTGCATGATATTTAAGCAATGCTTAGCCCAATCCAATATTGCGTTCTTTGCGAGAACTGAAATATTGATTTTTAATTTTTTCAAGTTTCTCTGGGTCAATCCCCGAACCATTATCAATTATACTCAATTCTATTAAATCAATTTTTGTACTATCCTTAAATTTTATAGTAATTTCGTCAGCTCCTGCTCTAATCGAATTGTGCACAATATCAATAATATGTAAATCTATTGTTTTCATTGATAATCGGTTTTACTTTTTTTAATTCTAAAGCACGTTTTAGCTTATAAAAATCAATGCCGTCAAGTTCGATCTCTGTATAAACTCTTGCAATGTCTTTAAGATAATGAGAATCTGATGAAGTTATATAAGCATAATTTTCAAAAAAATTATTTGTTTTGGGAAAATTATTCAATAATCCCGACCTGCTTAATTCAAGAATATCAAATTTAAGGTCAGGTGGAACAAATCCCAGTTGAGAACTCAAACTCATAAAAGGTCTGTCAACGTGAGCAGGAATAAAAATACCATCTAATTCATAAACCATTTTAGAAACCTCTTCAATACTGAGTTTTAAAGAAGAAACCAAAAAAAATGGAATTTCGCCCAAAATATTTTCAAATTCATCAACAACTAGCTGATAACCAAAATTATTCACATCATTTGGAATTTTTATAATATTTTCGTCGAGAAACTGTTGAAACAAACCAAGTTTTTCACTATTCGGCATAAAACACAGACAATGAACTTCCTCTATTGTTTGGACTTCAGCACCCATCAAGACAAAAATTCCATTTTTTTCACCGATCTTGCGAGTAATATCGGCATTTAGAGTCGAGTTATGGTCAGTAATCCCAATTATATCCAGCCCTTTTAATCTGGCAGTTTCAATAATTGCCGAAGGACTCATTTCCAAATCACCACAAGGAGATAATACTGTATGAATATGTAAATCAGCTTTGAATATCATTATTCTTTAATAGATTCCAGAGTCTTCCGCAAGTTTGATAACAAGTCGAATTGGTTGACAGAATTGCAATGCTATTTTCTTTGGCATAATCAATTAAATCAGAGGAAGGAATATTATTACCAATGATAATAATTGCCGGTAAGTCTTTTAGTGATGCTATGGCGCCTAGATTTTTATGTGTTTGCATAGTTATCCAGATTTGACCTTCGCGAGCATTACCCATGACATCGCTTAATAAATCTGAAGCATAAGCATCTGAAATTTCTCTGTCTGAATTTGCTTCGACAATAACAATCAAATTTAATTTTTCAATTATTTCCTTTAACTTCATATTATTTATTTGTTTTATTATTATTCCAGATTTCTGTATTTATTCTTTTTATGCTTTTGCATTCATCATCAAGAAAAACACAATTGTCAATTGATGCAAATCCTTTTACTATGTCTTCGGCAAGAGCTGCACAATTAGGTGATCCACAGGCACCGCAATCAATTGATGGAAGTTTGGCTTTAATTTTTTCAATTTCATTTTTCATCAATAGAGCAGTTTTATAGTTATTTGCAAGTTTATCTATGGGACGAGGTTTTATTTCGTCAATTTCCATTTGTTTAGCTACTCTACTGTAAAAGTTTGTTCCAATCTCAGGGACAAAACAATACCTTCCATCTAGTTTTTGATCAAGATAATTAGCTCTTTTTAACAATCTTTGTACAGCAACAAAGCGATTGTTCACATTCAAGATACCGCCTGCACAACTTTGGTCGCATACTCTCATTTCAATCAACCCACTGGTATCAATTTCATCATTTTCAAGCTTTTCGAGAAACTCTATTACATTTTTCAGACCATCAACAGCAAAGGCATTTTCTCCAAAATTTGAAGCTTCTCCTCCTGAAAGACTCCATTTTACATCTCGTCCGGTTAAACTATGATTTATAGGCTCTACGTTACTTTTATCGGTATGTAACATTTTTTGAACCTTATTGTAAAGGAAATCCATATTGATTACACCATTGATTATTGATTTTGTGTTTTCAACCGGACTTTTAACTGCTGCTATTTTAGCTGCACAAGGTGTTATATAAAATACTCCGATATCCTCTTTTTGAATTCCGGCTTCGGTTAATCTTTGAGTTATCATTATAGCAGAAACATCGAGAGGAGCTTTGAGATGGATAATATTTTCGACTAGGCCTGGAAACCTTACCTGAATAAGCCTTACCACAGCCGGACAGAATGATGATACAAAAACATTTTTATCAGAATACTTTTTAAAATAATCATTAAAAAAACTAATCATATACCCTACTCCGTGTTCTACCTCATAAATATGAGTAAACCCGATTTTTTTTAAGTAGGCATATATTTCGGAAGTTCTAATTTCTTCGGGAAATTGTCCGATAAAAACTGCCGGAACTAAAGCTATACGATATTTGTAATTAAAAATTAATGAAAAATCATCTTGTTTTATATAAATTGCTTTAACAGGACAAACTTTAAAACATTCACCGCAATCAATACATTTGTTTTCAATAATTACGGCAACTCCATTCCTAACTCTTATTGCTTCGGTTGGACACGATTGCATGCAATGTGTGCATCCAATACAAATTTCGGCGTCAACCTTTAAAGCATGATAAAAATATGATTCGTTGTTATTCATAAAATTATTTAAATGTAAACAATCATTTCAAGTTTAGTACCTACTCCCGGTGTACTTTGAATGTTTAGTACATCCGTATTCTTTTTAATATTTGGAAGTCCCATACCTGCTCCAAAACCCATCTCACGGACTTTTTCAGAAGCAGTGGAATAACCTTCCTGCATAGCAAGTTCAATATTTTCTATTCCTGGTCCGTTATCTTCGACAATCATTTTTATCTGGTCTTCGAAAATTTCGACTATCATTTTTCCATTATATGCGTGAGCTACCACATTGATTTCAGCTTCGAACAATGCAATTACAACTCTTTTTATTATTGTACTATCGATTCCGAGCTGCTTTAGTGTTTTTTTTATCACACTTGTTGACTCACCGGCTCCGGAAAAATTTCCTCCTTCTATTTGAAATTCATATTGCATTAATAAATCGGTTTTATTCCGTTTTGGTACAATATTCCACTAACTCTAAACACACTATACTCAGTTTCAATGATACAAATGTCGTTTTCTTCGGCCAATTCAGTCATCATAGAATCACTTTTTTTTCCTCTGGCTATAATTACACATTTAATTTCAGCCATCTCTACGGTTCTGATTGTTTGAATATTACATAATCCCGTTATTAAAACAGTATTATCATTATTTATTCTTAACACATCACTCATTAAATCCGAAGAAAAAGCATAAGAAAACTCAAAATCATTTTTCTGATTGCCTTGAGTAATAATTCTTCCATTTATTAAATCTACAATTTTTGAAATTCTCATTTTTCGTCTTTTTGCAAATATAAAACTATTTTGTTATTTTTATAACATTGTTATCAAAATAACGACTATTTTAAAGAAAATATTTTTTTATAAA
>LUZK01000174.1 GCA_001603595.1 Bacteroidales bacterium Bact_19
GGTGTAAACTAATATGAAATCGCCTCGTAATCCCGCACGACATCATACCATCGACCGTTAGCGTTCATGCTAAAAGACAGAATACGACAACTTAACAATAGAATTAAAAACAAATAATATGACAGCATTTAGCACTATTAGAAAGGTATTACACTTCTTCAGTTTAGAATCTGAGCTGGAAAATCAAGATTCAGTGTATGATGAAATTAAAAAAGGGATTATTTTCAAAGGTACAAACCTTTGGATTTTGATTTTCGCAATTATTATTGCTTCCGTTGGTCTAAACATGAATTCAACGGCTGTAATAATTGGTGCAATGCTTATATCGCCCCTGATGGGACCCATAAATGGTATGGGATATAGTATTGCAACTTATGACTTTGAACTATTCAAGAAATCTATAAAAAACTTTTCATTCGCAATATTGGTAAGTTTAGTTGCCTCTACTGTTTACTTTGCATTAAGCCCTGTTTCAACTGCACATTCTGAATTATTAGCCAGAACAAGTCCAACGATTTATGATGTTTTGATTGCTTTATTTGGAGGTTTAGCTGGAATAGTTGCAATTAGTAGTAAACAGAAAGGAAATGTTATACCTGGAGTAGCTATTGCAACAGCTCTTATGCCTCCTTTGTGTACAGCAGGTTACGGACTAGCAACTGGGCAATTCAGTTTTTTCTTTGGAGCTTTCTACTTGTTTACTATTAATACGATATTTATTGCCATTGCCTCTGTTTGGATTTCTCAATTATTGAAGTTTCCAATTAGGACTATTGTAGACGAAGTCCAAAAGAAGAAGATTAGTAGAATAATCACATTGGTAATCACAATTGTTCTTTTACCAAGTATATTTTTTGGTTATAAGCTTGTACAACAAGAAAAATTTTTACAGAAAGCAAATTTGTATGTTTCAAATGTTTCACTTTTTGAAGGGAACTACCTATTAAAACATGATATTGATGCTAAGTCACATAAGATTACCTTAGTTTATGGTGGTTCTTTACTGTCAGACAAACAGAAAAATAACATAATTACAAAATCAAAAGACTTTAATCTTGATAAGGCTACTATTTTAGTCGAGCAAGGATTAGCTTTTAGTAATTTGGATGAGAAAAATATTGAATTAATCAAACTTAAAGAGCAGGTAATCAGTCTTAATGCTACATTAAGTAAAAAGCATTCAGAAATAGATAGCATATTGAGTCAACAAAAATTTGGATTGACAATATTGAATGAAATTAAACCGATATTTCCACAAATCAATGGATGTATATATTCTGAATCTTTAAATTTTCATGATACTCTTGATTCACCACAGATGACACCTGTTGTAATCTTTTCAATCAAATCAAATATACAAGAAGCTGACAAAAAGAAAATAAATAATTGGCTGAGACAGAGATTGAAAAACGATAATGTAAAAATATATTATGAATAAGATAAAGCACGAAACGCTAACATCGTGTATAAGTAATGGCGGGGGTTGTAGCGTATTCGAGCATTCTACCTCGCATCAAGTTCATCGTAACTTGACAGGAAATTGCCCCGTATTCCGCCACTACTCATACACGTAACCGTTACCGCCAAGTGTAAAAAACCAGACGACAGTACCAAAACAGAAAGTAAAACATTATGAAAGGACAGAAAAACAAAATACTTACAAGACCAGAAAGCCGACCCGATGTTTTTTATTTTTTGCCCACCGCACATTAAAAAAAAGAATTTTATTCCCAACTCACATTTGGCACATTGCCTATTGCCCGACACACAAGCCATTTCTTCGCAAAAGTCAAAGAGCCAAATTTTGCCGACACACATCAGAATATTTAACTAAAATTTGAAGTAGAATAAAATTTATCGAATCAAATTTCTATAAAAAAATAGCCAAATAACTTATTTTCTATATTAGAGCAAAATAATTGGAAATTAATTTGGAATTTTGGAAAACATATCGTACATTTGTAATTACTAATTCACGATCATTTATGCAGAGCCCAAAAATTATATTTTTGCCTTGGTATTTCAAAGTTATTGGAGTATTTATTGCTTTGTTTTCTCTAATACTCTTGATTCTCAAACTTAATTCTGGGGTCTCAATTTTGGATTTTATTAAGTTTGAAACTAACATTCAAATATACTCCATTTATGCAATTGCTGTATTAGTTTTTTTCTTAATCGCATTTTCGAAAGAAAGACTTGAAGATGAATTAGTAAGCCATCTTAGA
>LUZK01000175.1 GCA_001603595.1 Bacteroidales bacterium Bact_19
ATTTCGTCTTTTACCGTTGTATCAGGA
Organism: Bacteroidales bacterium Bact_19; assembly: GCA_001603595.1. Lineage (GTDB taxonomy): Bacteria > Bacteroidota > Bacteroidia > Bacteroidales > ML635J-15 > Bact-19. The sequence goes on from LUZK01000175.1 coordinate 28, forward strand.
CCGTGTCCGGGGAAGATAATCGTTTCGGGTGGTAAAGTAAATATTTTTCGTGTAACACTCGAAATAAGATTATCGTAACTACCTCCTGGTAAGTCTGTTCGACCAATACTCTCCATAAAAATAGTGTCTCCAGAGAATAGCCAACCTTCTTCTGGGAAATAAAAACCAACGCTTCCGGGAGTGTGCCCGGGTAATGAAATAACTTTAAAATGTGTATCTCCGAACTTTAGAAAGTCATTGTCCTTAATGTTTTTATCAGGCATGGGAGGTTGTTCAATAACAAATCCAAACTTTTCGGCAAGCGAAATAGCTCCCTCGATTAAGTATTTGTCATCGAAACTCATTAGAATAGGTATCCGGTAATGTGATTCCAGATAATAATTTCCACAAACATGATCAAGATGCCCGTGAGTGTTCATTATATATTTAGGGATAAGATGATTGTCGTTGATAAAATCATGAATCATCTTTATCTCTTTATGTGAATTGGCAGCAGCATCAATAATTACACATTCGTAAGAAGAATCAAATAATATGTAACAATTTACCTGAAAATCATTGAAAATAAAACGTTGATATTTTGTCATATTTTTAAATTTTTAATTTATTCTTGAATGTTTCCATCTTCTATGCGACCATAACCAATATTCCGGAGCTTCGCTAATATCTCTTTCCAGGTTAAAGAAATATTTTTTTGTGATTTCTCCCGGTTCAGTTTTGTCAGGTTGAATTTTTAAGTCTTCAAATCTCATCTCATAATATCCTCTTTTAACTTTTGTAATTTTTAGATATAAAACCGGTAGTCCGATTTTTTTTGTATAAGTTTCTGGTCCATGCAAGCAAGCTGTATCTTGATTGAGAAATTTTACCCAAATTGCTCTTTCGAGATTTGAAGGACTTTGATCTGCAGCCATTATGACTGCTACAGGAGTTTCAGGTTTATTTTCAAAAATGCTTTTAGTTTCTTGTACTGCAATCATTTGCATTCCAAAACGACTCCTGCGTTTTAATCCATATTTTTCGCTGTGTTTGTTTTTTAGTGGCAGATACAATGAAATTGCCTGATGCATAATTGCCATATTGGTTGCCAGAATACCATATTCCCAGTTTCCGTAATGGCTTGCTAGAATAATCACAGATTGTCCGTTAATAAAATAACTGTTCGGAATTTCAATATTTTTAATTTTAAATCTTTTTTCCAGACATGATTTGTTAATAGTCATTCCTTTAATAGATTCAAATGTAATATCGCAAAGATGTCTGTAAAATTTCTTTTCAATTTTTTTTATTTCATTTTCAGGTTTTTCAGGAAAGCTTTTTCTTAGATTGTTATAAACTACTTTACGCCGATATCTTGTCATATAGTATATTATAAAGAATGCAAAATCCGACATAAGATAAACTACTCTAAAAGGGCATAATCTTAGAATAGCAACCAAAAATCTAAAAGCAATATATTCACCAAATTTTAACATTTTCGAAAGCTATGCAAAAATATTTATTTTTCAACATTATTATATTAAAAAATTTAAACAACTTTAAAAAATCAAATCATAGGAGTTGTATTTTTGCATAGTTATGAAACGAATTGTATTTTTAGTAAAGTTAGTATTTTTTCTGGTTGTATTTTTTGCCTGTTCGCGAAAAACGACTAATATTCAATATGTTGTATATGACCCAAATGATTCGGGAGTTGAGAATGAATCTAAGACTTCTTCGAAAAATAAGGAACAAAACGTATTAGAGTCTGTTGTTGATTTTTCAGTAACTTTGGAAGGTTCTCCCTATAAATACGGGGGAACAACACCTCAAGGCTTCGATTGTTCTGGGTTTGTGCAATATGTTTTTGCTCAGAAAGGTATAAATATTCCAAGAATTCCTATAGATATGGCAAAAATCAGTGAAAGGGTAGAACTTAAAAATGTAAAACCCGGAGATTTGCTCTATTTTAAAGGTTCTGACAAAAATACGGAAGTAATAGGTCATG
>LUZK01000176.1 GCA_001603595.1 Bacteroidales bacterium Bact_19
CATTTGCAGGGTTTGCAAAAATACATCCGGATTTAAAAAAAGAATTATCTAAAGAAGAAATTCAATATTTAAATAATAAAATTAAAATTAAAGTAATTTTTTTGCAAAATGATTTTAGTCCTTACTGGTTATTTTTAAATAATCACGGTTTTGGCATAAATAAAGATTACCTCGATATTTTTCTTGAATATACAGGATTACAATGCGATACAATCATTGCAACTTGCGAAAACGCTTTAAAACTATTGGAAACTGAACAGGCAGAGTTAATTCCGTTTATCACCAATTTTTATCAAGGAAACCAATTACTATTCTCAAGCAAAATAGTTAAAACAAATCTGGTAATTATTTCAAGAAATAAAACTTTAAATAAACTTACTGATTTATCAGGGAATAATGTGGCTGTAGGAAAAAATATTTATATAAAAAAAATTCTTGAACAGGAAATTGCAGGAATTAACGTTATTGAATATGATTCCGAAGATAATGCTCTTGATGAATTAGAAAAAAATGCTGTAGATTTTTTGGCAGGAGAATATTTTTCATTATTAAATAAATTAAAAAACAAAAATCTAAAATTTAAAATAAATAAAAATTTTGAGACAATTAGTATTTATTTTGGAATAAATCAAAAAGATGAATTACTTTTAAATATAGTAAATAAAGTTTTCGCAATTATTGATTCGAAATTTAAATCAAACATTTTAAAAAAATACAATGTAAATAATAATATAGATTTTGATTTTGTTTTATATCCCGAAGAAATAGATTATATAAATTCATTACCGGTTTTAAAAATAGGATATAAAACTTTCAGAATTCCTTTGGAATATTCCGAAAATGGAGAGTTAAAAGGATTTCTACCCGAAATAAATAATCTGATTTTTAAAAATATTAATCTTAAAACGCAATCTATTGCTTACGATGATTTTGATAAATTGCTAAACGACCTAAAAACCGGAAAAATTGACATAATTGCAGGATTAAACTATAATCCAGAAAGAGCAAAATATTTTCTGTTTTCTGATTCTTACTTTAAAAATTCATTTGTTTTAATTTCAAAAGAAAAAGATATAAATAGTTTATCGCAAGCCGAAAATCAAACTGTGGGAATTTATTCTTCGTATTGGATTAAGGAAGAATTAATAAAAAGATATCCTCAAACAAATTTTACTAGCTACTTAAATTTTGATAAACTTATTGATGACTTAAATTCTGAAACCATTGACTTTGGCATTCTCCATAAATATTCTTATTTATATTTTAAAAATAAATTAGACAAAAACAATATCAAATTGTGTTTTGAATTACCATTTCAGGAAACTGTATGTTTCGCAATCAACGAAAAGCATTACCAATTATTGCCAATTTTGAATCGAGCTATTCATAATACCAATCCCGAGACAATCAGCAATACAATATTATCATGGCACATCCAAAATTTTCAAAATAAAGAAAAATCAAATTACAATCTTTTAATTATATGTATAATATTATTTTTTGTTATAGTTCACATTTTTGTTATCATATTCTTAAGAAAACAATTTAAAGAAAAAATAAAAACAAATCAGAAACTTTATGAAATCAAAAATAAAAATTCTGAATATCAAAGAATTTATAATAATTTAATGGATGTTTATTATAAAATTGATTTTAACGGTACTATTCTTGATATCAGCCCTTCGATAACAGAATTTGGCGGGTATTTACCCGAAGAAGTCATCGGTAAGCCTGATGCATTTTTTTACAATGATGTTTCAGAAAGAGAATTAATATATAAAAAGTTTTATGAAAAAAGGGAACTTATAAACGAAAGAATTCATTTAAAACATAAATCAGGAAAAATTATTCCTATATCGTTAAACACCAAAATAGTTTTTGATGAAAACAAAAACCCTTTATTCATTGAAGGTTTTTTAAGAAATGTTGAAACAACTGCTAAACTTGAAAAGGAACTTGAGAATACCATAAAAAAATTAGAATTTATAATTGAAATGGAAAATATTGGAATCACTTTAATTTTACCTACAAATAGAACTTTTTCAGCAAATAAAATATTCTACAAGTTTTTTGAATTATCTTATGA
>LUZK01000084.1 GCA_001603595.1 Bacteroidales bacterium Bact_19
TTGCCTGATTTATTCTTGTTTCGCCTTCGATTAAGAAAGGAATAGAAACAATACCTATTGTAAGAATATCTCTTTCATGTGCAGCTTCGGCAATAACCGGAGCGGCTCCTGTGCCTGTACCTCCTCCCATACCCGCTGTTATAAATACCATTTTAGTGTTATTGTCCAGTATTGCTTCGATTTCAGACAGACTTTCTATAGCAGCCTGACGACCTCGTTCGGGATTGTTTCCTGCACCTCTTCCTTCGGTAAGTGTTTTTCCGAGAGTTATTTTTGTGCTTACAGGACTGTAATTCAAGGCTTGAGCATCGGTATTACAAACAATAAAATCAACACCTTTTACGCCCATTTTAAACATTTGATTAACTGCATTGCTACCGCCTCCACCGACACCAATAACTTTGATTATCGAGGACTCTTCTCTAGGTATGTTGAATTCTATTTCGTCGAACATGGCTTACAATTTTTTATGTTAATATTATTCTTCGTCATCAAAGAGTTTTGTCATTCTGTTTTTTAGTTTATTCAAAAAACTTTCGTCCGGATTTTTCGGTGTTTTATTTTTTTCTTTACTTTTTTCTTCTTCAGTATTCAAATTTTCGATTGCTGATATATTTTCTACATCTTTAGTGTCTTCGGAATGAATACCTTTAATAAGTAATCCTACTGCTGTTGAATATTGAGGTTGATTTATTATTTCAGAATACTGTCCTGAAATGTAGTCTGTTGGAAGAGCTATTCTTACATCGTTAGCTGAAATATATTTTGTGAGTTGTTTTAGATTCTTAAGCAGAGAGCCTCCTCCTGTCATTACTATTCCTCCTGCAAGTTTTTCACGTATTCCGCCTGTTTCTATCTGAAACATTATGGCATGAATAATTTCCTCCATTCTGGCCTGAATAGTTTCGTTAAGTTCGTAATGAGAAAATTCCACAGGTTCTCTTCCTTTTAATGGTTCCACTGAGATTTTAACATCTTCTTGATGTTTTTCCGCTAAAGCATACCCGTGTTTTATTTTTAGTTCTTCGGCTTGTTTTTCAAGTATTCCGAACCTGTTTTTTATATCAATTGTAACAGTATTACCGCCGATTGGGATAACTGCAGTGTGTATAATTTTTCCGTTTTTAAAAATAGCAAGGTCGCTTGTGCCACCGCCAATATCAATCATAGCAACTCCTGATTCTTTTTCCTGCTTTGTTAGCACTGCTTCTGCTGAGGCTAATGGTTCAAGAATCAGTGCTTTAATTTTTAATCCTGCTAAAGCTACACATTTTTTTATGTTATTAACCATTGACATCTTTCCGCTGATAACGTGAAAATTACCTTCAAGCAAGTTAGCGGTCATCCCTATGGGGTTTTCAATACCTGTGGTTTTATCAACGATATAGCTTTGTGGTATTATTTCAAGAATTTCCTCTCCCGGATCAGTAATTTGATTTTTCATTTTGTTGTACAACATGGAAAGGTGCTCGCCCTTTATTACCTTGTCAGGAGTATCTATAACTATACTGCAACGGTTTTTGGTTCCCATAACGTGTTGCCCTGCAATACCCACATATACTTCGCTCAACTCTATACCACAGTCTTTTTTTATAGTATTTAAAACTGTTGTGATAGAGTTAACGGTTTCATCAATGTTTAATACTGCCCCTCTTTTAATACCTTTGGAAGGCGTGGTGGCAAAGGCTACAACTTCAATTTTATCACTGAAAATTTTTCTACCTGCTATTGCAGCAATTTTTGTTGTTCCAATATCAATTGCTCCGATTATTTCTGAGTTGTTTAACATAGTGTTATCTTTTTTTACAAATTACCTGATTAGAAAATTTTAAATTTATTGATTTATATTTATTCCAATCTGTGAGTGAAAAACCTTTACTGTACATTGCCTCTAATTTCCCGAGTTTGTATTTGTAATTTTCCGGACCACCAAGGATGATTATGTGTTCTCCAACTCGTGGAACTAATTCTATTTCGTTATTTTCATTAATATATATCTGCTCAAATTGATATTTCCATAAGTCGTGATTATTGATATAATTAACCATTTCATAAATTTCGTTAAACGAATAACCATATTGTTCACGAAATGCTATTCCTTCTGATGTAAAAACCGATTTGAATAAATTTTCATCTATGTTTCCGTTTACAACAATTACATTTGCAGTATAGTCAGGACAAATATCCACAATTTTAAAATCATCATCTACATAATAGCTCTTATTCGTTGTGCAAATCACCCTCATTATCGGATTTCTTTGTTTAATTTCAATATATACTTTGCCCATTATATCATGATATACTTGAGCTTCTTTGACTCCATTAAGAGTTTCAATTAAGTTTTCAATTTTTTCAAAATTAAGACTATCCAGTAAAGTTTGATTCAAAATTATGTTATTAGTTTTCAACAAGTTTTCAATACTTTCGTTGTTAACAAACTTATGATTATTGTCTAACAAAATTACCAAATCTGTACACCTTTGTTTGGACTTTTGTTTGATTGCAAATCCCAGAACAAAAAATATCCAGATAATGATTATTAGAATCTTTAATATTTTAAATATTAGCTTCTTCATTCAGCAAGGTTGTTTTTATCGGTTGTACAAGCATATCAATATCACCGGCTCCCATAGTAAGAATTATTTCTTTGTCTGAATTTTTTAAAATTTCGGGAAGCTCTTGTTTTGAACAAAGCATTTTGTCTTGAATATTTAAATTCTCAAGAATCAAATCCGACTCTACTCCCGGAATAGCTAATTCTCGTGCAGGATAAATAGGCAATAAAATTACTCTGTCGCACAACTCCAGACTACGAGCAAATTCTTTGTAGAAGTCTCTTGTTCTGGAATACAGATGGGGTTGAAAAATGCCTGTTATATGTTTTTTCGGGTATAGTAATCGTACTGATTTAACAAAAGCTTCTATTTCACTAGGGTGGTGGGCATAGTCATCTATATACACCAGATTTTTTGAATTTATTATATAATCGAAACGTCTTTTTATTCCTTGATATGTTTCCAAACCTTTTCTTACAGAATCTTCATCAATATTATTTACTAAACACAAAGCCGCTGCAGCCAGTGCGTTTTCAAGATTATGATTGCCTCCAATTTGATATTTAATGTTTTTGATGGAACCTGCCGGATGTTGAATATCAAAATAGCAATAACCATTTTCGTATTTGATGTTTTTTAATGAAAAATCATAATCTTCATCAAAGATGGAATAACGGAATACTTTTATTGAACTGTTGACTTTCTTTTGAAAATCAACATCCACATGATTGCTTAAAAGTAAGCTTCCTCCCGTTTTTATTTGATTTGCAAATTTCAGATAAGCATTATAGAGGTTTTCGTAAGTGTGATATATATCCAGATGGTCGGGTTCAATGTATGTTATTACAGCTGTAGCCGGAAATAATTGATGAAAAGACCTGTCGTATTCATCGGCTTCTGCTACAACAAATTCCGATTCAGGATGGTTTATAAAATTTGAATTTATATTTTTTAATATTCCTCCCAAAAATGCCGAACATTTATTTGTGGTATGAAGTAAAATATTTGTGCAAATTCCTGACACAGAAGTTTTTCCGTGACTTCCGGCAATAGCAATTGCATATTTTTGGTTTGCAATCATTCCGAGAATCTGAGCTCGTTTGTAAATAGAAAAATTTTGAGATTTGAAAAATTGAAATTCCATGTTTTCCTGTGGAATAGCAGGAGTAAATACTACGATAGAATCGTCAGGATTTTTAAATATTTCGGGAATAAGATTTATGTTTTCTTCGTAATGTATGTTTATGCCAAAGTTTTCAAGCATATCGCATAGTTCGGATTTAACTCTGTCGTATCCTGCAACATTGTATCCGGCAAGTTTGAAATATTGAGCTAACCCGCTCATTCCAACGCCTCCGATTCCAAGGAAATATATGTTTTTGATATTATTTTCCATACACTAACGAATAAATTTCATCTGCAATTATTTCAGCAGAATTTCTAACTGCTAATTTTTTTATGTTTTCAGAAAGCATTTTTTTCATTTCTTGATTTTCAGTAAGTTCCAAGGCTACATCTACAAGTTTTTCTGAAGCTTCTTTATCTTTAATCAGAATGGCAGCATTTTTTTCGACTAAAGCCATAGCGTTTTTAGTTTGGTGGTCTTCTGCAACGTTAGGAGAGGGGACAAGTATGACAGGTTTTCCTACAACGCACAGTTCAGAAATTGTTCCTGCTCCTGCTCTGGAAATAATTATATCGGCAGCAGCAAAAGCATAATCCATCTTATATATAAAATCGGTGATTACAATGTTTTTTAAATTATCAGGATTTGACTTTACAGCAGTTTCGAAATATGTTTTTCCTGTTTGCCAAATTAATCCGATGTTTTTCTCGTAAATTTTAATTAATCCTGATTGTATGCTTTCGTTTATTGTTTTTGCTCCTAAACTTCCGCCAACAACAAGAATTACCGGGATGTTATGTTCTAAGCCAAAAAAATTACGAGCTTCGATTTTGTCGGCATTCAGGTTTTCAATCTCTTGACGTATTGGATTACCGGTTTTAATGATTTTATTTGCGGGAAAATATTTTTCCATATTATCATATGCCACGCAAATTTTCTTTACTTTTTTTGCCAGTAATTTGTTGGTGATGCCTGGATAAGAGTTTTGTTCCTGAATAATGCATTGTACTCCCAAAGATGAGGCAGCACGTAGAGCCGGACCGCTGGCATATCCACCAACACCAACAGCTACATCAGGCTTAAATTGTTTAACGATTTTTCGGGCTTTGAAATAACTTTTCAGGGTTTTGAAAACAAATTTTATCAAATCCGGAGAAAGTTTTCGGCTTAGTCCCATTACAGGCAATCCAATGATTTTATATCCTGCAGCGGGGACTTTTTCCATTTCCATTCTTCCTTCGGCCCCAACAAATAAAATTTCGGTGTTGGGATATTTACTTTTCAGAGCGTTGGCAATAGAAATGGCCGGGAAGATATGACCTCCCGTTCCTCCGCCACTTATCAATATTTTAAGATTCTTTTTCTGCATCGGGTTCTGTATTTGGTTCTGCGTTATTGATTACTTCTATAGGATTTTCTGTTTTGTTTTTGTCCTCAGCAGAAAGAGCTTCGGCTTGCATTTTTTCTTCAAGTTCTTTTTGTTCAACTTCTCTGCTAACACTCAATATTATACCGAAAGCAACACCGGTGAAAAATATTGAAGTTCCTCCGTAACTTATAAATGGCAGAGGCTGACCTGTTACCGGAAAAACATTTGTTGCAACTGCCATATTTGACAATGCTTGTGTAACAATCAAAATTGACATTGAGGCAGTGATGTAAATTCCAAACTTTCGTCCGGCCTTTTTAATGATTCTTCTGGCTCTTAAAAACAGAAACAGATAAAGCATCATTATGGGGATAACTCCGATTACAAGCCCAAGTTCTTCGGTGATAATTGCAAAAATATAATCAGAATATGGATTAGGCAGAATATTGCGTTGGATGGATTTACCGGGTCCTTTACCAAAAAGTTTTCCTGTTGCAACGGCAATTTTTGAGTGTGTTTGTTGAATGTTTTCGGGTTTATTCGGGTCTCTGAAGGTTTCAATACGATTGTTCCAGGTTTCGATTCTGCCTACGTCTTTAAATGTTTTTATGGCAGCAAAAAGTAATAATACTAGACCTATAGTTATTAAAAAGGTTATGGCTAAATTTTTAAACCCGACTTTTCCAAGAAAAACTAAAATCATACTAACTCCAAAAAGTAGTACTCCGGTTGATAAATTTGCTACCGTTATCAGCCCACAGGTAATTAAAATGGGGAAAAAAATATTTTTAAGGTATTTCAAGGTGTTTTTATTTTCTTCTTCTTTAAGAGTAAGATTTCTTGATAAAAACATAAGTAATGCAATTTTTGCAAAATCGGAAGTTTGAAAAGTTATTCCTCCCGGTAAAAGTAGCCATCTGCGAGCGTCGTTAATGTTTAATCCCCAAATTAAAGTGACTATAAGAAGGAAAATAGAAAGATACCAGAGAAAAACAGAAGGTTTACTGAAGTATTTGTATGGAACTTTTGAAATCATAAGAGCAACAGAGGTTCCGATAGCTAAAATTATAATTTGTCGGAATAAATATTTACTGGCGTTAATGCCGCTGGCGTCATAAGCCAATTGAGACGAGGCACTGTAAACCGAAATTATGGAGTAAAAGCAAAGTAATAGCATTATTCTCCAAATTCCTTTATCGCCTTCAAATATTTTTTGTCTTTTTTGTTCCATTACAACGACCTCACTGCTAATTTAAATTGAGTTCCACGGTCTTCGTAATTATTGAACAAATCGAAACTTGCACAAGCCGGTGAGAGTAGGACAGTGTCTCCTTTTTTTCCGAGACGATAAGCTGTCATAACTGCTTCGGGCATGCTTTTAGTATCAACAATTACAGGAACAATTCCTTCGAAAGCCTTGTGTAAAGGTTCATTGTTTAAACCAAGGCAAACGATAGCTTTTACTTTTTTCTTAACTAAATCTGTTAGCATCGAGTAATCGTTTCCTTTATCTATTCCGCCGGCAATCCATATTATCGGAGCTTCAACAGACTCTAAAGCATACCATGCTGAATTAACATTAGTTGCTTTTGAATCATTTATAAACATAATTCCGTGAACACTTATAACCGGCTCTAAGCGGTGTTCAACATTTTTGAAATCCATCAAACTTTCACGAATAACTTCTTTGGTGATGTTTAAAGCTCGTGCAACAATTCCTGCTGCCATTGAATTGTAAACGTTATGTTTTCCTTTGATTGAAATTTCGTCTATAAACATTTTAAAATCTGATTTTTTGTTAAATACATAATTTATTTGGTCGAATTCTAAATATGCTCCATTTTCAACCTCGGTTTTACGTTGAGAAAATTCAAATTGTTTTGCTAAAATTTCTCTTTTGTTTATTTCGTTGATTATGGTTTCATCGTCGCTGCAGTAAATAAAAAGGTCGTCTTTTGTTGTATTATTAAGAATTCTGAATTTAGAATCAACATAGTTTTGAAATTTGTAGTCGTACCTGTCGAGGTGGTCGGGAGTAATATTCAGCAAAACTGAGAGTTCACTTTTGAAATCGTACATATTGTCGAGTTGAAAGCTGCTGAGTTCTATTACGTAGTAATCAAAGTTTTCGGTAGCTACCTGATATGCAAAACTTTTTCCAACATTTCCTGCTAAGCCTACATTTAGACCGGCTTTTTTAAGAATGTGATATGTGAGCATAGTTGTAGTTGTTTTGCCGTTACTTCCGGTAATACAAATTTTTATAGCATTGGTATAGCGAGCAGCAAATTCAATTTCGGAAATTATTGGAATACTCAAAGATTTTAGTTTTTGAATAAGAGGAACACTGTCGGGGATACCCGGAGATTTTATAATTTCGGTTGCGTTGAATATCAACTCTTCGGTGTGTTGTTTTTCTTCGAAAGCAATTTCATACTTGTTAAGAATTTTTTTGTATTTATCGGGGATTTCTGCTTTGTCGGAGACAAAAACATCAAATCCTTTTACTTTGGCCAAAACCGCAGCACCAGTTCCGCTTTCTCCCGAGCCTAAAATTACTATTCTCTTGTTCATTGTTTATCTGAGTTTTAGGGTTATTATTGAAATTACTGCCAGCAAAAGAGAGATAATCCAGAATCTTGCAACAATTTTTGGTTCGGGATATCCCTTTTTCTGATAATGATGATGTAATGGTGCCATAAGGAAAATTCTTTTACCAGCTCCGTATTTTCGTTTTGTATATTTAAAATAGCTAACCTGCAACATCACAGAAACACTTTCGGCGAAAAATATCCCGCACAATACCGGTATTAATAGTTCTTTTTTGATAATAATAGCAAAAACAGCAATGATGCCACCGATTGTTAAACTTCCTGTATCGCCCATGAAAATTTGAGCCGGAAAAGAATTATACCATAAAAATCCAATAAGAGCACCAATAAAGGCAGCCATATAAACAACCAATTCTCCCGAGTTTGGTATATACAAAATTTGTAAGTATTCGGCAGCAATTCTGTTACCGGAAACATATGCCAAGATACCGAGTGTAGCACCAATTATCGCCGATGAACCTGCCGCCAACCCATCGAGACCGTCGGTGAGGTTTGCTCCGTTTGATACTGCCGTAACTATTAAAATTACTGCAAGAATGAAAACAATCCAACCGATTTTTTCGGCATTATCTCCTAAAAACCAAACAATTTTTGAATAATCAAATTCATTATTCTTGAGGAATGGTATTGTGGTTTTTGTGGATTTTATATCGCAATATTCGATAAACTCTGCACAGTTAGGATTATTGACTACTTCGGTAATTTCTTCGTTTTGATATTCTACAACTTTTTTTGTTCTTACAACAACATCATCGGAGAAATACAAAATTCCGCCAACTATGAATCCCAGCACGATTTGTCCAATGATTTTAAATTTTCCTTTAAGCCCGTCTTTATTTTTTCGTTTTATTTTCAGAAAATCATCGAGAAACCCAATAAATCCCAACCAAACTGTTGTAATAAGCATTAAGATTACGTAAACATTATTGAGTTTAGCAAAAAGCAGAGTTGGGATTATTGTAGCAAGAATAATTATAATTCCTCCCATGGTTGGAGTTCCGCGTTTTTGCATTTGTCCTTCGAGGTCGAGGTCACGGATTTCTTCGCCAATTTGTTTTTTTTGCAATAACCTGATAATCTTTTTCCCGAAAAATATTCCTATTATCAAGGAAAAGATAACAGCCATACCTGCACGGAAGGAAATGTATTCAAAAACTCCCGCTCCCGGAACTCCTAATTGATTGAAATATTTGAATAAATAATAAAGCATAATTTTAACTATTTAGATATTGGTTTAAAATTTCTTTATCGTCGAAATGAAGTTTTACTCCGTTTATTTCTTGATAAGTTTCATGACCTTTACCGGCGACGAGAATGATGTCTCCTGGATTAGCCATTTTACAAGCTGTTTTTATTGCCTGCTCACGGTTTGTGATTCGTAAGCATTTTTTTTCTGTTATTTTATTAAGTCCTTTTTCCATATCATCCAGAATATCCTCGGGATTTTCGGTTCTTGGATTATCAGAAGTTAAGATTACGAGATTGCTCATTTCTGCAGCTATTTTTGCCATCTCCGGACGTTTAGTTTTATCGCGATCGCCACCTGCTCCAACAACTGTAATAATGTTTGTATATCCTTTGCTTATTTCTGTGATTGTTGCAAGTACATTCTTTAATGCATCAGGAGTGTGAGCATAATCAACAATGCCTGTAATGTTGTTTTTCCCGTGGATTGTTTCGAATCTGCCGGAAACAGGTCGTAACTCTGAAATTGCCTGTAAAACTTCTTTTTGCGGAAAATCAAGCAATATTGCTGCTCCATAAATTGCAATTAAATTGTAGGCATTAAATTTTCCTGTAAGTTTTGTCCATACTTCGTTTGAATCAATTTTTAATAACATTCCTTCTGCCAGCATTTCGAGAATTTCTGCCTTGAATTCTGATAAAGAATTGAGAGAGTAGGTATGTTTTTGGGCTTTGCTGTTTTGTAGAATAACAGCACCGTTTTTATCATCGAGGTTAGTAAGTGCAAAAGAATCTGCCGGGAGCATATCAAAAAACATTTGCTTAGCACGGACATATTCTTTAAAAGTTTTATGAAAATCCAGGTGGTCATGAGTAATGTTAGTAAATATTCCTCCAGAGAAATGCAGTCCGGCAACTCTATTTTGTACAGTAGAGTGCGAGCTAACTTCCATAAAACAATAATCGCAACCGAGGGTTACCATTTGGTTGAGATAATCATTAAGCCTGATTGGGTCGGGAGTAGTATGTGTAGAATCAATTTTTTTTCTGTCAATAAGAACTTTAATTGTAGATATTAGTCCGGATTTATAACCCAGTTTTTGAGTTAATTCATACAAACTTGTTGCAATGGTAGTTTTTCCGTTTGTTCCTGTAACTCCGATAAGTTTTAGTTTTTTTGAAGGATTGTCGTAAAATTCGGATGCAATAATACCAAGAGCATAAGATGAATCTTTAACGACGAGGTATGATGTTTTTGAGTTGATTTTTTCGGGCAGTGTCTCGCAAACAATGAGTTTTGCACCCTTTTCTATTACCTGTTCGATATAATTGTGCCCGTCGGTTTTAGTTCCTTTAATTGCAATAAACGCATAATTTTCCTCAACTGTTCTTGAATCAAAACTTATATTTGAAACAGTGCAGTCGTTGTTTATTATTTCAGTTAAAAAATTCAGTTTATTTCTTAGCTTTAAAATGTTCATAATTCTAAAGTTAATGTTATTACATCTCCTTTTCTAAACTCTGTACCTGGAGCAGGATTTTGACTGATAATCTTTCCTCTTCCTTTTATTATCACTTTAAGTCCTAATTGTTCGAGCAGGAAAACTGCATCTTTAGCACCCATATTTATTACGTTCGGAATTTTTGTTATATCACTGAAAGAAACCGGAGCGAAAGTAACTGTACTGTCAATTTTATTACATAATATCCAATCAGTATTTACAATTCTTTCGGCATTTGTTTTGATTTTCAGCCAATCATAAACCTTTTGAGTTTCAGCTTTATTTCCTTTAAAAGCTCTTGGTACTGTCTTACCAACAGTTGCATTTAAAGATGAAGTATGAAATTTAGGATTTGTGGCATAAATTTTATCGGCAATATCTTTGAAAACAGGTCCGGCAACTACCGACCCGTAAAAACCATTTTCACGAGGATAATAGATCGAAACTATACAACTGTATTGAGGGTCGTCGGCTGGGAAATATCCAACAAATGAAGAATGATAACCGTGTTGCTTGTTACGCCCGTAATCTATCTGAGCAGTTCCTGTTTTTCCGGCGATTTTATATTGATTTGATTTAATATTTTTGGCTGTACCGTTTTCAACAACGCCTTCGAGCATTGGTTTAATCTTTTCTAATGTTTTTTTTGAGCAGATTTGTTCATCAATAATTTCAGGTTTAAATTCTTTAACAATTTTACCTCTGAATGACAAAGCCTCAACAAAAATTGGTTTTACAAGAGTTCCGTTATTTGCAATAGCATTATAAAATGCTAAAATTTGCAGAGGAGTTATTTGTAGTTCGTACCCTATTGCCATTTGTGTTAGTGATAATTTTGACCATTCCTTTTGTCCTGGCTTGTGTATTACTGGAACTGCTTCGCCTCTTATAACAACGCCAAGAGGCTTATCCAGATGCAGGCGAGATAGTCCGTTAACATATTTCAATGGTTGATGGCGGTAATATTTATCAATGATTAACGATATTCCAACGTTAGATGAAACCTCAAAAGCTCTTGCAATACTGATGGTTCCGTAAGCAGCATCACCGGAATCTTTAACTTTTTTGCCGAAAAAGAAAGTAAAACCTCTGCCGGTTTCGACCAAATCTTCAGGATTGGCATAACCGTCTTCGAAAGCGACGATAACTGAGGCTAGTTTAAATGTTGAGCCGGGGTCTATAGCGTGAGCTATTGCAAAATTTTGTTCTTCGTAATAATAACCTTCGGGATGTTTTTTTAAGTTTGCAATAGCCCTTACTTTACCTGTTTTAACTTCCATAACAACAACAGTTCCAAATTCTGCATTATGTTTTATGAGCTGTCTTTCTAAGGAAGTTTCGGCAACATCTTGAAGTGATATATCAATTGTTGTTATTAAATCCATGCCGTCTTTTGGTTCAACATATTTTGCATCTTCAACCGGCATCCAGATATTTCCAGGGAGTCGTTCTTTTACGGTATATCCGGCTTTACCTCGTAATTCAGCATCAAAAGCATCTTCGAGCCCAACGCCTTTTCTGCCTTCGCTTGCAACAGTTCCAATAGTTCTTCTTGCAAGAATTCCGAAAGGCATTTCTCTTTCATATTTTTTTTGATAAACAAAACCTCCTTTAATTTTACCTTTACGTAATAGTGGAAAATTTTGCATTTTTTTAAAGTCAGAATAACTTAACTTATTACTAAACTTTAAGTATCTCTTACCACTATCGCGGGCATTTATCAAATCATTTTTCCATTCTGTTTTTGTCTTATTCGGTAATAATTGTGATAAACAAAAAGCCAGAGAATCTAAATTTTCATTAAATATTTTTTGTGTTATAGCTTCACAGTTGGGGTCTATACCTACTTCGAAATAAGCCACTGAAGTTGCCAGCAGTTTTCTGTCGTAAGAATAAATGTCGCCTCTTGTTGGTTCAATTGATGTATATATTCGGGTGGATTTAAGTGATTTTTCAATTAATTCTTTGTCATAGAAAAATTGGAGATAAATAATTTGCCCTATAATAACAATTCCGAAAATCCCATATAAAATATACAGGATATTCAGTTTTAACAATATGTTATTACGGTCATTCATTCTTCTATATCTATTTTATATTCAATTTTTTGATGAGGCGATTTTGGTTCGATAAGTGTTGAATTATTTTCCCGAAGTTTTTCAATTACTTTATCTATTCGGCTACTTTTCATTAGTTTAGCTTGAATCTCAATTTTTTGAGCTCTTAGGTCTTCTATTTCTTTTTTTGTTTTTTCTGTTTCGATAAATACCGATTCGGCATGATATCGATTTGAAATATATGCCAATCCGAGCAAAAAAAGCAAAAGAATATAAGGTATCTGTTTGCGAAGAAAATCGCTGGCGACAATTGAGCCTGTGATTAGCCCTTTTATGGTTTCGCGAAACTGACTGTTGTTTTTCTTTTCTTTCATAACCTTTCTGCTATTCTTAATTTTGCACTTCTCGACCTTGGATTATTGTTCATTTCTTCATCCGAAGGAATTATTACTTTTTTATTTACTTGTAAAAAATCAGTTTTTATGTTTCCAAATCTGTCGGTAATCAAATTTCCATCAAAGTTTCCATACTTAATGAAATTTTTAACTACACGATCTTCGATTGAGTGATAAGTAATGGTTACAAGTCGTCCTCCGATTTTTAATGATTCACGAGCAGCAAAGAGAAACTCTTTTATTGATTCAATTTCTTGATTGACTTCGATACGGAGTGATTGAAATACCTGAGCAAAAAATTTGTTTTCTCTTTGTTTTTGTGTTAATTGGCGTATTAAATTCAAAAATTCTTCGACAGTTTCAATATTTTTTGTTTCGCGATAACTTATTATTATTGAAGCCAGTTTATATGCACGGTCAACTTCTCCGTAATTTTTAAAAATATATGTTAATTTTTCGTGTGAATAATAATTCAGAATTTCTTTTGCTGTGAGTTTTTGAAGCTTGTTCATTCTCATATCGAGTTCGCCGCCCAATCTGAAAGAAAATCCACGGTCTATATTATCAATCTGATATGATGAAATTCCAAAATCTGCAAGGATTCCGTCAACTTTTTCTATTCCTGCGTAACTGAGATAATTACGTAAAAATCTGAAATCACCTTGATATAATTTAAAACGATTGTCGCTTAAAGAATTTTTGAGAGCGTCATTATCACGGTCGAGAGCAATTAGAAGTCCATTTTTTCCGAGTTGTTTGAGAATTTCACGAGAATGACCACCCCCACCAAAAGTGACGTCAACATAAATTCCTTGTGGATTTATGTTCAGTCCGTTGATACTTTCAGTGAGCATTACAGGTACGTGATATTCCATAACATTTATTCTTCGGTGTAAAACTTAAAGTCTCCTCCAAGTATGTCGTTAGCCATGTTTACATACTCTTCATTACTTAATCTACGTTTTTCGTATTCTGCCTTGTCCCAGATTTCGATTTTTCCCTCCTGTCCGGCAAAAACAAGCTCTTTTTCGGCTCCGATTTCATTCAGCAACCTTTTGGGAATTAACAAACGACTGCTGTTGTCGAAAAATAATTCGGCAGTATCTCTGTAATATTCTCGTAAAAAACTCGAATGTTGCTTATTAAAAGGATTTAACTTCTTTTTCAAAATCGAAGTTTGATTGTCCCATTCTTTCATGGGATATAGCAGAAGACATTTCTCGTATATGTCTCTTTTGATAACAAATCCTTTAGCAATCTCCTCGCCCGGAATTTTTCTCTTCAGAGGTGCCGGAAAGATTACTCTTCCTTTGTTATCAAGTTTTGCAATGTATTCTCCAACAAACATGTTAATCGCGATTAAACTTGTTTCAAAAATATATATATTATTCCCCATTTTAAAACATTTTACTACAT
Source organism: Bacteroidales bacterium Bact_19 (assembly GCA_001603595.1). Classification (GTDB taxonomy): domain Bacteria; phylum Bacteroidota; class Bacteroidia; order Bacteroidales; family ML635J-15; genus Bact-19. Next base: position 14,218 of record LUZK01000084.1, read on the forward strand.
TTTTATCCACATTGTTAATAACTTTTTTAGCAAAATTTTGCAAGTTGTTGAAAATCAAAGATTTTTGTTTTTTAAATTTGAATTATTTAATTTGCAGTAATTAACAAATTTGAAATATGATTACGGAAAAGGATAATACGATTTTAAGTGTTGACGTTAATGAGATACTAAAACAAAAAAATCCCCGATTGCATGAAAGATTGCCTGGTTTTGTTATTAGCTTGTTGAAAAGAATAATACACGAAAAGGAGATTAACGAATTTCTTCGGAAATATCCGGGTGTACAGGATATGGAATTTGTAAGGGCTGTGTTGGAGTTTATGGATGTTAAGTATTCAGTTGAAGGCTTGGAGAATATTCCCGAAGGCGGCAGATATGTTTTTGCGGCAAATCATCCATTAGGTGGACTCGAAAGTTTGGTGATGATGGAAATTATCTCGACTAAATTCGAGAAATTTGTTTTTGTTGTTAACGATATTTTAATGGCTCTAAAACCTTTATCGAATTTGTTTTTACCTGTGAATAAACATGGTAGTCAGTCACGAGATTCTCTAAAAAAACTTAACGAATGTTATGCTTCCGAGAATCAGATTTTATTTTTTCCGGCAGGATTGGTTTCACGCAAACAGGGAAGAATCATAAAAGACCTTAAATGGCAAAAGACTTTTATAGCCAAAGCAGTTGAATATCAAAGAGATATTGTGCCGGTTTTTATTGAAGGACGCAACTCGGGATTTTTTTATTTTTTGGCCAATTTTCGTAAATTTTTAGGAATAAAAGCCAATATCGAAATGTTGTTTTTACCGCACGAAATGTTTAAACAAAAAGGAAAAACTATAAGATTTGTTTTTGGAAAGCCAATATCATACAATTTTTTCGATAGCAGTAAATCATATACTGAGTGGGCTGAGTATTTGCGAGAATTAACTTATTCGTTAGAAAAAAAATGAGAATTTTAAAAAAAATAAAAAATATTAAAATATTTTTGTGATGAAGTAATTATATAAAGTATTCGGATATGACTTTAATGAAGCCGGTAATACCTCCGGTAGAAAAGGAATTGCTAATATCGGAGTTGAATAAAGATAAATTACTACGCAAATCTAATTTTGGTAGTACCGAGATATATGTTTTTACACATCGTGATTCTCCTAATTTAATGCGAGAAGTCGGTCGCTTGCGAGAAATTACTTTCAGGTTGGCAGGCGGAGGTACAGGAAAAGAACTTGACATTGATGAGTATGATATATCGGAGGACCCTTATTTTCAATTGATAGTTTGGGACCCTGAAGAAAAGGAAATTATAGGAGGTTATCGTTATATTCTTGGTGAAACTGTGCTTGATGACCCTGAATCCAAACTTGCCACTTCTCATATTTTCGAGTTTTCAGAAGAATTTCTTTCCGATTATCTGCCATATACCATTGAGCTTGGAAGAAGTTTTGTACAACCAAATTATCAGTATGGTTTAAATGCCCGTAAAGGGATGTTTGCCCTCGATAATTTATGGGACGGGCTTGGTGCTTTAATGGTGGAGTATCCTGAAATGAGATATTTTTTCGGTAAAGTAACCATGTATAAACATTTTAATATCGAAGCAAGAAATTTAATTTTAAGTTTTATTAAATATTATTTTCCTGATAAAAAGGAATTGGTAAAACCGCTAAATCCGGTTGAAATAAATTTTGATGATTATATTAAATATTTTAGTGCCGACAGCTATCAGGAAAATTTTAAAATTCTCAATAGACTTGTTCGTGAACAAGGAGAGAAAATTCCTCCTTTGGTAAATGCCTATATGAACTTGTCTCCTTCCATGATTTCTTTCGGTACGGTAGAAAACGATGAATTTGGAGGTGTTGAAGAAACAGGGATTCTTATTAATATCAAAGATATCTACGATATAAAAAAGGATAGGCATGTTAAAACCTATAAACAATTAATTAAATTAAGTCAGATTTTTCCTCGACGTCCAAAAATCCTGGATTTAAAAAATTGGAGATTCAGAAAGAAAAAGAAAAAATAGAACAATATTTTTTTACTATCTTTGTTAAAATCATAAAAACAATAGTGCAAGAGAGATTTTTTATCATAATTATTTTTTTAAGCACATATTTGGCAAGTAATTCTCAAAATCTTGTACCCAATCATAGTTTTGAGGATGCATGGACCTGTCCATACAGTTTTGTTCCCAATCCGGTTGCTAAACCTTATCCTGGATGGTTCAACCCCAACAAAGGAACTCCAGACCAATTTCATCCATGTAGTAAAGGAGATGCAGGTGTGCCCGAAAATTTTGCCGGATTTGCATATCCTTTTGATGGTGCAGCTTATGCCGGAATAATATTACGGGAAATTTTCGACGACAGTGTAGGATATTATAAAGGAGTGTCAAGAGAATATATTCAGACAAAACTCTTGAAGCCGCTAAACAGGGGTAAATTATATTGCTTTAAATTACATTACATTAATGCAAACAAATCAATGTTTGCCGTTGATGCACTGGGAGTTGCCATTACAACCGATAAAATCGGCCGTAAAGATGCCGGACTTATTATTCAGCATCCTCAGGTTATTAACAAGCCGGGAAATATAATGGATAATCAAACCCAATGGAAAGAATTGTGTGGAACATATAGAGCCAAAGGAAATGAGCAATATCTTACCATTGGTAATTTCTGGGACAATAGTGTAACACAGTTCATCAGACATAATAACGAAAATACCGACACTGCTTTTTTTTATGCATACTATTATATTGATGATGTTCGACTATTTGAGATAGAAAACGAATTTGAGTGCGGATGCCTCGAAGATAATAGCTGGGGAAGCGACTGGTTATCTGATTTGTATGATCCCGAAACAGGCTACAATTCCGGAAAAAAAGCTAATGCAAATGTTCTTGCAGATTTAGATGCAGATAAACAAAAAGATAAAAACGGTAACGATAAAAATAACTTTACTAACTCGGGTTCAAATATCGGAGTAATTTCGGATAATTCCAAACCTAACAATTCACAACTCGAAGAAAGAAGTTTTTTTTACGGAATACCTGAATCGGAGATAAATGAACAGGCTTTTCGTAATGCCGAAGTTGGTAAAAAATTTAATCTGAACAGAATTTTGTTTGAATTTAATTCATCGCAATTGTTGACAGTATCTTTCCCCGAACTTGATAAACTAAGCGAAATTTTATTGGCAAATCCGGGATATAAAATCGAAATACGGGGGCATACAGATAATGTAGGGACCTCACAATATAACAAAACTCTCTCAATAAAAAGGGCAGGAGCTGTTTATGATTATCTGATAAGTAAAGGAATTGACAAATCGCGTATGAAATACAGAGGATTTGGTGACAGAGTTCCGGTTGCGGATAATGAAACTGAAGAAGGCCGCCGTCTGAACAGAAGAGTGGAAATTATAATTATTGAAAAATAATTTCTCGAGTTTATTGAAAATTTATTACCTTTACAAAAATTTTTCAGATGAATTTAAGTAAGGATATAATTGAATTACTAAAAGAAAACGACTGTGTAATAATTCCCGCTTTTGGCGGATTTGTTGCCAATTATTTTTCGGGAGGAGTTGATTTTAAAACTCAGGAATTTTTTCCACCTGCACGACGCATTGCTTTTAATCAAAATCTTAAAAATAATGACGGATTGCTTATCAATTACTTAAGCATAAAACATAATTGCGATTGGCAGGCTGCGGGGTTAATGGTTAAGACTTTTGTTGACGAAATTAAGATGTCTTTATCAAATGATAATTATTTTGTTTTTGAAGGGTTAGGAAAAATTGTTAAAGAAAAAAATTCTCTCGTATTTTATCCTGAAGCAAATTTGAATTTTTTAGATGATTCTTTCGGACTCGAAAAATTTGTTTTCCCTGTTCTAAAGTTTAATGAAATTAGACCTGAAGTAACGCGGACTATTTCTAAGGTTAAGGAAGCCAAAGCAAATCGTCCAAAACGCAAAACAGCATCCTGGGTATATACACTAAGTGCAGCAGCAGTATTGGGTGGTTTAATTTTCCTGACAATTAAAACCGGAGTTGTAGATAAAATATTTAATAATGATAAAGAATATGCAATAGTTGTTCCGATTGAAAATCTTAATAACAATAAACCCAAAGTTAATGCTTCTTCCGAAAACAAAGATTCTAAGTCTGAAGAAATTGCGAATTCAGAACCACTAAAAACGGAAAACCCAGAACCTGCCATTAGGGAAAATACTGAAAATACAGAAATATCAACATTCGACAGTCAAGAAGTTCAGAATAATGTTCACATCATAGCCGGATGTTTTTCTGTAAAGGAAAATGCCGAAAATCTCTGTTCAAAATTGCAAAGTCAGGGATATCCTGCCGTAATATTACCAGGTAATAATTTCTACAGAGTAAGTGTAAAATCATACTCGGATAAAAATTCTGCTGCAAAAGAATTGGAAAATCTGAAATCAGAAACCGGAAATACATCACTCTGGATATTGGCTTTGTAATTATTCCTTATCCTTATCTGAAATTATTTTAATTCTGCAGATGCTACCTTTTTTAGCATAAAAGCCCGGTTTAATTCTTATACTTTCTTTTGCAGTTATGTTAACTTTAACTCCGGAATCTATCAAAAATCTGTCGGTTGGGAGGCTATCGGTAAAAATGAATGGTTCTGCAAATACCGGATAAGATTTAGTTCCGCGTACAAAGCGAGGTTCTATGGTGAGTGAAGCTTTCGAAAAGAAATCCTGGTCATATACTAAATTACGAGAATATAATGTTAGCGATGGATTGTAATATGTCCACTGGTATAAAACCATTTGAGCATGGTCAAGGGATTTTTGTCCTCCATACCAACGTGGAGTTAAATTCAGATTATTTAGTTGTTCTTTATATTCTTTCATAGTAATATCCAATACCTTTAAAGTATCGTCGGGGTAATCAAATTCGGCAAAATTTGCAAAAGCTATTGCATTTGTTTTTTTTATAATTTCCAATCTTTCGGCATTATATTTTTCTTCTGCATAAGTGGTTCCAACAGATCCGTCAACGGCAATTTTGTAGTTTCCGTAATCATATAAATTATATACAAAAGTATTTCTAAAGCGGCGCATATCTGTTGAGGAAAAATAATTTTGATTTTGCCTGAATTTTAGATATTCATAAGGAAACATCATCACAATTTTGCCATGACTCACATCTTCGATATATTTAGTATATCCGACATAAGACGGAGACCTGCGTATAGAAAATTTTCGACAGGATGTGTATGCTAATCGCCAGCCGTTATGATACCACCAGTAAGAGTCATTTTTTGGATTGAGAATAAACACAGGGTTTTCATATCTTATTTTTTCGCACCTGTCATAAAATCTAACAGTAGATTGGTGAAGGTATGCCAGAGTATCGGCCATTAAAAGATATTCGGGATTGTCTGTTGATAATCCCAGAAATAAAAGAGTACGGGCAAAACCGGTTTGCATATTAATAACGAGTTCTTCGCCCGGAGGTTGGAGAATGCCACGATTATAATCCCAAAGCCCACCATAAACAAAAAAATCGATAGTTTCGCGGGTACGTTTTTCGAGCCAATCGGCATATTCTCCAAAAGAGTTAAATTTCATTCCGGAGAAATTGCAATATTTAGTGTTTTCCGTGTATTTTTCGGGGTCGAGTTCTTCAAATTGATAAAGCGGAGTATTTATTAAACTTGAGTCGATCACTCTTACGAGAAAAATAAATTTTGCAAATGAAGCGGTTATGTAACCGTCGGCATAAGTGGATTGGTCGGTTTCGGTCCATTTTGGTGTTCTGGCTTCGGCATAAGGATTTATATCATTTCTGTTTTCTATTATACATAATGATTGTAATATGAATTTGTAAAGATATGCTTTGTCTTTGGTAGCAATGAATAAATCAATAAAACCATCCAGCACTTTTGAAAGACCGTCACCGAAAGTATTCCAGTCTTTATTGGGGTCAATGGTGTATAAACTGTATTTGCGAGGCCAATCCCAATTATAATAATCGAAATCTTCTTTTATGTTAATGCTTTCGAAAGTATTTTGAGAAAAACTTTGTAATCCCAAAATGTTTAATAATAAGATAAAAATTATATGTTTTATTCTGAAAGACATTTTTGTTTTAGATCTTGGTTTTCGTTTTCGAGGTTGTTTATTCTTTCATTCAATATTTCTATGTATAAATATAATTCTTCGATGTTTTGCAAAAGGCCTTTAATTGTTTCGGTGATTTGAATACCGTTTTCTGTTACGGATTTTTCAGGTTTCAGGTAGGGGAGATGTTTTTGCTTCTTTATAAGATTTAGTCTCTCCGAAAGAGGTTGTAATTTATAGTTTTCATGGAAAACGTAGTCGCACCAGTCATTTGTTTCAACAATTAATTCTTCGCTGGCTCTAATAGTTCCGCACACATCGAGTTTATACTGAGGTGAATTTTTTCCAAAAGAAAATCTTCCAAGGCTGTCAATATTAAGTATTGGTTCATCGTTACGGAAAAGTGTAAGAGATGAGTTTGCGGAGTCAGCCTCATAACTGATGCTGAATTGTGGATTTTTATAAATTTCGACAGCTTCGTAGTATTTTTTTTGCTTGGTTCTTGATGTGTTTTGTCCAAAATATTGATTTGCAAAAGCAGCTATTATAAAAATCGCTAACAAAACTTTTACTTTCATATGTTATAATTTTTATTTACTATCTGAAAATTTCTTGTAAAGTATTTCCGGTGCTTAGAGGAGGAACGGGGGTACCAATTATTACCGAAATTGTGGGAGCAATGTCGCTGATGCTGATTTCGCTGTAAATAGTTTGTTTTTTTACTTTCCAACCGTAAAAAATTAATGGAACGTGAGTGTCGTATCTGTAGCCGGTGTTGTGGTCGGTGCAATATGGTATGTCTTCTATCCATCCGGCACGCAACGAAATCATTATATCTCCCGATCTTTTAAGGTTAAAAGAGTTTTGCATTTTAAGAGGAATCCCGGAGGTAAAATTTATATTTAAAAATTGATTAGAACTAATGGCATTTGCAATGCCAGAAAAATTTGATATAAATGTAACCACTTTTTCCTGAAAATCAGCCATAGGAATTTTTGAATCTTCGATTAAAACCTTATTAAGATAAATCTGACTGTTATTAAAATCGAGAATCCAGTCTCCTTCGCCATAAATAGCTCTTAAGTATGATTTTAGTAGAGCGATAACATAATGTTGCCTGAAAAATCCGGCAGGTAATTTATTATCTATCAGATATTGAGGCGGATCGGCCATGCCATGGTTAGATGTGAGATAAATAAGAACATTATTTTTACCAACAACATCTTCGATTACTTCTATTAGGTGAGCAAGATCTTTGTCAAGTTTAATTAATAAATCTTCAATTTCTAGAGATTGAGGACCAAACAGACGCCCAATCTTTTCGGAGACTGAATAATTTACAAACAAAAAATCGGTGTAATCATCTTTTCCGAGATTTTCATAATAAATAGTGGCTATAGCGAGGTCATTAAGGTGTGTGTTACCTTCGGGAATCATAGTAATTAATTCATAATCTTTCACAGTTTTGGTCATTTCGGAATAAATGTAGGGGAATGTTTTGTAAACGCCGTCAATACCGAATTCATATTCGTTACGGTCGGGTAGGAGACTTGTGTATTTTTCTCGTTCTAACGATAAATCCCATTGTCTTTTAAGATAGTCGTCGCAATTTTTGTTTTGGTTGATGTCTTTTATCCAGTTTGGTAAATCGTTCATGTAATATGTTGAGCTTGTCCATGTACCGGTAGTAATATCAAACCAGTAAGCTGCATCGGCTGAATACCCGCCTGAAAGTACTGCGGCATAAGGATTAAGACTAATACTTATAATTTTAGATTTTCCGTTGTGAAATAATTTGGCTTCGTCGGCAAAAGTAGTCGAAAGCATTTTTAAAGGAGAAAAAGAGCCTTTTTCTTTTTTTCGAGCTAGATTATTATAATTATAATCTTCAATACAATCCTCTTTTTTTGAAGTTATCGGATTAAACCAGTAATTGCTCACAATTCCGTGTTGGGCAGGTTCGGTGCCGGTAGCAATACTGGCATATCCCGGAGCAGTTTGTGTGAGGCTGTAGTTAATAACTGTATTTCGGCAATATGAGCCGTTAATTGCAAGTTTTTTGAATCCTTTATTGCCGAAATTATTCCAAAATCTGTCGAGATAATCCTGTCTAATGCCTTCAACAACAATCCCTACAACCAGTTTTGGTTTCTCTGAAGGTATTGAGGATTCCAATTGTGTAAAGGCTTTTGCTGTAAATAGCAGTAATATCAGTGTAAAAATAGTTTTTCTCATAATTATTTAAATTCTCGCAAATATACATTTTTAGAAACTTGTATATAAATTAAATACGAAAAAATTCAGAAGGCGACAATCAACTATTTGTAAACTAGGCAAATTATCTTCGATAATTTATGGGATATTTTTCTTGAACTAACTTTTTTTGTAGTTGTTTGTAATATGTTTTACTGCTAGGTTTGATAAGAGTTGTTGGTTTTACAATATTTACTTTTTCAACATCAACAATACTTTTTTCAAAGCTTCAATAAATAAATCAATTTCCTTAAAAGTATTGTAAAAAGCAAAGGAAACTCTGACGGTACCGGGAATATTAAATTCTTGCATAATAGGTTCGGCACAATGAGTTCCTGTTCTTAAAGCTATACCCATTTTGTCAATTAAGATACCGATATCTGAAGGATGAACATTATCAACACTGAAAGATATTACGGCGGATTTTTTTGGGGCTTGTCCGATAATTTTTATTTCGGGAAACTCTTTTAGCCTTTCTGTAGCGTAATTTAGGAGTTCTGTTTCGTAATTATAGATATTGTCAATTCCGATTTTTTCAATGTATTTAATTGCTTCGGCAAGAGCAATTGTGTCGATATAATTAGGAGTTCCGGCTTCGAATTTATATGGTAATACGTTAAAAGTTGTTTTTTCGACTGTAACTTTCGAAATCATTTCTCCTCCACCTTGATATGGCGGCATTTTTTCGAGTAAATCTTTTTTACCGTAAAGAACACCTGTACCTGTTGGTCCATAAATTTTGTGTCCTGAAAAAACATAAAAATCACAGTTTAACTTTTGAACATCCACTTTAATATGTTGAATAGCTTGTGCCCCGTCAATAAGTACAGGAACATTCCTGCTATGAGCGATTTCAATTATTTTTTCAATGGGGTTTATAGTTCCAAGAGCATTCGAAACATGGGTTACTGCTATTATTTTAGTTTTGACTGTGATTAGTTTGTAAAGTTCATCAATGTTAAGCTCGCCTATCGAGTTAAAGTTTAAAACTTTGAGTACTGCTTTTTTTCTTTGACAGAGTAATTGCCATGGAACAAAGTTTGAATGATGTTCCATTTTAGAAACTATAATTTCGTCACCCTCGTTAATAAAAGCTTCTCCGAACGAAAAAGCTACAAGGTTTATGGATTCTGTAGTTCCTTTGGTTAAAATAACTTCTTTAACCGAAGAGGCATTAATAAAATTTTTGATCACCTCGCGAGCTTTTTCTGTTGCTTGTGTTGAATAATCACTCAGATAATGTACACCTCTGTGAATATTTGCATTATAATTAGAATAAAATTCTGCGATAGTATCAATTACAATTTTTGGTTTTTGTGTTGTGGCTGCATTATCAAAATATACAAGAGGTTTATTATATATTGTTCTGCTCAAGATAGGAAAATCTTTTCTTATATCTTCAAAAATTTTTTTCATTTCAGTTTTTTTATTCTATTAACCTGCAAAATAAAAAAATGTTGGCAATTATGCCAACATTTTTTAAAGAAACAAAATGGGATGTTATTGTTTAATAAATTTTTGAATTTCAATGTTTCCGTTTTTGTTAATTTTTATGAAATAAATTCCGGCTTCAAGTTCCGAAATGTTTACTATTATAGAATTGTCTGATAAATCAATAGATTTAACAATCTGACCACAAATATTTGAAATCTCTATATTAGAAATAATTTCTTTAGAAAAAATATTTAAAATATCAGAAGCAGGGTTTGGATAAATTGAACTGATGGAGTTAATTTGATTTAAATTAGTAGTAGAGAAGAGTTTTTTAGTGTCGGCTTGCATAATTTCGGCAGTATTCATATTTTGGACAAAAGCGACGAGTTCACAATTGTCAACATTATAAGATGGATCTATTTCTAATTCAAAAGAGTGATTATAAGTGCTTTGAGATGAAAAATTCAACAATAAACCGTTAGGATTTGGATATAAGGCTCTGTTTACAAAATTTACTTTTGGTTGACTTTGCCATGAGTAATTAATATCGGTTTCGGTAAGAGCAATGAATAATCTCATTTCGTCGGAGTAATAGGGGAATGTTTCTTCAATGTCAACGCTGACATTAAATTTGTAAGGATTAGCAGAAATTTGCTGTGCATCAATAATAACATCGAAAACAGCAGGTTTTGCCATTAGTTCGTTGTAATAGTACAAGAAAGCATTTTTCATTGTTTGAACGTTTGTTGCAGTACCTTCATTACCATAAAATCCGTTAGTGATAGTTGTTGGATAACCGAAACCATCGTTTTCAACATCAAAGAATGGGCGGTAATATAAATCCCTGGCATCAGTAGCAGGAGTAGAGAATTGATCAGGACCAAGTCCGTTACCGTGATATTCAATAATACCGACATTATATTGTTCGGCGGCGATTTGATCTAATGCTTGAGCTACGTAAGGACAATAAGGACAGTTAACACTGGTGAAGACTTCGTAAACAACATATTTACGTGGAGTTCCACCGTCAATTGAAAGTTGAAGTGTTTGCGGAGCTGAATATCCGGAGCTAGTTCCATAGAATGCTAATAAAGAATATGTATAGTTTCCGGGATAAACATTTAAATCAGTATAGGTGAGATTATTTATTCCGTTAGCAATAACAACACCATTTCGTGCAATAGAATAACTTTCGGGACTTCCTTGAGAAGGAGCATCCCAGGTTAAAACAACATCATTAAGGTTTTGAATTTGATATGAGAAGTTTTGTGGAGGATAAAGAGTTTCTACTTCTTCGATTAAAAAGTTATCCATGTAATATTCGGGAGTTCCGCCTTCATTCCATGCGTAGAAATCAAAAGCATCAAGTTTATTTATACCTGTGCCATCGTTGAAAGTTCCTTTACTCCACTGATAGGCATGAACAAGTTGATCGTTAATATAGAGGTCAACCCAGTCGCTGTTTAGGTCAATAAAATGTTGAACTTTAATCCATTCTCCGTGATTAAAAGGTACTGTTGCAGCAGCAGCTCCAGCTCCATCAATAGTAATAGTTCCGTTTTTCATAAAGATTTGCATACCCCAAATCAAACCTTGACCTGATGGGTTGAAATTTTGCATTATGTTCCAGTATGCTTGTCGTCCTGTAGGAACATAAATATAAAATTCTACTCTATAACGCCCTGTTGTGAGATCATTAAATTCGATAACACCGTCAACGCTGCCTGAGACTTTAATTGATTTTGTACCACTGTAAGCATAAGTATCTGATACTTTTGGGTCTTCCGCTCCGCCGGGTTGACCACTCCAAGTATTCCACCAGGTTGTTTCCTGAGCAGCAATACCTTGCCCAACAGTATATGATTCAAAATCGTCAGAATATAAGACTTGTGCATTTAAAGCGAATGTAAAGCACGAAGCTAATAAAATTGTTACAAATAAAAAATGTAGTGATTTTTTCATAATTTTTGATTTTTAGGATTTCAGATACAATATTAAACAAATAAATAATATGGTAGAAAAAAATTTTATTTTTTATTTGTTAATCTACTTTTTGCAATATTAAGGTTTTGAATAATACTTTGATTTTGTGGGTCTAAAGCTAAAGCTTTTTCAAAATATTCCAGGGCTTTAAGGTCATTATTTTCAATACCGTAGGTCATTCCGATATATTTATAAACTTCGGCATCTTCCTTAATTCGGGCAGCACTCAAAAGGTTTTCTCTTGCATTGTTATATTTACCTATATTTCCATAGCTCACTCCCAGCCTGAAAAGAATATCGAAATTATTAGGATTCAGATTTTTTGCTTTTTCATAATACACTATTGCGGAATCGGCGTTTGCAATTTTGGAAAAATAATACAGATTACCAATTTCAAAATATGATAAGAAATACTCTGGAGCAGCTTTAGAAAATTCTATCCAAACTGATTTTTCATATTCGGGTTCGTCAACATTATAACTTAAAATCCCGTAAGCATTGTTCCAAATATCTGCATTTAAAGGTGTTTCATTGAGGGCTTTGATGTAATATTCAAATAGTTTTTTATAATCCCCGTATAATTTATAATATGCATTGCCAAGTCTGATAAGAGGTTCGCTGTAGTACGGATAAATTTCAATGGCTTTTTCGAAAAAAGGAATTGCTTCTTTGAGATACTTATTTCGTAATACTGTATCTCCTGCAGATTCAGCATCTTCGGATAGTTTGTAAAGTTCGCTGGCATAGGAACTATTTCCCTTGGCAGAGTTCTTGCTTGTTTTTAAGTCATTTGCAAATAAAGTAAGGTTATTTTTCCATACTGTATTACGCGATATTGTTTTGATCGAGAATAGCAATAAAATTATAATCGAAATAAAATAAGCACTTTTTATGTAATTACTTGGGTTTTTAATCACTGAAGGTAATTTTTCTGTTAATACGTAAGCAACAATAATGCAAAAGCCCAATAAAGAAACGTAAACAAATCTTTCGCTCATAAAAGCTCCGATATTGAAAAATATATTTGAGGTAATTGAAAGTGTTATAGCGTAGAATAATATACCGAAAGAAAAAATACTTTTTTTACGAAATCCGTAAATAGCAATAAATCCTAAAACTGAGTAAATTATTAAACTCAAAATAACTCTCCAGTCGGTCCAATTTACTAAGGTAATATGATAAGGATAGTAATCCCATGTGAGAGGATGCGGGAAAAACAAAAGTTTTAAATAAATTAAAAGTGTGAGGAATATAGTTGCATATTTTTGTGATATTGTGGCATAAAGAAACGGGTTATTCATTAGTTGAGTAGCTTCAATAGAAGTTTGATCTTTCAGAACAACTGAGCGAATAAAAAGATATAAAGCTGCTCCTATGAAAGCCGGAATTGAAGCTATAATGATCTTTCCGGGTTTGACATTTCTGAAAAAATAAATGCTTATGGGTATTATGGCAATAAAAGTAATGCTTGTCTCTTTGGACATTGATCCTAAAAAGAGAAATATACATGAATTAATAAGCTCTATGCTTTTATTTTTATCAATATAATTTATAACTGAATTAAGAGCTGCAATTGAAAACAAAAAAGCTAAAATTTCGTCGCGGCTTTTTATGTTAGCAACAATTTCGGTATGCAGGGGGTGAGCCGCAAAAAGCAAAACAGAAATAAATGGAATATTTATCCATTTATGATTTGAAGGGTAATTCTTAAAAAGTTTGCAAAGAACATTATAAAGAATAAGTAAAGAAATACAATACAACAATATGTTAAAAAAATGGCTCAACCCCGGACTCCCTTTAAATGGGGCTTTAGCAGATAGATCCGTAGTTTCTTTACCAAAAAACTCGACTTCCAAAGCGAAAGTTATTAAAGATAGAGGTCTATATCTGCCACCTTCGAGTTCTTTGCTGTCTTTCCCGAACATTCCGGCAAAAGAATCGTATGCTAAAATGTCCGGAATTCCGTCAATTCCTTTTTGAACAAATTCATTTTTCCAGTAAGTGGCTTTGTCGTCGAGAGCGTACTTGTGCCCGATGGTATTGGCATACAATAAAAAAGCAAAAACAAATATTATTATTTTTTCAATATTTGATGGGAGCTTCATAAATTGAAATTTTTGCGAAAAATAATAAAATGATTTTAAAAACTTGAAAATTAAAGAAAAGATAATTTTGAAAATAGGAAAGAATTTAATAATTTTGCGGGCTGAATGTCGAACGTGTGATGGGGCTTCCGAAGTTTCGGAGCTTAGTAGCACAAAAAAAATTATTAAGTATGAAACATTTTGAATTGATTGTTGAATTAAGAGAAGATTTAGGAAAAAAAGCCTCACAAAAGTTGAGAAAAGAAAACAAAATTCCGTGTGTATTATACGGTAATGGCGAAAACTTACATTTTTTCGTAACCGAAAATGCAGTAAGAAAACTTGTTTACACTCCGGAAGTTATGTTTGTAGATTTAAGAATTGGAGATAGCATGAAATATGCTGTTTTAAAACAAATCCAGTTTCATCCGGTAAGTGATAAAATTATTCACATTGATTTTCAGGAAATTACAGAATCAAAGCCTGTTTCAATTCATATTCCGTTAAAAATAACAGGAAATTCTCCCGGTGTGAGGGCAGGTGGTAAGCTCAAACAAAACATGCGTATGATTGGTGTTAAAGGTTTAATGAAAGATATCCCCGATTTTTACACTGTTAGCATAGATGAATTGAAAATAGGAGATTCGATAAAAATTAAGGATTTGCAATCAGAAACTCTGGAATTCACCGATAACAAAAACAGCTTTGTGGTATCGGTATTGGCAACAAGAGGAGCTTCAGCTGCCGGTCAAGATGCAACTGAATAATATCCTTTAATAATTTTATGAAATATCTTATAGTAGGATTAGGAAATCCCGGCGAAAAATATAAAAATACACGACATAACATAGGATACAAAGTGCTGGACTTTCTTGCTGAAAGTGCCGGCATTTCTTTTTCTGATAAACGTTATGCCTATGTTTCAGAGATGAAGCATAAAGGCAAAACTTTAATTCTTGTAAAACCAACTACATACATGAATTTGAGTGGTAAGGCTGTAAATTACTATTTACAAGCAGAAAAAATTCCCATTGAGAATTTAATGGTAGTTGTGGATGATATATCTCTCGAAATTGGGAAAATTCGCATCAAAGCAAAAGGAAGTAGCGGTGGACATAACGGACTACAAAATATTCAGGATATACTTGGAACCGTAAATTATAATCGTCTGAGATTTGGTATCGGCAATAATTTTTATCAAGGCGGACAGGTAGATTATGTTTTAGGAGAATGGACAGATGATGAGCTAAAAATTTTGCCCGAGAGAATAGTGATGGCTGCAGAGGCAATTAAAAGTTTTCCCCTTATCGGAATTGACCGTACAATGAATTTTTATAATAACAAGTAATGCCACAAAAACAAAATTATAGAAATTTTGCTTCCAGAATTGCCGGTTATATTTCGAATGTTAAGAGGCCTCGGTTTTTTGTGAAGTTTTTGATTGCATTATTTCGACTTTTTTATCGCATAAAACTCGATGAATACATTGTTTCCGAAGGGGGGTTCGTGAGTTTTAATGATTTCTTTACTCGAAAAATAAAAACGCAGTGCAGACCTTTAAGTGATGCAAAAATAATTTTTCCTGTTGATGGTAAGATTGTTGATTATGGGATTATTGATAATGAGAAAAAGATTTTTGTAAAACATAAATTTTATTATTTGGAGGATTTGATATCTGATAGTCATCATCTTAATTATAAATCATATATAATACTTTATTTGTCTCCGCGGAATTATCATAGGGTTCATTCTCCGTTTAAGTGCAAGATTAAAAACGTTAGTTATTTTCCCGGAACTCTTTTTTCTGTAAGGAACAAAACTATAATGAAGCGTGATAGCGTGTTTTGTCGCAACGAGAGAATTGTAATTAATGGGGTATCCGAAAACGGTAATTTTTGTTTAGTGATGGTAGGTGCAATAATTGTTGGTAAAATAAAATTATCTTTCGACGATGAAATTCAAACTAACATAAAAAAGGGTAGCCATGTACAAAAAAACTACAATTCCGAGATAGTAATAGATAAAGGAGAGGAACTGGGACTTTTTGAATTGGGTTCGACAGTAATTTTATTGATGGAGGATGATTCGTTAAATAAAGTTGTGAAATCGAAAAATTCTGAAATCAAAATGGGCGAAGCGATTATTTGAAAATTTTGAAGCCATTTAGTTTTTCTGTAATAATATTTTATGTTTTTTTCTCTGTGATGAGTTGTTTTTTTTACACCGATGGCACAGAGTTGCACAGAGGTTATTAGTTGATTATTTCTCTTCCGTTAGTTCAAGCAATCCATAAGTCCAATTATCCTGCCAATCTGTAACTCATGTACCTAAAATTATGATAACTTAAATGACAATTTTTATTTATTAAGAAAATTTTTTTATCCGATTTATGTCAATATATATAGTTGTTATTCAAGTGATTAAGTGTTCTTATTGTTTTTTGTCAATAAAAATGGCTTGTTTTTACCCCCGATTTCTGTCAATAAAAGTGTTTGATATTCAATGTTTTTAGATTCTTTTTATTTTTTTTTGTCAATAAAAATAGAACTTTTTTACCCCCGATTTCTGTCAATAAAATATTTACGGAAATGATTTTTTTCAAAATGCTCATTTCCCATTTTTTATTCTCCTTCTATTATTTTTACCTCCTCCTCCGTTAATTCATACAGCGAATATACTAAATTATTTATTTCTTTTTCTAATTGGCTCGTATCTGCTTGGGGATTGGATTTTTTTGCTGACAAAATTTTATCTACTAATTCCTCTATTTGTGTAACTATGGGCTGGTTGGAGGAGGTGATGGAAAGAGAATTATAGAATTATTTTTTATTACTTCTATTATCCTTTCTTAATTTATACATCCTTTCTGTAAATCCACCTTCTTTCAAAAAAATTTCTTCAAGTTTTCTTTTTTGTTGGTCAAGTAAATAATTTGTTTGGTGTATAATGCAAATGATGGTATTTGCTGCTACTTCTTCAGGTGAGTTTTCTATATAGGTCTCATATGACATATATGACTTATTTTCTTCCTTTCCTATCTTTCTAATCTCTAAAACTTTTGGATCATTTTTATCCCAGAGTTTTAAATTTCTTTGCCTTAAAAAATCCTCATAGTCTTGTAATAACTCTTCGAGGCTAGCCCTGGCAATGCCAATAAGTTTAAGCTCTATTTTCTTTGAAGTGCCAGAGGCCATGCTACCCTCTACTATATTCTGTTTACCACTCCTGGCAGCCTGAACCATCTGGTCAAAAGTTCTTGAACGCTTGTCTATAAAACGTTCACAAAACCTTACTGTGGCATCATAAACAATCTCTGACATTTGATACGACATTAGTTTTCGGTAACCACCATGTGGTGGAATGAGGTTGTTATTTGCTTTATCGGACATAACTAATAGTTCATATTGTTATTTATGCCGTTTATTAATTCTACCAGTTTGACCATCGATTCTTTTTATTCATCATCTGTAAATTGTTCATTTCCCATTTTTTATTCTCCTTCTATTATTTTTATCTCCTCCTCCGTTAATTCATACAGCGAATATACTAAATTATTTATTTCTTTTTCTAATTGGCTCGTATCTGCTTGGGGATTGGATTTTTTTGCCGATAAAATTTTATCTACCAATTCCTCGATTTGCTTTACAATGCCCTGATTGGATGCGGTGATGGGGGGAAGAGGGATTTCTTTAACCGTATCTTTTGTCAATGAAAGCCCTTTTGTTCCTAAATTTGAACTCTTATTTCTTATAAACCATTGCGATACTTTTGAATTTAAAAGAGAATTTATTAAAAAGGGCTTATTTGTTATGATCATAAAACATGTTTTTTGTAAATACATGTCAGATAGAACAATAACAGTATTGAGGGATTGATCTGTTTCAGCCCACACCACCTTCTCCTTCTCAAATTCGGGGTAGTAGGCAATTTGGTCTTGAGTTTCAAACCATTTATTACCCGTTTTTTTGCGTGCATCAAATCCTAATTCTGGATATTTTTTCCCTGATTGCTCTAACTGTCTTATATCAAAATTATCAAGGAAATATTTTTTTATAGCAGGATAATCATCAATATTTAGATGCAATGCCGGAAAAGTTCCTATCACCCACAGCCCAGCCCAATCGTAATAATACCGTTTAATATCTCTTCCTCGCAAAATGGGTTTAATAATGGCTTCGGTACGTTTTCGCTCGGATGCTGAGCTTGTCGAAGCATCATCTTTACAATTTGCCAGTATCTCGTTTCGCTTTTCGGTGGTGATGATAAAGGCTTCATTAAGTCCGGTTAATACGCCACGATAGATTTTTACATCCCACTCCTTTAAGGGTTTACCTATACTTTCAATCTTTTCTTTTAGCTTTTGTTCAGCACTACTCCCAATAAACCAGGCATCGTTGGTAAGTTTTTCTAAAATAACGGCTTCCTTTTCTAAAACCTCCGAAATTGTTTTGTTTTTGTCGGTATAAGTTATGGCTTTTAATTGATTTTTGTTTTTTGCTTTTTGAATAAGCAGGATATTGGTATCGACCGTTGCACTTTCAAATATACCGGGTCCAAGGTCAATAAGGAGAAGTGGATTCTGATTTATAAAGAACTGGCGGAGTTTTTCGCCATAGCCTGCTCGCATCCATTTGTTGGAAGTGATATAACAAAGCGTGCCATTTTCTTTTATAAGTTCTATGCCTTTTTCATAAAATAGGGTGTAAATATCGCCTGTGCGAGCAAAGGTTTGAAAATTTTTTGATTCATACATCTTTGCAAGTTTGCCTCCATCTTTTTGTAGCTGAATATACGGCGGATTGCCAATCACGATATCAAACCCTCGCTTATTATTGTCAGGTATTAAATAGGGGTTGAGCACTTCGGGGAAGTCGAGTTTCCAGTCGAAGTGGTTAAAGTGTTCATCGGGATGTTGAAGCATTTGTTTCAATTTGCTAATAAGTTTATCAAAACCTGCAATTTGCAATTCCCGTTCGGTGTTGTGTTTTATATCGGCAGCCGTTGGCATAAATCCACCTTTTTGGGGTGTTTTATCAATATATGCCAATTTGTTGTAAGAAAGCTGGTTAATCAGCAATTCAATTTTCAGGTTGCGGATTTCTGCCTGTAATTTTTTCTTGTTCGTGTTGTTGGGGCTAAAGTAGTTCTTTTGCTTGTCGGCAACTTCTACCAGCAAACGCTGCACATTCTTTACATATTCATCGGCTTTGCCTACACTTTGTTTGCGTTCCCAGTCAATCTCTACAATTTCGTCATCAAACTTGCTTATCAAGCTATCGCCCACCACAATTTTATAATCGAGGTTAGGCAGGGCTCTGGGTTTTTCTTCGTCCACCACCAAACTAAGCCAGAATCGCAGGCGGGCAATATCCACCGCACCTTTTTCAATGTCCACCCCGTAAATAGAGTTCTGTATAATGTTCAGTTTGGTTTCGGCAGGGTTCCATTGCTTGCCGGTTTCGTAAGCAATGAGTTCTTTGATGCTGAAAATTTCTTGCAATAAGCCCATGGGAAAAGCACCGGAGCCGATGGCTGGGTCGCAGATTTTTACACGATCAAGGGCTTTTTCCACTTCGGCAATTTCGGGTTTTAAAATATTATCAACCACTTTATTTTTAAGCAACTGATTTATAGCTTCCCGTTTGGCAACTTCGGAGTTAATCTGCAAAGTGTTACACAGGTATTCCGATAAACTTTCCTGACACATATAGTGGACAATTTCTTTTGGTGTGTAAAAAGCACCTTTATCTTTGTTGTCTTCGAGGAGGTTCTCAAAAATATGCCCAAGCATTTCGGGGTCAACGGCAACGGTGTGGTCATCGGGGCTATCTTCGTAAACGGTAAAATTGAAAGCATCTAAAAAATCAAGAAAGCCACGGGCGTTATTTTTGTTTTTTTCGGTAAGAGGAAAATCTTCAAAATCGGGGTTATGAAAAAGCTTTGCAGGAAAAGTCAGCAACTGTTCGTCAAACTCTTCTTTGTCGAATAATCCACCATTCAGGTAAGGAACTTTTACCGTTTTCCCATCGGGCATTTTAAAATCATCGTTAGGTCTTTCCTTGTTTAATGTATCAAAGAAAAGCACCGTTAACCAGTTACTATAAAAAGCATCGTTGCCGCCCGATTGAAGAAATAGCTGTTTAATGAAATCAGTCATTCCATCGGTATATTGGGTATTGCTTGCACCTAACCAACCCTTTTTCTGAACGAAGTATAGAAATACAATACGTCCGAGCAGTTTTTTTACAAAATCGCGGATGGGTTTGCTGGCTTTATCCTTTTCCTGTTTTGTAGCACCTTCAGGAAATGTAATATTGAAAACGGATTTACGGTAATTGGACTCCTGCAGATAATCGCAAAAGTTTTGGTAATGCAGGGTGTATTCGTCAAAGAATGCTTTGCTGAGTTTTTCAACGGAGAAAGCATTGACAAGCGTTTGAAAAGTAATTTCCTTTTCGGTGCTTAGCGTTTCGAAGCGTTCAGCGGCAGTTTTACAGGTTTCCGAAGGGCCTAATAAAAACGTATATCGTTTGGCATTGGTGGTTTTTTCTTTTACGCCTTTTTCGGTAAGCACGCTGTCTTTGGCAACCAATGTAAGCCTCCATACATTTTTATTTGCAGGTGCGACGAAATTAATCAATGCAGCTTGTCCGGCTGTAAGCAGTTTTCGAACATATTGCTGTATAGCTACCTTGCTTTGTTCGATGCGCACTTTGGGTTGTAACAGTACTTCGTAGCAGGTAATTTCGGTGCTATCGTCCAATTGAATTTTTCCGTAAACCCAAACGTTGGCAATTGCAGCCGATTCCGATTTGTTGGGAGAGACCGATGCCGGAACCAAAGAGGAATTAAGTGTAAATCCGGAACCAAAAACCGGACTTAAAACTTCACGAGAAAACAAAACCCTGTCGTAAGGTTTGTGTAAAGCGTTTTGTAATTGAATTCTATTGGCTGCCATATTTAACTGAAACTTTGAGTTAATACAATTTGAGGATTTACAATTCCCCTGTGTGCTTTTTCTGATTGAGGTATTTCCTCGGAACTGGTAGAAAGCTCGTATCGGTCGAGAACGGTAATAAATAATTGTTCAATAAACTTATCCGGCTCTTTAAGCAAGCCTGAATTAGAGGTAAAAAAATCGTTGATTGATTTTGGTAATCCCTTCGATGCAAAAGTTCCTTTTTTGATAATGTCTAAAGCCCGAAGTAATACCATTCGTTTTTGTTCGGTAGGTGCATGTTTTATCACTGCATTGAGGTTTGTAATGGCTTTGTTTTCGGCAGGGCTGAGGTTTCTGCGGGAGACTGACTGAACATTTTCCTGATTTTTTTCCGATTTAAAATATTCAAGAGCTGCCAGTGTTTGTTTATGGTGTAATTCGTGCAAGGCAATGGCTTTTTCTGAATCAGTAGCTTTAAACAACTTTACTGCCTGTAAGAAATTCAACTCAATAATATTCAATTCGGGAGTAACGAGGCAAAATATACCGGGATGATTTTCACTTTTCAGATAAGTAAGAGATGTTTTCTTTAATGGATAATTTATCTCTCCAGTTTCTGTATCAATTAATTCGAGTTGTTTACCAGAGGGTATCTTTCTACCACACCTTGCTTTGTTTGGAGTTTTGGCAATATCGTTAAATATCTTTGGATGCTTCTTTCGGAAATCTCTTAATTCATTCAAATACTTAAGAATTTCGCTTTCCTCTTTTTGAATTTTATGTCCAAATAAAGCTCCTTCTCCTTTTTCTTCGAGAATAGAAAATACCTTGTTATCTTCACCAAAAGCTGTATGAAATGCCTGAAGTTTACGCAGGGCGTTGTTTACCAAATGAATTTGAGCATCGCCATGGGCAGATGGATAATAGTTGTAAACATAGATTCTGTCGGCTCTTGAACCGATGCGGTTTACCCGACCGATGCGTTGCATTAAACGGGTAGAGTTCCATGGAACATCATAGTTAACAATTACGTTGCTTCGATGCAAGTTGATGCCTTCTGCCAGTACTTCCGTAGTAACAATAATATCGTAATCATTTTGCCACTTTTCTTCTTCGAGGTTTGCATCGAAATTATTACGAATAGTATTTTCTAAATTTTTTCTATTTTCGGCACTTACCGTAAGGACCTTTTTCTTTGTAATCTTTGAAAGTTTTGCCGTTAATTTTTCAGCAGTTTCTTTTGATTCGGAAAAAATTACCAGTTTGCCACTTATATTTTGTTCGGGTTTAAAAAATTCTTCCTGAATTTGTTTTGCAAACTCCATCAGTTTTGGGTCCTTCTTTACTTTGTTCCATCGTTCAATTAAATCGTCCACTTTTTCTTTATCCTGTTTAAGTAAAGCAACAAATTTTTTATCAAAGGCATCTTTTTTATACTCCTTATTATTTCCGCCTTTTTCGTTGATTTTAGCTTCAATTTCGTCATAGCTTAATCCTTCTTCGAGCAATTTGTTGATGTCTAAATCAGGTGCAATAAAAATCCTGTTATCATCAAACATTGCCAGCATATTATCAATGGCTTTCTGAAATCTCGATAATGATTGAGTAAAAGCATAAAAACTACTTTCAAGGCGTTTTACCAAAAGTGTTTTCATGATGGCGGATAACCTTCCTGATATGGATTCTACATTGCCATATATTTTTCTGTCTTCCTCTTTAACAAGAAATTCAATGGCACGGTAGCGGTAATATCCTAAACCGTCAGTTTCGTTACCATTTTCATCAAGGCTAGTAATGAATGAAACTGTATCATAAAACAGTTTGCTTAATTTTTTATCCAATTTATAGTAAAGAGGAATGGGGTCGCCCACTTTTGGGAATTTAATTTCCTGTTTATTCAGGTCTTCCAAATATTCCTTGTTGTTCTCAATATCAGTCCTTGTTCTGCGAATAACAAGTGGCTCCACTACATCATCACGTAATTTCTGGAATAGTGCTTTGAGTTTCTTGATATTCAGTTTTTTCTCGTAAGCCAGTTTTTTATACTGCTCATTGATTGGTTTGAAATATTCCTGTAAGTTTCTGATATTTTCGAGTGTGCTATTTCTCCTGTCCTGAAACAGGTAAAGTTGGTTTTCGATATCCTGGGGCCGGTTATTCAAAGGTGTTGCCGAAATGAGAATGACTTTTTTGCGAGTGTCACCATTTTCAGAGGGGCGGCTTCTTGGTTTTTTGCAAATTTCCTGTAATTTCAGATACATATCGGTGTAATCATTTCTGAATTTATGTGACTCATCAACAACAATTAAATCAATATCTTCAGGGTTAGGGTACGAGTAGTTATTTCGGTCAAGTATTTTGTGCAAGCTACCAAGAGTGATGAAAGTAAAATGATTATCGAGCTCAAAATCTTTTACTGTCCGTCTCCAGCTTTCCTCAATGGCAGGTGGAACAACAACCAAAACCTTTGTATGAGTCCCATTTTCATAAATGAACTTTTTAATAACCATACAAGCAATAATTGTTTTCCCCAAACCAACGACATCAGCCAGAATAAAACCATTATGCTTCATCATTATAGCATACCCTTGATTGGCAGCATCGGATTGGTATTTTAAGCGTATGTATTTGGGAGGTAAAAGCAAGTCAATATTGTAGGGATCATAATCTACTCGTTTGCCAAAATATTCAATTAACATTTTAATATATAGCTCAAACGGAGAGAAATTATCCCTTAAATATGTCTGATTCTTAATTCTCTCTGCATCTGCCTGTAAAATGGGAACCGATTCATCCCAAAGTCGTTCAAATTCATCTGTAGCAAATTTTACATCTTCATAATCTCGCAAACTAACATTAAACTCATAATTAGACTCAGGATTAACACCAAGACCGGCATCAGTTAGATTAGATGAACCGGTAATTACTTCACAAGGGGCATATTCATTAAAATTAGCAGGCCTGAAGATATAAACCTTTGCATGTATTTTCTTTTTGGGATGAGCCCTCAATTCAATTTTTTCGTTAACTAAATCATCAATGAATTGTAGGATCCCTTTTTCTGTAGCTTCATCGTAGTTGGCTTCCTGAATATTTTTTATGATTTCTTCGAGGAATTCCGCTTTTGTTTCATCGGTATTCTCAAGATAAAGTTGTCCTCTGTCGTGATATTTTTTTATTAATTGATCAACATTAATACCAACTAAAATTCTGATTTTTGGAATCTTTTCGAGAAAAGGACGTACTTTAAAATAACCCGATGCTCTGAAATATCCAACCAAAGCATCAAAATGACGAATGCTTTCGATATTTGTAAATACTCCCTCAAACTTTTTAAGTAAACTGTTATTGCCTTGATTTGTAAAAAACTTTGTTGGCATTACTTCTTTTTTTTTAAAAATTAATTAATTAATGACTTCGTCCATTATATTTTCTAAATACTCTAAATTACAATAAGTTACATTTATACTCTCGGTTAATAAACGAACTTGAAGTTTTTGGGAACCATTTTTCAGAATTTGGCTCAAAATCTTTAAATAATCATTTGACATTAGCCTTTCTCCATGTTCAACCTTACTAAAAGATGAAGTATCAAGGTCAAGTTGGGCTACTACTTTTCTATGAGTAAGATTTCTGTGTTTTATTAACCGTTTGCTATATCCTCTAAAAGTCTCTTTTGTCATTTAACTAATCTGTTTTGGATAATTGTGTCAAATATATATATAATTTTTTTTATGGTATTATATGAGAATGAAAATTTGAATTTATGAAAAACTTTGGATTATATGTTGATTTGTGTATTGTATGATAAAATTCTAAAAGAGAGCTTACGAAAAATTAAATCAATATTAAATATAATAAAAAAATGAACTAATACAATTAGCTGGTTAGGAAAAGTCTCAGCATACGGGGGGCGTATCGAGAGGGGTATCGAGAGTACATCGACAATCTCCGTATAGCAGCCAAAGCCCGATTATGTTGGATTTTAGGTAAATTTTGGATTTTATAATGCTGAATTTTGGTTAAAAATTTGCAGTTAATTAAAAAATAAAAGATATAACTAAGATTACTATTATCTAATTATCTTTAAGTTTATCAAAAATTTTATAAAATCTTTGTTCATTAAATAAACTAAAAAGGAGATTCTTTTTCTAAAAATGAGCTATCAAAATCATTATTGTCCAAAAGGTCATTATTGGAAGATAAACTGTTGATTTTTGATTGGTAAATATTTCCTGCTAATTCTTGATAATCTTCTGGTTCCTCATAATCAGAAAATTTTGCAAATTGTTTAATAAATTTTAAATAAGCAGAACCAGTAGCTCCGTTTCTGTGTTTAGCAATAATTATTTCGGCTAATCCGGTGGTTGGTTTACCATCTACATCAGCAGTGATTCCGTAATATTCGGGACGGTGAATAAACAAAACCATGTCAGCATCTTGCTCAATAGCCCCGGACTCTCTGAGGTCTGAAAGTTGAGGGCGTTTATCACCGGATCTTGATTCTACAGACCTATTCAACTGCGAGAGAGCCAGAATAGGAATATTTAATTCTTTTGCAATACTTTTCAGAGATCGAGATATAGTACTAACTTCTTGTTCTCTGTTTCCTTTAAGGTCAATCCCGGCTGTCATCAATTGCAAGTAATCAATAATTGCACATTGGATATTATGAGCTTTTACAAGCCGGCGTAATTTTGCTCTGAGTTCAAATATTGAAATTGCAGGCGTATCATCGATAAAAATTGGTGAGGCTTCCAATAATTTTAATTTATTTTCGAGTTGCTGCCATTCACTCTCTGAAAGGTCGCCGGTACGTAATTTATCATTAGGGATTTCTGATTCTGCTGACATCAAACGATTAACAAGCTGTAAAGACGACATTTCGAGCGAAAAGAAAGCTATAGGGCGATTATGCTGAACAGCCATGTTTCGAGTCATTGACAATACAAATGCAGTTTTCCCCATGGAAGGTCTGGCAGCAATAATAACGAGGTCAGATTTTTGCCAGCCGGAAGTGTATCTGTCAATTGCCGTAAAACCGCTAGGTACGCCGAGAAGTTTATTTTTGTTTTTACTGGCTTCTTCAATTTCTGAAATAGCTTTTGCGACTAAAGAATTTATTTGAACAGTTTCACTTTTGATTGTTCCTTGTGAAATATTGAAAATTTCGGATTCTGCAAAGTTTAATAACTCGTCAACATCTTCGGATTCTTCGTAGGCTTTTTGTTGAATTTCAATAGCAGACTTAATAAGTTCTCTCTGAATGTATTTTTGTTGAACCAATTTAGCATGAAATTCAAGGTGTGATGCAGATGCAACTTTGTTAGTAAGTTCCGATAAATATAATTCTCCCCCAATTATGTCCAGCTTATCTTTTGCTTTAAGCTCATGAGCAACAGTAATAATATCAATTGGTCTGTTTGATTTTCCAAGATTCTGAATTGCTCGATAAATTTCCTGGTGTATCTGATCATAAAACGATTCTGGTTTTAGAGTTTCCACCACCAGATGAAAAGAATCCGGCTGAATTAATAATGCTCCCAGTACCGCTTGTTCCAACTCAGGCGATTGTGGCGGAATTTTTCCGTAAAGTGCATTAATATTTTCTAAAATATCTGTCTGATTATAAGTCTTTTTTCGTTTAGTTTCGGCCATTGATTTTGTAATTTTCGTTTCTTTCAAATTTAGATATTTATCTTTTAAGTTTTTCTATTGTTAATTTTTTTATGAGATGTTTTTATAAACAACTTTTTATTGATAACATGTTTATAACTTTTATGTTTTAAATTTTGTTTTGACAATATTTTTAAAAAGCCTATTTTTACATAAATATATTTTTATGATAATTGCTGAAAATATCCATAAATCGTACGGAAGCCTTAAAGTGCTTAAGGGGATTTCGCTTGAGATTGAAAAGTCGAAAGTTGTTTCTATTCTTGGAGCAAGTGGAGCCGGCAAAACAACTTTGTTGCAAATTTTAGGGACATTACTAAAGCCGGATCAAGGAAAAGTGTTCATCAACGGAATTGACGTTTTTGGAATGAACGAAAAAAAAATGGCTGCATTTCGAAATTCTGAAATTGGTTTTGTTTTCCAGTTTCATCATCTTCTACCTGAGTTTACCGCTCTCGAAAATGTTATGATACCTGCTTTAATTGCCAAGAAAAATAAAAATCAAATTAAAAACGAAGCTCTCGAAATTATGGAAGCTCTTAATATTAAAGATAGAGCAAATCATAAACCCGACGCACTTTCCGGTGGCGAAAAACAAAGAGTTGCCATTGCCCGTGCTTTAATAAACAAACCCAGTGTTATCCTAGCCGACGAACCTTCAGGTAATCTGGATTCAAAAAATGCAAGAGATCTTTATGATATTATATTTGATTTAAGAAATAACTTTAATCAAACTTTTGTCATTGTTACTCATAATCAAGAACATGCACAACTAACCGATAAATTATTTACAATTAAAGACGGATTAATTTTAAATTCTTAATTTGCATGTTTGAATAAAATTTTAATATTTTTGCGTAGATTTAATTTTATGTTCTGGATAACTGAATATATTATCTTATTGAACCGCAAGGCTTTGTTCTAAAAGTCGTTTCTAATTTTTATTTTTCGTTTTATTAATCATTAAAAAATTTTTTTTATGAAAAAATATGTAGTTGGATTAGATCATTGGAGCATTAATACTATTGAGGAAATAATAAATAAAAATTATAAAATTGAACTATCAGATGAGGCAAAATCAAAAATTAATGAATGTAGAAATTATCTTGATAAGGCAATTGAAACATCTGAATCTCCACTATACGGAATAAATACTGGTTTTGGATCTTTGTGTAATACTAAAATTTCCAATTCTGATCTTGAAAAATTACAGGAAAATCTTGTTATGTCTCATGCTTGCGGAGTGGGAGAGGAAATAAGCCCGGAATTGGTGAAATTGATGATTTTGTTGAAGATTAAGGCACTTTGTTACGGCAAATCTGCCGTAAGCATAGAAACAGTAGAACGATTGATTTTTTATTACAATAATGATATTTTACCTGTAGTTTATAAACAGGGTTCATTGGGTGCTTCGGGAGATTTAGCACCCCTGGCTCATATAACCTTAACATTAATCGGGAAAGGAGAAGTTTATTATGAAGGGCGAAAACTACCAACTTCCGAAGTTCTGAAAGTTAAAAATCTGCAGTCCCTGAAACTAAAATCCAAAGAAGGCTTAGCCTTAATGAACGGAACTCAATTTATGCTAGCTCATGCTGTTTATGCTGTAATCAGAGCAAAAAAGATAGTCGAAGAGTGCGATAAAATAGCAACACTATCTCTCGAAGCATATCTAGGCAGAATAGAACCATTTTTTGAAGTCTTACATACCATCAGGCCTCACAAAGGACAACTTGAAACTGCAAAAAAACTGTATGGATATCTCTCAAATTCGGAATTACAAAAAAATGTAAAAAGAATATCTGTACAGGACCCATATTCTTTCAGATGTATCCCTCAAGTGCATGGTGCCAGTAAAGACTGTTTGAACTACGTAATTTCTGTTGTAGAAACTGAGATAAATTCCGTTACAGACAATCCTACAGTATTCCCTGAGGAAAATTTAGTCTTAAGCGGTGGTAATTTTCATGGTCAGCCCCTGGCTTTGGCAATGGATTTTTTAGCGATAGGAATATCAGAATTAGCTTCAATCTCCGAAAGAAGGTTGTATAGATTAATTAGTGGGGAAAGAGGATTACCACCTTTTTTGGTAGCAAATCCCGGATTAAATTCCGGCTTTATGATTCCTCAATACACAGCAGCTTCATTGGTTAGTCAGAACAAACAATTATGTACTCCTGCCAGCGTTGACACAATTTCTTCAAGTAACGAACAGGAAGATCATGTAAGTATGGGAGCCAACGCTGCAACTAAATTGTTAAATGTTGTTTCAAATACAGAAAGAGTTCTTGCAATAGAAATGTTTGCTGCCAGTCAGGCACTTAGTTTTCGCGAACCACAAAAACCCTGCAAAGAACTTTCCGAATATTTAAACGATTTTCGAAAAGAAATTCCAATAATTTCAGACGATACTGTAATGTACCTATTAATTAATAAAAGTCACAAATTTTTATTCGAAAATAATAAGAATTAATAAATACAAAATACTTAGTATTACTAGATTGAAATAAATTGGTTTAACAAACCTAACAAACTCTAATTCAATTTAAGTAAGATGTAGATTTGGAGTTGTATTAAAATAAGATTAAAATGTTGTTGAATTAATGAAAATTAAGCTATTTGTAAATTGTGCAGATATTTTAATTTATTTTTTAATTTTGCGCAAAGAAGAACTTTTAAAATGAAACAAAAAAGCAAAACAGAATCTCTTGCCTCAAGAGATTATACACCAAGCAATCAAGGAATGTCGCTGTGAAGGTGTACTTTTTAAATTTTGAAGATGTATTTATGAATTGGAGAGATGTTTTTTTTAAAAATAAGAATATATTTCAAATATGTGTTGATAAATCATTTTACTTTTTATTTTGCAATAATTTGTTNNNNGGGAGCAAACATTTTGTTAAGTTTGGAAAATATGTAAATGTATCGAGATATAGATGTAAAGAATGTCGTCGCACGTTTATTCCGACAAGTGAGAGCAGCATTCATTACATAAATAAAAAGGAGAAGTTTCTGAGATTGTTTGATATGTTCAATAGTGGGGAGGTTTTGACGATAAAAAATATTTCTC
>LUZK01000010.1 GCA_001603595.1 Bacteroidales bacterium Bact_19
TTTTGAATTAATAAAAAAAAGAGACTGCCTTTTTGAGACAGTCTCTTTAAAAATTTGGCGGCGACCTACTCTCCCGCTGAACGCAGTACCATCGGCGCTGATGAGCTTAACTTCCGAGTTCGGAATGGGATCGGGTGGAACCTCATCGCTATAGCCACCTTAAGATTTTTAATGTCGTTACGTATTAAGACTGAGCATACAAACCGACTCACCGTAATTCTTTCTTAAAGAAGATTCGGGCAATTAGTACTGCTCGGCTTTTTCATTACTGAATTTACACCTGCAGCCTATCAACGTCATAGTCTCTGACGGCCCTCTATGGAAACCTCATCTTGAGGCGAGCTTCGTGCTTAGATGCTTTCAGCACTTATCTCTTCCAAACATAGCTACCCTGCGGTGCAGCTGGCGCCACAACAGGTACACTAGAGGTTTGTCCAACACGGTCCTCTCGTACTAGTGTCAGGCCCTCTCAAGTTTCCTACGCCCACGACAGATAGGGACCGAACTGTCTCACGACGTTCTGAACCCAGCTCGCGTGCCACTTTAATGGGCGAACAGCCCAACCCTTGGGACCTTCTCCAGCCCCAGGATGTGACGAGCCGACATCGAGGTGCCAAACCGCTCCGTCGATGTGAGCTCTTGGGAGCGATCAGCCTGTTATCCCCGGCGTACCTTTTATCCTTTGAGCGATGGCCCTTCCATGCGGAACCACCGGATCACTATGTCCTAGTTTCCTACCTGCTCGACCCGTCGGTCTCACAGTCAAGCACCCTTTTGCCATTGCACTCTTCGCACGGTTACCAAGCGTGCTGAGGGTACCTTTGAAAGCCTCCGTTACTCTTTTGGAGGCGACCACCCCAGTCAAACTACCCACCACACACTGTCTCCCTTTTTTCAAGGGATTAGATTCCAGATAAGCAAAGGGACGTATTTCAAGGCCGACTCCTCGACTCCTGGCGAAGCCGATTCTCTGTCTCCGTCCTATCCTACACATCACTTACCCAGAACCAATATGAAGCTATAGTAAAGGTGCACGGGGTCTTTCCGTCCCGTCGCGGGTATCCGGCATCTTCACCGGAACTACAATTTCACCGAGCTCGTGGCTGAGACAGCGCCCAGATCGTTACACCATTCGTGCAGGTCGGAACTTACCCGACAAGGAATTTCGCTACCTTAGGACCGTTATAGTTACGGCCGCCGTTTACCGGGGCTTCGATTCAGAGCTTCTCCAACTTTCGCCAGATAACCCCCCCTCTTAACCTTCCGGCACCGGGCAGGTGTCAGGCCTTATACTTCATCTTTCGATTTAGCAAAGCCATGTGTTTTTGTTAAACAGTCGCCTGGGCCATTTCTCTGCGCCCTACTTGCGTAGGGACCCCTTCTCCCGAAGTTACGGGGTAATTTTGCCTAGTTCCTTAGCCACGACTCACTCGAGCACCTCAGGATTCTCTCCTTGACTACCTGTGTCGGTTTGGGGTACGGGCTAATGTAACCTATCGCTTAGAAGCTTTTCTCGGAAGTCTGTTTACTACCACTTTCCAATCACCCGAAGGGTCATGGTACTGTCAGGTTCGAAATGCTATGCTTTTAACACAACATATTTCTACTCCCTTTAACGTACTTTTCCGTCAGTACGCGGGTATGTCACTCCTTCGTCCCTCCTTCGCAGTTACATCAGGTATCGGAATATTAACCGATTTCCCATCGGAATCACCCTTCGGCTTATCCTTAGGCCCCGACTAACCCACGGCTGATTAGCATCGCCGTGGAAACCTTAGTCTATCGGTGTGGAGGTTTCTCACCCCCATTATCGTTACTCATGCCTACATTTGCTTTTCCATCTAATCCACAATAGATTACTCTATTGCTTCTACTCTAATGGAATGCTCCCCTACCACCACTTTTTCGTGATCCAAAGCTTCGGTAGATAGTTTATGCCCGTGTATCATCCGCGCTCAACCGCTCGACTAGTGAGCTGTTACGCACTCTTTAAATGAATGGCTGCTTCCAAGCCAACATCCTAGCTGTCTATGCAGTCGAACTTCGTTTGGTCAACTTAACTATCATTTCGGGACCTTAGCTGTTGGTCCGGGTTATTTCCCTCTCGGACATGGACCTTAGCACCCATGCCCTCACTCCTGGTTAAAATGTATCAGCATTCGGAGTTTGTCAGGGGTTGGTAGGCGGTGAAGCCCCCTAGCCCTATCAGTAGCTCTACCTCTGATACATTATACCCAAGGCTGCACCTAAATGCATTTCGGGGAGTACGAGCTATTTCCCAGTTTGATTGGCCTTTCACCCCTACCCACAGCTCATCCAAAGACTTTTCAACGTCAACTGGTTCGGACCTCCATTCTGTGTTACCAGAACTTCACCCTGGCCATGGGTAGATCACTTAGGTTTCGCGTCTAGCGCCTCTAACTTAACGCCATTTTCAGACTCGCTTTCGCTTCGGCTCCTGACCTTAAGCCATTAGCCTCGCTAGAGACGACTAACTCGTAGGCTCATTATGCAAAAGGCACGCTGTCACCCCTCTCAGGGCTCCAACCGCTTGTAAGCGCACGGTTTCAGGTTCTTTTTCACTCCCCTGCTCGGGGTTCTTTTCACCTTTCCCTCACGGTACTAGTTCGCTATCGGTCTCTCATTAGTATTTAGCCTTGGCGGATGGTCCCGCCAGATTCACACAGGGTTCCTCGTGCCCCGCGCTACTCAGGATTATGCAAAATCTATAAAACCTTTCTTGTACGGGACTTTCACCCTCTTCGGTACAACTTTCCAGTACGTTTCCAATTCAGTTTTATAAATATCCTCGCAGTCCTACAACCCCAATATTGCCTAAACAATATCGGTTTGGGCTCTTCCCTCTTCGCTCGCCACTACTAAGGAAATCACTTTTGTTTTCTTTTCCTCCGGGTACTTAGATGTTTCAGTTCCCCGGGTTCGCCTCCCATTTCGGGATATCCCTCTCGGGATGGGTTTCCCCATTCGGATATCCGCGGATCACAGGTTATTTGCACCTCCCCGCAGCTTTTCGCAGCTTATCACGTCCTTCTTCGCCTTTGAGAGCCTAGGCATCCTCCGTACGCTCTTTTTTTCTTCTTTTTTATTCACAGTGTAGCCTGTTTGTATGCTCTTTTTTTTCTCAGTCTCAATACGTCAAAGATCGTT